>NVSZ01000002.1 GCA_002732845.1 Rhodospirillaceae bacterium
GCCGACACGCCTAAAGGTGCTGTTCGTTTGGGCTTCCCTAATGAAATTGTGGAGTGGTGGTTTCCGCTTCTTTRCCCCGCCAGTTAATAAAAAAGCTCGATATTTCTATCGGGCTTGGTTCAACGTCGTTGCCGTTCATCGTGCCGCCCACGATAGGCGGGGTCTTCGTAATAGCACACATTGACTGCATAGACAGGTTTATAGGAGCGGACGAAAATCACCTGCCGCCTGTGTGGCATGGTGAGGGCTTGGTCGAGCGTCAGGAGTGGCCTTGCTGTCTCACCGATGCTTTTTTGTACCTTGGTTTTCATTGGGATGAAAACCTTGCCGCTGTGTCCTCGTGTTTTACCTTTACCGTTCACTCACCCAGCATGGCAGAAATCTCCACCGCCGTTTTAGCATCATGTGCCAATACTTGGCGCATGATGCCGTTGGCAATCTGGCAAGCCCCTAGTACTCTAGACACTTTTTAGCGTACCAATTACGCAACAGAAAGGTGTTTTAAAATGAGTGGTAAACGTTACACGGAAGAATTTAAGATTGAAGCGGTCAGGCAAGTTACGGATCGCGGCTATAAGATCGGTGAAGTTTCAGATCGACTTGGCGTGACGCCCAAAAGTCTTCGAGACTGGATCCGCAAATACGGCGACACTGGTTCCCAGCATCAAATGATCTCAGGTCAGCAAGACGAACTCCGCCGATTAAAAGCAGAGCTTCGCCGCGTCACCGAGGAGCGCAACATATTAAAGGAGGCCGCCGCGTTCTTTGCAAGCGAGTCCCGCAAAAGTACGCGTTCATAAAGTCTAGGCTCAACAAGTACAGGGTAAATACGATGTGTCGTGTGATTGGCGTTCATCGCAGTGGCTTTTATGCTTGGTTGCGGCAACCTCTGAGTTCACGGGCCGTTGAAGACAAAAGATTGCTTGGGCTGATCAAACAGTTCTGGCTCGAAAGTGGATGTGCCTATGGCTACCGCAACATCACCAAAGATATGAAAGATCACGGCGAAAGTTGTGGTAAAAATCGTGTGCATCGGATTATGCAAAATGCAGAAATCCGCTCTCAACGTGGCTACAAACGCCATAGAGGTTTTAAAGGCGGTGGTGTCAGTCATGTCGCCCCAAACACCTTGGATCGTCAGTTCCAGGCCCAAGGCCCGAACCAATCTTGGGTCACAGACTTCACGTATATCCGCACTCATGAAGGTTGGTTGTACCTGACCATTGTCTTGGATTTATTCTCTCGTCAAATCATCGGCTGGAGTATGAAAAGCAATCCTCGTGCCGATCTGGTGATCGACGCCTTGTTGATGGCCTTATGGCGAAGAAAACCGAAACGTAAAGTTCTGATACATTCTGATCAGGGCGTTCAGTATACCTGTTCCGATTGGCGAAAGTTCCTTGTAGACAACAATCTGGAAGCCAGCATGAGCCGTCGAGGAAACTGCCACGACAACGCAGTTGCCGAAAGCTTCTTCTCGTTGCTGAAGACAGAACGCATCAAACGAAAGATATATAAAACAAGGGCTGAAGCTCGGTCAGACGTCTTCAATTATATCGAGCTGTATTACAACCCAAAACGCAGGCATGGAAATAACAATGGGCTGTCCCCAATCGAGTTCGAAAAAAGGTATTTAGAGAAGGTCGCAAGTGTCTAGTGAACTAGGGGCTTGCCAMNGGARANTNAACNWKGGNGCKGTSYCMRRTYRAGTTSGARMWWAGGWMWWKAGARAARRTATGGGGCTGTCTAGATAACGCTTAAACTTCGTGCCCCGTTTGATTACAAAGAGCTTGAAAAATGCCCAACTATTAACGCCTTTCAACTGACGAAAAGGTCATGGCTTGGCCTTTGAGTGCCATGTATTCTGCTTTGACCAAATTCGGAATTGGTCAATATAAACTCGCCAAAGTCCGTAGTATTCCAAATAACCTTGAGCACCAGCCTCAATCTCCTGAGCACGCAGATATGGTTCCATAGGCCAGTCCATCACACGGGCGTGGCGATGATGATAGTCGTGGGCAGGGAGAATAGAAACACAGACAAAAAATCTCCCAAATATTAGCGGAACCATTCTTACAGACCAAATTATCCATGCGAAGAGTTTCAGTCTCAAATTAAGGTTTTGACGGGGAGCTGGAGCTAAAAAGAATCTTCCATGAGACATTTTCCGAAAATGATCTCCCCGGGCCTGACCTTCGTCTTTCTCTCTAAGCCACAAGTGCTCAGAGGGAAATTGTAAGGCCGCACTTATGGCATATAGAAGGACCATCGGGACCAGCCATCCCAGTAAATATGCATTCCAAAATTCGAAATGCCACACGACTATTAAAGCTGAGCCATGAATTGTCCATGACAATAATAATCTAAGGGGATGAGCGGAAATAAAATTAGACTGAAGGCGAGCCCATAAATACTGTGCGTGATAAAACGGCGAAACTAAGGAAGTAAATAATCTACGTACGTACCAGTCCATCTTTTGTCCTGGCTTATAGCCTAACGCAAGGACCAGCCGTGCATCCGGGTCTTCAAGAGTAGATATGCCATTGCGTCCATGGTGTAGCATATTATGCCCTGGTGCATATTCTCTCATGTTTGTAGACAAAACGAGGGTGCTTAAAAATTCGCCAATCCACGTGTCAATCGCAGGCTTTCCTGTGACACATGCGTGGCCAGCATAGTGTGCGTCGCTGGCTAAGGAGCGCGCACCATTCACTAGTAACAACCAGCACAAAGGCAATCCCACGAGCACATACTGCCCTAACGTCAGCACAAGACACCCAAGGCTAACACCACTTGCGACCTTGCATAGATCAATCACGATCGCGCCTAACGGTGTGATCGTGATTAATGGTTTCTCGTTTCGACCAGGAACACCGCTCAAAAATGTAATCAGAGGTTGGACCCACCGTCCATAACACTCAAATGTTTGTCGTGGGGTAACTTCATCATTAAACAACTTATGAGTTTTCATTAAGAGCTACTCCTTTTCTAGTGAGGCAATGGTTTCTGGCAACATTTGTAAATAATAATTCAATCAACAGATGATCCTTCGTTTAAGCACAGGTTCCATTCACGGGAATGACACATGCCTTCTCTWASWKMMRGAMCWWCTWTMMRCMWWRWWSKASYAWRRSWYMWRWSYMSWAATAGCCTATAGCTAAGTTTTAGGTTTGTATTGGTGTGTAACTTCATACAAATTTTATAAAATCTTTACAACTAAAAAATATATTGACATTTTAAATCAACTAAAGATATTAATAAGCATATGCATTAGGATGTAAGGTAATAATTGATAAAACTTTATAGTAGTATTTTTATAGACGAGGAATATCATATGATAACTTCTATTCCCAAACTTAAACCAGAAAGTAATACTATAATAAGTGGAAGATCGTTCCCGTCCAATGTCTTTTCTTTCGTAGAAGCAGATGGGTTTCAATTCGACTTGTTAAATGACGTCCTTGAGGGGCGCCTTGCGGGAGCGATCTTTCGCTCCGCTCTGCCCACGGAATGCTGCGCACAGATTTCTCAGAATTTTTATTCACAYCCGAACCGCTACAATCGAGGCCGAGTTGTTCCAGCTCAATACGTTGGAGCATTTCATTACAGAAAATCTTTAGGCGAGTATTTTGATGAGGTTTCTGAAACAGATCCTGTACTCGACACTCTTTTCAGCGGAACGTGCAATGTTTGGCAGGACTTTTGCCAGTGGCTTGAGCCAGAGCTCGGCAGCCATCAGATGAACTTCCGTGCGGCAGAGTATAACGATGAAAAAGCAGGGCGCTACGTTATGCGATCATGGATGGCAAACAATGAGTATTCTCTTTTACCACACGAAGACGAAGCTCAATGCAAAGTACCTGAACAGAACGGTTTCGAGATCCAAGAAGCTGCAAACAATGCAGTCGTTGCTGCAAATTTTTGCATTGAAAATGGAACAGGTGGCAGCCTTCACTATTGGAATATTATTCCTGATGACGATTGTCGGCGGCGTCTGGGTTTAATGGGAACAGGTCACCCATATCCAACAGAGCTGTTAAATGATTTTGAGAAGCAGGTAATTAACATCGAACCGGGCGATCTGTACTGCTTCAATGGCAAAGCAATTCACGCTGTTGGGACATTGCAAAATCAGAATGACACAAGGTCAACCGTCTCTTTTTTGATGGCAAAGCTTGATGACGAAACAATCATCCACTGGACGTAAAAACATGTTCATTTTGTCGTTGTCTCCCCATAATTAAACTTGGAAGTAAGCATGAAAATTTTATCGTATAAACCAGGTCATGACGGACACATTGCATATATCAACGAAGGCCGCCTAGAATTTTCCATTGAAGCTGAGAAAGATTCATGGCCCCGTTATGCATCAGTTTCACCAAGCTTACATTTGCGTTGTCTCGAGTATGTAGATGATATTCCGGATACAATTTCCATATCAGGATGGGTGAAAGGCGTCCATTCCATCAGTGCGCCAGTCGAGGGCGGATATTTCGGTTGTGGCCTGGACACAATCGTCGATCGTTCTCAAACCTTATTTGGCAAAAATGTAAACTTCTTTTCATCCTCACATGAGCGTTCACACGTGATGTGTTCATATGGCATGTCTCCTTTTCCCCAAGGTCAGCCCTGCTATGCACTTGTATGGGAAGGAAATATCGGGGCTTTTTATCATATAGATGAAAACGTTCAAATCACAAAAGTCGGTGATGTGCTGGAAGACCCCGGCAACAAATACGCTTTTCTTTACGCTTTAGCTGATCCATCATTCCCTTTGTTGAGCGATCATCATAGGTTTGAAGATGCCGGAAAAATGATGGCTCTTGTGAGTTATGGAGAAGCTGGAGAGGTCAGTGCCGAAGAACAAGAGTTGATTGATTTCGTTCTGGCTCAAAAGTCTATCCTCCTGTCTCTGAACAAGCGAGATCTGAGCGATAGCCCTTTTCTCAACATTGGAGTTGAAAGCCAGAAATTTAAAAATTTAGCCCGTAAATTTTCCGATGCGTTATTCCGCCGTTTCCATGAATTTGCGAAAGAGCATCTTACGGAAGGGTTTCCGCTCATCATTTCTGGTGGCTGCGGGCTAAACTGCGATTGGAACAGTATGTGGAAGGAAACCAGCTTATTCGAAGATGTCTTCATTCCTCCGTGTACAAATGACTCAGGTTCGGCCATTGGTACAGCAGTAGATGCAATGCATCATTACACTGGGAAAGCGAAAATTGACTGGTCCGTCTATGCAGGCGAAGATTTTGTCATGGATTCAACGAATCTTGACGGTATTCATGCCGTACCTTTGGCTTTAGATGATGTCGCAGCATTTTTGGAAAGCGGAAATATAATTGCATGGGTGCAGGGGCGCTATGAGATTGGGCCGCGCGCTCTTGGTAATCGATCGCTCATCGCAGCACCCTTCACTAAGGAGATGCATGCACGAATAAACAAAATTAAACAACGTGAGGATTTTCGGCCCATTGCGCCTATTTGTCTGGAGGAAGAAGTCCATAAACACTTCAATGCTCATGGACCAAGTCCTTATATGCTTCATTTTCAGACAGTAAAGAACGACAAACTACTCGCTATTACGCACGTAGACGGATCCGCCCGCCTACAGTCTGTAAATGAAGAGCAGAATCCCCTCATGCATGCGCTTCTTACGGCATTTAGCAAACGAACTGGTTATGGCGTTTTATGCAACACATCGCTAAATTTTAAAGGGACTGGTTTTATTAATCGCATGAGCGATCTTCTCCAATATGTACTGGAATATGGCTTGGATGGAATTGTCGTCAACGACATATTCTATGATTGTAGAAATGCCGTTGCTAATTATGCTAGATCTTCTACTACTGATCTCGCTATTAAAAAGGCTGGTTAGCTTGATCCTAACAAAGACAATATGGCAAAGCCGTTGTAGCAATAATCAAGGACACAAATATGCCGTTAAATGTCTATGAAATCTTATCATTTATGGGACTTCTACTCCCATTAACCTTAAGCCCTGGCCCAGTCAACATCACTTTGGCTGGACTGGGGAGTGCCAATGGCATTTTTCGTTCCTTATCATTTTTCATAGGCTTATCCACCTCGGCCTTATTAATTGCATACTTTGGTGGAATTGGCCTAAGCCATATTTTCTTGGCAAAAGAAGGTGTGTATGAGGTCGTTCAATATGTTGGTATCGGCTATATATTCTATTTGGCATACAAATTCTTCGTTCATCATCCTTCCAAACAACAACAACAAACAGGTAGCGCTCATGGCTTTTTTGATGGATTTTTGCTAACCTCTCTGAATCCCAAGTTCTACGTAATGATTGCCGTATTGTTCGGACAGTTTTTAAATCCTGACAAAACCAACCTATGGTTCTTGGTTGCTCTCTTTATTTTACTTTTAATGGGGTCTCAATTTGTTTGGCTGGCTGCTGGAAGCACACTAAACTTTTTGTTAAAAGCTCAAAATATTCAGCGTGCTCAAAGCATTTTTTTTGGTACTCTTCTAGCTGCATCTGGTGTATATTTGTTGTTCAGTGCTTAACTAACCTTTGTCGAGTCTTAGRGGCGGAAGGTATTGGTCTCGCGCGGACAGAACACATGTTCTTTGATCCGGAACGCATCATCCATATGCGAGAAATGATTTTAGCAGTTAATGCCGCCGCACGCCGTGTTGCCTTAGGTAAATTTTTGTCTTATCAACATCATGACTTTGAACAGTTGTTCGAAGTTATGGAAGGCTACCCCGTCACCGTGCGTTTGCTGGACCCACCGTTGCATGAGTTTCTGCCCACCCAATCCCGAGACATTGAAAATGTGGACAAGGCATTGGGTGTCTCTGCCGAAGTTGTCAAACAAAGAGCGGACGACCTTCATGAAATGAACCCCATGTTGGGCCATCGCGGCTGTCGCTTGGCAATTAGTTATCCAGAAATATATCAAATGCAGGCGCGCGCCCTGTTCGAAGCGGCCTGTGATGTGGTGGCGAAGGAGGGGCACCTGCATCCAGAAATTATGATTCCGCTTGTTGCGGATCGTAAAGAGCTGGCGCGCTTGAAAACACTCATCAAAGAAACCGCAGAATTGGTGTTTAAAGAGCGAGGGATAAAAGTGACCTACCTTATCGGCAACATGATCGAGTTGCCGTGCGCGGCCTTGCAGGCCGGTGCCATTGCTAAAGAATCAGAATTCTTTAGCAATGGCACCAACGACCTTACCCAGACCACATACGGCATGTCGCGCGATGCTGCTGCAGGATTTTTTGCAGGTTTACCGTGATACAGGTATTCTAGAAAAGATCTCTTTGTCAGCATCGATTAGATCGGCCCAGGCATTCTGCTTTGCCTCACCATTGTCGCTAGGGTACAATTTTGGTCCAACATTGCGGTGCACCACAAATTCTGTCTGCCCTTCTGTTGGGCATAGCTTTTCACTTTATCGCCCTGTGGGTGTTGATTGGCGTGCAGCTTATTAAGTAATTGGTTTGATTTAAAAATAGGATTGTCGAGATGAATACCGCGCCTAAGAAAATTAAAAAAATACTGATTGCCAACCGTGGCGAGATTGCTATCCGCATTATCCGCGCGGCGAATGAGTTGGGTATTGGCACCGTGGCTATATATGCCGCCGAGGACAAATTATCTCTGCACCGTTTTAAATCGGATGAAGCCTATCAGGTCGGCGTCAATGACGGCCCGGTCAAAGCCTATCTGAACATCGATGATATTTTGCGCATTGCTCATGATGCGGGGTGTGATGCGGTGCATCCGGGCTATGGATTTCTGTCTGAAAACCCGGACTTTGCCGACGCTTGTCGGGACTCTGGCTTAATCTTTATCGGCCCCTCGTCGGACGTTATGCGGGCCTTGGGCAACAAGGTTTCGGCGCGCATTTTGGCGGAAAAAGCGGGCACCCCGGTGATGCCGGCGAGCGGTGTTTTGCCGGAAAATATGAATGACGTGCGCCGCATGGCTACTGAGGTTGGTTATCCCGTGATGCTGAAAGCCTCGTGGGGTGGCGGTGGTCGTGGCATGCGCATCATTCGCCGTGAACAAGACTTGGAAACCGAAGTTGTTGCGGGACGGCGTGAAGCCGAAGCCGCCTTTGGCAATGGCGAAGTCTATTTGGAAAAGCTGGTGGAACGGGCACGTCATGTCGAAGTGCAGATTCTCGGCGATCTGCATGGCAACGTGGTGCATCTGTTCGAACGCGATTGCACGGTGCAACGGCGCAACCAGAAAGTCGTGGAACGTGCCCCGGCCTTGTATTTGGATGAAGAAGGGCGCGCTGATTTGTGTGAAGCGGCGCTCCGCTTGGCCAGAAGCGTGGGCTATTCAAATGCGGGAACCTTAGAATTCCTGATGGATGCCGATAGCGACGAAATATATTTTATCGAAGTCAATCCACGGCTGCAGGTCGAACACACGGTGACCGAAGCGGTAACCGGTATAGACATCGTTAAAGCGCAAATTCAAATTGCCCAAGGTGGTCGCATCGGTGTGCGCGCAGAAACCGGCGTGCCACCGCAAAGTGAGATCGTTTTGAACGGTCATGCCCTGCAATGCCGTATCACTTCTGAAGATCCCGAGGCGAATTTTGTTCCCGATTATGGGCGCATCAGTGCTTACCGTGGGGCCACCGGTTTTGGCATTCGCCTTGATGGCGGCACCGCCTATTCCGGCGCGGTGATCACGCGCTATTACGACAGCCTGTTGGAAAAAGTCACCGCCTGGGCCCCGTCTTCGGATGAGGTGATTAAGCGTATGGATCGGGCGCTCCGGGAATTTCGCATTCGCGGTGTGGCGACCAATTTGGTGTTTGTTGAAAACCTCATCAATCACCCTAAATTTTCCACCGCCGAATACACCACGCGGTTTATCGACGAAACGCCGGAACTGTTTCATTTTCCGGCGCGCAGAGATCGCGCCACCCGGTTGTTAAATTTCATCGCCGATGTCACGGTTAACGGCAACCCGGAAGTCGCCGGACGGGTCTTGCCGACGCCGCACCCGGCCCCAAAAGTGCCCGCATTCGAGCGACAATCTGAACGTCCCAAAGGCACCCGTGATCTTTTGAATGAACTTGGCCCGCAAGCTTTTTCCCAGTGGATGAAGGATCAAACAAAGGCTCTGGTCACCGATACCACCATGCGGGATGGGCATCAATCGTTGTTGGCGACGCGCATGCGCAGCCACGACATGGTGCAAGTGGCCGATGCCTATTCTCATCTTTTGCCGGATTTGTTTTCGTTGGAATGCTGGGGTGGGGCAACCTTTGATGTGGCCATGCGGTTTTTGAAAGAATGCCCATGGGAACGCCTTCGAGCGTTGCGTGAACGCATCCCCAATGTGTTGTTTCAAATGTTGTTGCGCGGTGCCAACGGCGTTGGTTATGCCAACTATCCCGATAACGTGGTACAGCAGTTTGTTCACCGCGCGGCGGACAGCGGCGTCGATGTGTTTCGGGTATTTGACAGCCTGAATTGGGTTGAAAACATGCGCGTTGCCATGGATGCGGTTTTGGAAACGGGTCGATTGCTGGAAGGCACGATTTGTTACACCGGCGATATGCTGGACCCAAAACGCCCCAAATATGATCTCGATTATTATATCAAGATGGCACGTGAATTGAAAGACGCGGGCTGTCACATCATCGCCATTAAGGATATGGCGGGGGTGCTCAAACCCCAGGCGGCGCGGCTTTTGATTCCGGTGGTCAAACAAGAAACCGGACTGCCGGTGCATCTGCATACGCATGATACATCAGGGGTGTCTGCGTCGATGGTTTTGGCTGCGGTGGAAAGCGGTGTTGATGCCTTTGACGCGGCGATGGATTCTTTTTCCGGCCTGACGTCGCAACCCAACCTTGGCTCACTCGTGGAAATTTTGCGCGGCACCGATCGCGACACCGGCTTAGATGGTGGAATGCTGAGAACCTTTTCTGACTATTGGGAAATGGTGCGCAAACAATATGCGGGCTTTGAAAGTGATTTACGGTTTGGCGCTTCGGAAGTGTTTCTGCATGAAATGCCCGGCGGGCAGTTTACCAATCTGCGCGAACAGGCGCGATCAATGGGTTTGGAAGAACGCTGGCACGAAGTTGCCAAGGCTTACGCCGATGTGAACCAGATGTTTGGCGATATTGTTAAGGTCACGCCGTCTTCCAAGGTGGTTGGGGATATGGCATTGGCGATGGTTTCGGGGGGGCTAACACCCGAAGATATTCAATCGCCCACCAAGGAGGTATCGTTTCCCGATTCCGTGGTGTCTTTTTTCCGTGGCGACCTTGGCCAACCCAGCGGCGGGTTTCCCAAGAAATTACAAGCCAAGGTGTTGAAAGGCGAGACGCCGATCACCGTGCGGCCGGGATCAATTGCAGCCCCTGTAAACATGGACGAGGCGCGCGGCGAAGTGGAAAAATCCGTTGAACGCAAGGTCACGGATGAAGAGTTTAATTCGTATTTGATGTACCCCAAGGTGTTCAAAGATTACGCCGCTTTTCGTCGTCACAACGGTCCGGTTCACACCTTGTCAACGCCGGTCTTTTTTTACGGCATGAAACCGGGCCAAGAAATTAATGTTGAGCTGGAACGTGGCAAGACACTGGTGATCCGCTGCCAAGCCATCGGCGAGCCCAACGCCGAAGGTGACGTTAAGGTTTTCTTCGAACTCAACGGCACGCCCCGGGCTTCGGTTGTGCCCTTGCACAGTTTGGCGGCAACTAAAGTCAAACACCCCAAAGCCGATGCGGACAATCCTAGCCACGTTGCGGCGCCCATGCCGGGCATGGTATCGTCCATCGCAATTGAGGCTGGGCAAACCGTTAAGGCGGGTGATTTGTTGCTGACGCTGGAAGCCATGAAAATGGAAACTTCGCTTCATGCGGAGAACGACGGTGTAGTTAAGAAAGTTCACGTCAGCGCAGGAAGCCAAGTCGACGCCAAGGACCTTTTGGTTGAACTGGTGGGGTAACTTACAAGGCCTCGTCATCGCAGAGTTAAAGATGCAGAATTAAGGAAAATGAACATGATACCGATAACGACGACCTCTTCGACCCTCGCGGACGCCGTGTGGCCGCACGCAGAAGGAAAATCGTGGGCGCGCAACATCATTTTGGCCATTGTTGGTAGTTTGCTCTTAACGCTATCGGCAAAAATCCAGATCCCCTTTTGGCCCGTTCCCATGACCATGCAGACCTTCGCCGTATTGGTTATCGCCATGGCTTATGGCCCCCGTCTTGGAACTGCGACAATCCTGCTCTACTTGGCCCAAGGTACCGTTGGCCTGCCGGTTTTTGCGGGAACACCTGAAAAGGGCATCGGCCTTGCCTATATGGCTGGACCGACGGGCGGCTATCTGGTCGGCTTTCTCACGGCAAGCGTATGTCTCGGCTATTTGAACACTCGAGGATGGGACCGTTCAGTCCTGACCACACTGGTGGCGATGACTTTGGGAACGGCCATTATTTTTGGTTTCGGGTACGGTTGGCTGACAACCTTGATTGGTGCTGAAAAGGCATGGATTTTAGGTGTTCAGCCTTTCCTTTTAGGGGCAGTACTAAAAATTGCCCTAGCGGCGGCGGTGCTTCCGACGCTGTGGAAAGTATTGAATCGGGATGCCAATTAAAAAGACTTTGTCAGTCCTTAAGGGATAACGCCTGACAGTGCTACTTATCGATAGTCATTGCAGGACCTTGCCCAAGCTTGCAAAGCTCATAACCTGAAGGTCGTAGGTTCAAATCCTACTCCCGCAAGCAAATAAAAACCCGCTAACTCAATGAGTTGGCGGGTTTTTGTTGTCTGGGGTAACGCCAGCTAAAATGCGCAGGTAAGCACAGGGTAAGCAGACAACTTCCAGCTCCTGCAAGCTGGGGTGGACTTGTCTGAATAAAGTGGACAGCACCTCACTCTTTAGGATGCCATATTTTCAGACCTCATTGGGCTGATGTTGCCCAGTGCTGAATGGCGCCTTCGGGTGTTGTAGAAGTTGTTGCTGTAATTTCTGATCGACGTTTCGGCCAGCAACCTCGTTTCAAACTTTGTCCTCCAGACCAGTTCTGCTTTTAAGGTTTTGAAGAATGTCTCCACGGGCGCGTTGTCATAACACGCCCTAGCGCGCCATCGGAAACAACGTTTCCAGGGGCATTTCCTTTTCCAGACATTGATATTTTAATGCCGCATCGTTTCAGTTCCAATTGATATTCAGTTGCACAATATTGGCTGCCACGATCTGAGTGGTGAACGAGGCCTGGTTTTGGGCAACGTAGGATTATTACATTCGTAATGCCCGCAATGCCAAGTCCTTTTTCATTCGATAGCTAACGGCCCAACCCATTATTTTTCGAGAATAAAGGTCGATGACAACAGCAAGGTAAAGCCAACCCTGCCGAGTCTCTATATACGAGATATCAACGGACCATTTTTGATTAGGAGCCGCTGCCACAAAGTCTTGGTTTAGAAAGTTTGGCGCAAAGCTCATTGTTGGTGTGTGATTAAAATATCGCCTTGATTTCCGCGTTCTAACAGCCTGTATGCCGTTCTCACGCATTAACCGTGGCCGACTTGAAAACCTTGTTCTCGCTATTCTTCGATCACGCCCTAGCGCGCCTTCGGAAACATCGTTTCCAGGGGCTACCAAGGTCGCCCATATGACCGATGACTACTTTCAAATTCACTGCGAATATGCGTCAACAAAACCTTGTCTTCACGCTGGCGAAAACTTATTGGACGGATTTTCCAAGCATAAAACCCAGATCTAGAAACTTTGAATAACGAACATAAACGGCTGGCATTGTCGTCGGCCTTCTCCGCATTGATGAATTGGTATCTCATCATTTTTGGCTCGCGAAGAAGGCTGTGGCTTTTTTTACGCCTTAGCGCGCCTTCGGAAATATCATTTCCAGGGGCAACAATTAATAATCTCGAAGGTGCTGTCCACTTTATTCAGACAAGTCCAGATACATACTGTTTATAAAAAGAATATAAGCGAGATTAATGTGTTCATTGAAAATATTGAATAATGTTTTGAGCGATATTCGGTCCCTTTCGTGGTAATATGGACCGAATATCGCTCACAATGATGAGATGACATAGATAATCAATAGCTTCCTCATTAAAAATGAACTGGCAAGTCAATTGCTGTGGCATTACNTAATAAATGTGGATTGGACGTTATCTTACAGAAGAAAAAAATGGCTCTGTCAAAAAAAATAGAAAAGCAAAGGGGGAAGGCACCTTATTATCGTTTGGCCTCACGCTATCTTGTTTTCTCGTTAATCGTTGCTTTACTTCCAATAATAATCTTATCGGCTTTATATGATAATTATTTTTCTGATTTAGTTTCAAAAATTTCGGATCATCAAAATGCTGTTAAAGTCGTGGCTTATGAAAATGCTACAAACCATTTTTTAATCGAACGAGAATTAGAATTAGGAGATCTTTTAGATCAATTTGATCACCCAAAGTTCTTCGAAGAACAACTTGACCAACCTYTTTCTTTACCCTTAGAAACTATTCTAAGGGTATTAGTGGATACCCCTCACACRTACGGGGTGGTTTTTTTTGGTGAAGATGGTCAGGTTGTAAGATCCTTTCCCAGTAAGATTRTTTTCAACCTATCAAWTGAGGGGGTGCCTTATTCAAAAGTTGGGGATCTAGAAGTATTTGGTCCCTCTAAGCCTTCCTTTGATTTGCCAGGATGGGTCATATTAAAGCGCTCTTCAAATGAATCTAAAAATAAAGACCTCCGAAGCAAAAAGGGTATCGGCTTTGTCATTCGCTTTGCAACATTAACTGAGTTTATGCATAACTTAACAATGTCGGGATTTCGAAAACCGATTTTAGAAACCCCTGATGGGTTCTTCTATGATGCCGTTGGCTTGATCCAAAAAGATCAAAAAGAACATGATTTTCAGTTGCTGAGTGAAGTGATCCCCGGTTGGAAATTATTCTTATCAAAAGCAGCGATTAAGGCCGTGTCACCCACAATTCAGGTCCGCTACCTTCTGTTGCTAACGGCACTTCTTACTGCATTGGTCATTATCTATCTCCATTACGATATTAGTTATCGCCTAAATCATCAAATTGATAGATTGGTAAAACGCGTAGAGCGGGTTGCCCGAGGTGATATTGACACACCGTTAAAAGTGGCGGGAAGTTGGGAGATTAGCAGGTTGAGTGTTGCGATCGAGAGTATGCGTACCCAGTTAAAGAAGTTCATTCGCTCTAACTTGGAGATGGAACGCAGAGCCAGTCTTGGACAAATGGCTGCAGGGGTGGCCCATGAGGTGCGAAATCCTCTTACTATTATAAACACAGCTGTATCTGCACTTGCAAAATCGGAAAAAGATCCAGAGCGATTAGAGCTTATGGAGATTGTGAAGGATGAAATTGATCGCTCTAATATGGTGCTGAGCGATTTGCTGGATTACGCCAGACCAAGAGAGCCCGAACCTATTTACGTGAAAGTATCGGAGCTTTTTGAAAGCATCAAAGTGTCGATTTCTGTAACTGCAAAGCAACAGAATGTTGGTGTGATAAGTGATATTCGCAAGCCAGAACATGGCGATCTATTTGTGTGGGGAGATCCAGTTCACCTCCGTCAAATATTGATGAACCTTGTCTTAAATGGATTACAGTCCATGGAACAAAAAGAAGCAGGTCAATTGACGCTCAGGGCATTTTGCGAAAATGAAAAATGTAACATTTTAATTGAAGATCAAGGTTGTGGCATTTCGAACGAAGAACTTACTCACATGAGTGAGCCTTTCTTTACGACCAAACCTTCAGGAGTAGGCCTTGGCCTCGCTATATGTTCCAGCTTGATCTCTACAAACGGTGGTCGATTAAGTTTTGAGAGCAAGCTAGGTGAGGGGACTATAACTTCAGTCATCCTTCCCAATAAACCATTTCAAGAATAAACACAGARTTTCAAGGAGGCTTTCATGAACGATATTAAAGTGCTTGTTATTGATGATGAGAAAAATTTAGCACGAAGTATAAGCTTTTCATTAAAGCCAGAAGGTATGGAAGTCATCGCGGCTTATAGGGGGGACGATGGCTTGGATATGGCCATGAATGAACAACCAGATGTCATCTTATTGGATTTGAAACTACCGGATCAAACGGGGTTAGAGGTTCTTGAAAAATTATTGGAAATGCAACTGAGCATTCCAACCATTATGATTTCAGCCCACGGCGATACGCGCGCTGCTGTACAGGCAATTAAATTGGGTGCTGTTGATTATCTGACCAAACCGTTTGAGCTTGATGAATTGATTTTGCTCATAAAGCGAAATGTGGAGCGCCAAAAACTTGAGAATGAAATTGTCTTTAGAAGGACGTTGGAAAACGATAAGAACGGGATCGTTGGTGACAGTCAGCAAGTAACCGATCTTTGCAATCAGATTTCTCAAGTGGGGCAAAGTTCAACCCAAACTGTTTTGATCTCAGGACCCTCAGGTACCGGTAAGGCACTTGTCGCACGAGGCTTACATAACAAACGACATTCTGAAGCTTCTTTTGTCGAAGTTAATTGTGCTTCTTTTCCAGAAAACTTGATGGAAGCAGAACTTTTTGGCGCTGAAAAAGGTGCTTATACAGGTGCGGATAAAAAACGAATGGGTTTGCTTGAACTTGCAGAAGGCGGGACGCTTTTCTTGGATGAAATAGGCGAGATGTCTTTGGTGTTGCAGGCAAAAATTCTAACATTACTTGAAAATAGAACTTATCGAACAGTTGGCTCTGCACGTGAAAAACGGGCGAATGTATTTGTTGTCGCCGCAACAAATAGGGACCTTATGCAAGAAGTTAATGAAAAGAAATTTCGTCAAGATTTGTTTTATCGCTTAAATGTAGTGCCTATTTTTGTTCCTGCATTGGCGGAACGTAAAATAGATACGCCCGTGTTACTGGATCATTTTGCACATCTATATGCCAAACAAGAAGGCTGTAATCCTGTTGTTCTTCCTGAGGACGTGAAAATGTTATTAACTGGATATGAATGGCCCGGGAATGTTCGTGAATTAAAAAACTTAATGGAGCGCCTGACCATACTTTATCCAGGACAAGAGATTCAATTTTTACATTTGCCGATAGAGATACAAGATACAAAAACAGAATTTGAGATGGGCAGTGAATTGATGAATACAGTTGATGCTTATGAAAAGAATGTGATTGAAAAAGTTCTTTTGGAACATAAGGGGCGAAAAGGGCTTGCTGCTGACGCTCTTGGGATTTCTCGCCATGCTCTAAAAAGGCGTATGCAGCGCTTAAATATTACGAGCAATAAATAGGTCGTACAGATTATGAAGTTCATTTCAGTTCTAATTTTATTGTTGATGGTTTACGTAAGCCCAGCTTCAGCACGTCAAGAATTAGGAGCATCCAAAGGTGAAGCTGATGTGCATGTTGGTTGTCTTTACCCCATGAGTGGCATTAATAAACTTTATGGAGAAGATAGCGTTGTTGCCATCCAGTTGGCCTTGGAAAACATTGAAAAAAACATGCCAAATGCACCCAAGATACGGGTTGTTGTAGAAGATACAAAACTAAAATCATCACGCAGTATTCGGCTGGTTCGTGATTTTGTTAGAGATGAGAAAACGACTTTTATTTGCGGTGTTGTAAGCTCAAGCATAGCTTTGGAAATTGTAAAAATTATTGGCAATTTGGGTGTCATTTTCATTGGAACTGATCATGGGTCATCTCGATTGACCTCAGGCGCACTTACAGAAAACTATTTCAGGCTCAGTAATAATACGCGTCAATCCATGCTTGCTGGTGCCCGTTATATCCAAGAAAGTTTTAAGGAAATTATTTCAAAGCGGCCCCTTCGCATTGCTTATATTGGGCCAGATTATGATTATGGATATCAAAGTTGGCAAGATTTACGTAATGGCATGAAMGATCTTAAAATTCCATATGAGCCTGTTGCTGTTTTATGGCCTAATTTATTTGAAATTGATTATTCAGCACATATTTTGGCCCTTAAAGGGGTCAAAGCCGACTTGATTGTGAATACGCTYTGGGGGGGAGATTTCGTTACCTTTTTGCGTCAAGGTGCAAAAACAGATTTATTCAAAGAGTCCCGTATGGCGAACTTTGATACCGGGGGGAATTATGAAACTTTTTCAAAGGTGAAAGATGAGGTGCCTCTCGGCTTGATCATGTCTGCGCGGCATCATTTAAATTGGCCAGATACTCAAGAGAATTCTGCATTTGTGAAAAGCTTTTATAAGAAAGCCGGACATTATCCTTCTTATGCAGCCCAAGGCGCTTATTCAGGTGTTTTGGCGATTGCACATGCGCTTGTGGAAACAAAAGGGAGTACGGACCTGGTTGCTCTACGTCACGCCCTAAGTTCCTTGAGATTAAAATTACCGGAAGATCCAGAAGGTTTTACCTCCTTCATGAATCCGCTAAATCATCAGATTCAGCAAGTGATTGCGATTGGTGAAGTNGNGAATGATAACAGATACCCTCCAGCAAAAAGGATGTTGGGGAAATGGCGTTATTATTATCCATCAAAGATAGGCCAGCTCCCTGTGGAATTTAGAAATTGATCTTCGACATTTAACGAGCGTAATTCGCTCATTTTAAAAAACCGTTGATCTATAAACGCTCAATATCATTATGTARGCCCTAGATTTTACATTATTAACCATAAAATCAATACGTTAAGTTAATTGTAAGAGTTGGCATAGTCCCTGCATTTATGGATGTGAATGAGGCCGATAAACGGCCCTTCATGTTCTAAAGGCAGGGAACAACATTTAATCAATATATGTTGTCGGATCAATCTCCGTTTCTCTGTCTCCATTAAGTTTTTGATATTTGGAGGCGTACTAATGCTTAATTCGATTTCCAAGGTGGCTCTTTGCGGAGCTCTGGTAATGACGACAATGCTATCAGGAGCACAGGCTGCTGAGGATGATTATAAGTTAGGTCTTGTAACATTCTTATCTGGTGGTGCAGCGGGTCCATTTGGTGTCCCAGCGAAAAATGGTGCAGATATGTTAATTGAAGCGCTGAACTCAGGCAGCCTTCCTGCACCTTATGATAAGGTTGGAATCAACGGGCTGAAAATCTCTCCGTTCTATATTGATGAAGCTGGTGGGGCGACAAAACAAGTTTCAGAATATAGAAACTTGGTTGAACGCAAAGGCGTTGACGCGGTTGTTGGTTATATTTCTTCAGGTGATTGTCTCGCTGTTCCAAATGTTGCCGAGCAGATGAAAAAAATTACGGTACTGTTTGACTGTGGAACGCCTCGTGTYTTTGAAGAAGCAAAATACAAATATGTTTTCCGGACGGCAGCAACTGCGACTATGGATAATGTCGGGGCTGCGCGCTACATCACAGATGTAGTCGAGGGTTTGAAATCAGTTTCCGGCATTAACCAAAATTATTCTTTCGGTCATGACAGCTGGGGCGATTTTAATACTGCTCTAGAAACTTTAAAACCTGGCGTTAATGTTTCAACGAAACTCTTTCCCAAAATATATGCAGGTCAATATGGTGCTGAAGTTTCGGCATTGATGGTTAATCCTTCACAAATCATTCACTCTTCCTTCTGGGGTGGCGATTTAGAGGCGTTCTTGCTTCAAGGTTCTGCACGCGGTTTGTTTGAAGATCAGTCTGTTATACTGACAACGGGTGAAAGTGCCCTCTATAAATTTGAAGAGCACTTCCCTGAAGGTGCAATCGTTGGTGCACGTGGCCCCAACGGTGTTTATGCACCAAACAACCCTTTAAATACTTGGTTGCAAACAGAATATAAAGCCCGTTTCAATACGGAGCCCAGCTATCCTGTTTATCACATGGTTCAAGCCATTATGGGTTTGAAACTAGCCACAGAAAAAGCGGCTGATGAAGCTGGTGTTGTGCCAAGTGATGAAGCTATTTCTAAGGCTTTTGAATATCTTGAGTATGATTCACCTGCTGGCAAAATTTCCATGAAAAACGGCAATGGCCACCAAGCTGTTCAAGAAATGGTTTACGGGCAAGTTACTAAAGTTGACGGTAAGTTAACTCTCAAAAATATTGTTCGTTATGCTGCCGAATGTGTGAACCCACCCGAAGGCATCAATTCAACAGATTGGATTAAAAGCGGCTTTAAAGGCGCTAAATGCAACTAAACTTTCTTAAGCATTAAATTTGCAATGCTTTGGTTGATGAAAGGGTGTTCATACAACATTGTTATGGACACCCTTTTCTTTCTTTATCTTTAAAAAATTGAGGTGAGCGGTGAACCTAATTATAGCGATTATCGTTGATGGTGTGATCTATTCATCTTGGCTTTTTCTTATCGCCTCGGGCTTGACCCTCATCTATGGTGTTATGAAAATTTTGAATATGGCGCATGGTAGTTTCTATGCCATTGGTGCTTATTCTGGGGCCTCTATGATCGGTCTTTATTTTGCCGGTGGGCATCCCCCTTGGGCAAGCTATTTCATGCTGCTGGCCGTTTCTATTGTTGCCGGTGTCGTCACGGGGCTTCTGATCGAGCGTGGCTTGCTTCGCTTTATGTATGGCCGTGATGAAGTGGTGATGATCCTGGTTACGTATGGCGTTTTGCTGATCCTTGAAGACGTTATTAAATTACTTTGGGGGGTTGATGCTTATTTCGCATACCAACCCTATGTCCTACTGGGGCGAAGTAAAATTGGCGGATTGTCATTTGCAAATTATGACTTCTTGTTGATCGCTGTTACGGCTGTCATCGGTTATATTTTATGGTGGTCTTTAAACCGCACACGTAATGGAAAATTATTACAGGCTGTCATTCACGATCGTGAAATAGCCGGTGCCTTAGGTATTAATGTTACGCGAACGTTCAGTATTACATTTGTCATTGGCGCCTTTTTGGGTGTGTTGGCTGGTGCCTTAACGGCGCCGGGAATTTCCGTTACGCCAGGGCTGGGCATTGAAGTTATCGTATTGGCTTTTGCCGTCGTTGTTATTGGTGGAATGGGCAGTGTCGGGGGTGCCTTTGTCGGTGCGTTGATCGTTGGTCTTTCGCGTGCGCTATCCGTTCATCTTTTCCCTGAAGGCGAGCTCTTCGTTATCTATGGTGTCATGGGCTTGGTTTTAGCTTTTCGTCCTCAGGGGCTGTTTGCAATAGCCGGGGCTAGGAAAATTTAACATGAAAAAATCAACATATATCTCTCTTTTCGTCCTAACCGGTGTTTTAATCGCACTGGGTCTTATTGTACCTTATTGGCTTAGCTTTTTGATCACGGTTGCCTTGTCAAAGGGACTTGTTGTTTTGGGCTTGATGCTGTTGATGCGCGCTGGCATGGTCTCCTTTGGACAAGGCCTCTATTACTGTGCAGGCGCTTATAGTGTTGGCGCTTTCAGTCAGTATTTCAAAATTGATGATATCTTGGTTTTGTTATTGGTTGCGATCTCAGTCGGAGGCACAGTTTCTGCGATTGTAGGTCTATTGCTTGCGCGTTATAGAGAGATCTTTTTTGCCATGTTCTCAATGGCATTTTCAATGATCCTTTATGGCATCCTTGTTAAAAGTACGAGCTTTGGTAGCTCCGACGGGTTTAACGTGATTTCCCCGACTTTATTTGGATGGGCCCCCCAACTAGAAGGTGGCCCTATATTACCGTTCATCACGATTTCTCTGATTGTTATGATCGTCAGTATCATGATGTATCACTATTTTAATTCTCCCATGGGAATGGCAGGTGAAGCTATTCGTGAAAATGAAATTCGCGTTGAGTATCTCGGAATTTCAGTGCACCGGGTCATCTATTATAAATATATTATGGCCGCCGTTTTAGCTTCGATTGGTGGGGCTATGACGGCGATGACCGTCGGACACATTGATCCTGAGATGGCTTATTGGACCACATCTGGTGAATTTGTCTTTATCACATTGATGGGGGGGACAGCCCATGTTGCTGCCCCATTCTTAGGCGCCGTTGTTTTCGAACTGATGCGTTCCTTTGCGTTTCAATATTCCCCCTACACATGGCAGATGGTCCTTGGCATTGCTTTATTGGCGATTATTATTTTCCTTCCAAAAGGGCTTTGGTCTCTTAAAAGTAAAATCATAAAAGGAGATCAGGTATGACGGCCTTACTTGAAACACGTGATTTAGCGCGCAACTTTGGAGCGGTGACGGCAGCTGCTGATATTAATGTTAAAATTGATGCGGGTGAAATCGTCGGAATTATTGGTTCCAACGGCGCGGGTAAAACAACTTTCATCAATATGGTGACGGGATACTTGGCCCCCAGCAGTGGTGAAATTTTATTTCAGGGAAAGAGTATACTTGGCAAACAACCTCGCCAAGTTATGCGGGCTGGCATGTGTCGTTCTTTTCAAGTGGCACAGCTTTTCCCGGAACTGAGCGTAAATGAAAATATTCTAATCGCGCTGAGTATGGCTGAAAATTCAAGGCTGTCTTTCTTTCGCCCATTGAAAACCCCAGATATGGAAGAAAAAACCAAGTCTGTGTTAGCGGAATATGATATTTCTGAATATGGTGAAGAAAGCGTCATGACGTTACCCCAGGGCGTGAGAAAACTGCTTGATATCGCCATGGCCTTATTGAGTGGCCCAAAAGTATTGTTGTTGGACGAACCGACATCAGGTGTGGCGATCGAGGATAAATTTGATCTGATGGATACAGTGATGAGAGCTGTTAAGAAATCGGGTGCTGCAATTTTATTCGTTGAACATGACATGGATGTCATCGCACGATATTCAACGCGTCTATTGGCTTTTTATGATGGTCGTGTCTTAGCGGATGGGCCGACATCCAAAGTCATTCGAGATGAAAAAGTTCGAAAACTCGTCATTGGAAATCATCTTGATTTGGATAAATTAGAGGCGGCAAATGCTTAAATTATCAAATATATCTGCATCTATTCAAGGGACACAAATCTTGCGTGATGTGAACTTGCATTTACCTAAAGGTAAAATGATTGGTTTGATTGGAAGAAATGGTGCAGGGAAAACAACATTGATGCGCACCATCATGGGGGTGTTGCCTTGTTCCACGGGGCAAATCATGATCGATGGACAGGATATGACCAAACTGGCAGCGCACGAACGTGCGAAAGCCAAAGTTGGTTTCATGCCCGAAGATCGTCGTCTTATTCCGACCTTAACTGTCGAGGAAAACATCCTTATTCCTGCATGGGCGAATAATATCCCAGAGGCCGATGCAAAATTGGCTTGGGTCTACGAATTGATGCCTGAAGTGGAAGGTTTTTCGGAGCGAAAAGCATTACAGTTATCTGGTGGACAGCAAAAACTTGTCGCACTGGCGCGTGCCTTGATGAGCGGCACACATATTTTGTTGTTGGATGAACCCTTCGAAGGGGTTGCGCCCGCTTTGTCGCGTCGCTTGTTAACGGTTCTACAGACTTTAAAAGAAGAAGGTCTGTCTGTTTTATTATCTGAATCTGATTACACGCACTCAGCCGACCTTGTCGACCAAGTTTATATTATTGAACGTGGTGAAGTCCGAGAGGAAGGCGTTACTCAAGCTGCTGAATAATAAACTAATCACGCTCCTATACTTAAAAAGGCCACAGGATAATACCTGTGGCCTTTTTAAGTATAGGAGCGACGTTGTGGATAAAACGTCTCATTTCAGGTGACGGGCATTTTTAAGAAAGACCACCCATGCAGAGGTATTTAACTTCTAGATATTCATCTAAACCGTAATGTGATCCYTCMCGACCAARRCCWSWTTCCTTKACCCCACCAAAAGGCGCGACCTCAGTTGAAATTATGCCTTCATTGATGCCGAMCATACCGCTTTCAAGGGCTTCAGCAACACGCCAAACGCGGCCAATGTCCCGGCTGTAAAAATATGAAGCGAGACCAAATTCGGTGTCATTTGCCATTTCGATGGCTTCTTCCTCTGTCTCAAACCGAAACAGAGCCGCTAATGGACCGAATGTTTCTTCACGGGCCACAACCATATCAGATGTCACATCCGTCAAAATGGTCGGTTCAAAGAAAGTTCCACCCAATGCATGAGGTTTCCCCCCCAGAGCTATTTTAGCCCCTTTGGAGACGGCGTCATCCACATGGCGTTGGACCTTGTCTAAGGCTGCTACATTGATCAGTGGGCCTTGGTTGTTGTGACCTTCTAAACTGTGCCCGACTTTGAATTTTGAAACTTCAGCATGTAAACGTTTGACAAAATCATCATAAATAGAACTTTGAACTAAAATCCGGTTGGCACACACGCATGTTTGCCCGGTGTTACGATATTTAGAGGCCRAAACACCGGCAACGGCAGCATCAAGGTCAGCATCATCAAAGACGATGAAGGGTGCGTTTCCACCGAGTTCTAAACTGACTTTTTTARCGCTCTCACTTGCTTGCTTCAYCAGCAATTTACCGACAGGTGTYGAGCCTGTGAACGAGATTTTACGAACGATTGGGTTGAGCGTTAACGCGCCACCGACGGCGGCTGCATTTGATTTAGAACAAGTGATCACGTTCAATAAACCATCGGGAAGCCCCGCCCGCTGGRCCAAGACACACAATGCCAAAGCTGAAAGAGGGGTGTCTTCTGCGGGCTTCACCACAACAGGGCAACCCGCAGCAAGGGCCGGACCTACTTTACGGGTAATCATGGCAATGGGGAAATTCCACGGTGTGATGGCCGCAACAACGCCAATGGGTTGTTTRATMACRATAAKRCGCTTRTCWSYWSNATGGRSSRGGWWTSKTWYMSCSNT
Source organism: Rhodospirillaceae bacterium (assembly GCA_002732845.1). Classification (GTDB taxonomy): domain Bacteria; phylum Pseudomonadota; class Alphaproteobacteria; order Rhodospirillales; family Magnetovibrionaceae; genus JANLGW01. The sequence continues at coordinate 23,709 of NVSZ01000002.1, forward strand.
AAACRCGTTTRSCTTCTTCASCAAACCAYTCRATAAAWSYWGCGCCATAGATCACTTCACCCATGGCTTCTGCCAACGGTTTTCCTTGTTCAGCACTCATAAGCAGAGCCAAATCTTCTTGTGATTGCACAATAAGCTCAAACCAGCGGCGCAAAACTTGGGCGCGTTCTTTTGCTGTTTTAGCGCGCCATGAAGGCCATGCGGCTTGGGCTGCTTCGATGGCTTGGGTTGTTTCCTTCTCTCCCATATTGGGGACGGAAACCAAAACCTCTCCATTGGCTGGGTTTGTGACGTCAAAGCTAGCCCCATCAAGAGCAGGTACCCATTGCCCGTTGATGAAGGCTTGTGTTTTGAGAAGATCCATATCATTTAGGGATAGAGACATCGGTATTTCCTTATTCTTGGTTTGTTGAATAGACATGATTTCCCTAATAAGCTTGTGTGTAAATTGATAAGGCTGCGGCTTCATCGATGGGGCGCGGATTGTTGACCAAAAGACGCGTTTGTTTCATTCCAGCACTGACGAGACGCGGGATATCTGTTTCGGTGATTCCAACTTGTCTTAACTTGCTTTCCAAGCCTAAGCTTTCATTTAATTTTGATATCTTAGAGATGAATTGTTCAACGCGTTCTTTATCGTTTAAGGGCGCAAGCTCTGGGAAAACATCTGTTGCGAGAATGGCATAATCGGCAGAACAAACTTCAGCATTAAACTTCATCACATGAGGCAGGATGAGCGCATTAGATAAGCCATGGGGAATATGGAAGATCCCACCAAGGGGATACGCAAGTGCATGAACAGCCGCAACAGGGGAATTGGCAAAGGCTTGCCCCGCCATCATGGAACCGAGCAACATGTTCGAACGCGCCGTTTTGTCTTGGCCGTTATGAACGGCTGTGGAGATGTTGGCACCCAGTAAGACCAAGGCTTCGCGCGCAAGAACTTTTGACATTGGATTGTTGTTGGCAGAGGCTGAGGTGTAAGCTTCAATCGCATGCACCATGGCATCAACACCGGTTGCTGCAGTAATAGGAGCGGGGAGGTCCAAAGTTAATTCTGCATCTAACAAAGCAATATCAGGAAGGAGCTGGGGGGCAATAACACCCTTTTTCTCTGTTTCGCCAACTGTGATAATAGCGATCGGCGTGACCTCAGACCCTGTTCCTGCGGTGGTTGGGATTTGAATAAGCGGCAGGCGTTTACCTTGAGCAATTCCAATGCCGTAAATGTCGTCTAGTTTTTCATTCCCACCAACCAATAGCGCGACAAGTTTTGCCACATCCATAGACGATCCACCGCCTAAGCCGATGACACCTTGAATATTTTCTTTTCGCGCTTGTTCCGTGGCCGCCTCAACAATATGCGCGGGCGGATCTCCAACAACATCTTTAAAGATTACGTATGAAACGCCAGCTTTATCTAAACTGTCTGTTGCCGGTGTCAAAAGTCCGGCTTTAATCAGGCCGGGGTCGGTGACGATAAGGACACGTGTTCCGATCTCTCTTTTAACAATTTCTCCAAGTTTTTTAACTGCCCCCGGTTCACAGATAATGCTTTTTGTGGTGTTGAATACAAATCCCGACATTTTATTCTCCTGTATATGAAACGACTAGAGGAAATGAGCTCACTTCAGGGTGATGTAGCTCCAGTCAGGAAGTGCAAAGCAAATAGTGTGCCAAGGCGTTTTCGTATTTAATTGATTGATAATAAAGGAAATTAATATCGTATTTCTGTGTAGCTTTGTTTTGATCGAATACCGCTCAATTCGATCGTGAAATACGGGCGCTTAGCGCTCATCCGGAGTTGATTTCTAAGTCAAAAGTGAAATTTCATGTCACAAATAGACGTAATCACCCGTCCTGAATGATGATTGCTAAGCGTCTCAAAGCGGGCATCTGATTTAAAACCATTACCTAACAATGAGTTAGGTATTTACGGTTAATGTAGGGCCTTGAACAAATCCTACTCCCGCAACCACAAAAACCCGTCAACTCAATGAGTTGGCGGGTTTTTGTTGTCAGGGGTGTGGCATCAGTTTGGAGCCGGGTAAGCACCGGGTAAGCAGACAACTTCCAGCTCCTGCAAGCTGGAKCAASGTWAYCKYKRWSSATKWAATGACACGCAAGAAATTTACAGACGAGTTCCGCACAGAAGCCGTCCAATTGGCTTTAAACAGCGATTTAACACGCGCCCAAATTGCTGGCGACCTTGGCAGAGGTCACTCAACACTTCACCTAAGTGCTCCTTCTGGGGATTAATTATCCCCAGGGGTGGGCTAGTGGATCACCGAACATCGCCTGCAGACCTGATGTCAGGACCGCATGACGATGTTCAAAAGGAGCTTAAATGGCTTCGCAAAGAGAACCGGATATTGCGTGAGGAGCGTGACATCTTAAAAAAAGCCACAGCCTTCTTCGCGCGCCAAAAATGATGAGGTACCAATTCATCAAAGCGGAGAAGGCCGACGATACGGACACCAATCAAAAATGGTCTGTCGACATCTCATGCATCGAGACTCGCAAGGTTGTGGGCTGGGCGGTCAGTGATCGAATGGAACTGAAGCGATACTGTCTTCAAATATCCATGTCTGGAAAAGGAAATTGTTATGATAATGCACCGAAAGAGACGTTCTTTAAAACCTTGRAGGCCGAACTGGTGTGGAGGACAACGTTTGAAACAAGGTTTCCTGCAGAATTATCCATCAGAGATTACATCAACAACTTCTATAACACCAAAAAACGCCATTCCGCGCTGGGCAATATCAGCCCAATGAGGCATGAAAATATGGCAGCCTAAAGAGYGAGGTGCTGTCTACTNTTNTCAGACAAGTNCWAASTSCWANMKWCAAACATTAAAACGTTGTGGGTGCATAGGGCCGTGTGTTCTTGGTATTGAACATAACGTCGAATCTTTAACGGTGGTTTGAACGGTGTGTCTAGGTTTGAATAAATGTTCAACATCGTAACTATTACTAAACTACATCCTATCTCATTAAAATATTTGATCTTTTTATGCGTGTCGTGAATCACGGCATGTTGGCACATGTCTTGCTAGGTAGAGGTTGCCTAAATTGTTGGCTTGGAAAAAGACCATTTTGGTCAGGGTTCCTATTTGGGAGGGCCTCATTAATGAGATTAAAAGTACCGACAAGAACTGCTTCGAACATTGCGCTGGTTGCTGTGTTGTCTGGCAGTTTCTTCTTTTCAGCTTCTGTCGCACCGACACAAGCTGCTGAATTCGGTTCAGTAAAACCGCAAAAGTTTGATGCAAAAAAAGCCGAGCTTGGTAAACGTTTGTTTTATGACAAACGCCTATCGGGTGATGCCGCAATCAGTTGTGCCAGTTGTCACGATCCTAAAATGGGATTTGCAAACAACTTGCCGCTGGCGAAGGCCTATCCGGGATCGGATGGCTTTCGAAATGCTCCGACCTTAATCAATACCGTTACACGGGCCGCATGGTTCCATGATGGACGGATTGGTACAAATTTGAATGATGTAACGCGGGAAAGCATTACGGAATCTTGGATGATGAACATGGATATGCGCATCATGCAAGAACGCCTGAAGCAAGATCCTGTTTATGTGAAGATGTTCAAAGACGCTGGTTATGGCGAGCCAAGCAACGGCTCTGTCCGCAAGGCTATTCCTGAGTTTATGAAAACTCTGACGTCTCGTGGCGCCCCGTTTGATACGGGCAAAATGTCAAAATCAGCCAAACGTGGCTTTGCTTTGTTCAAAGGCAAAGCGGCTTGTGCTTCGTGCCACACTGGCGCGACGTTCTCTGATAGTCAGCCGCATAATACGGGTGTTCCAGAAAATCCAGATATTTGGTCTGATCCTATGCGACATCATACTTTTGTCGCCTATGCCATGTTTATGGGTGTTGAAAATTATATGAATRTTCGCCGCGATGTTGGCGCACATGTCCGCACTCATAAGGCGGATGGAACGGACATCGGTAAGTTCATGACACCAACCCTGCGCGAGCTGAAATATACAGGCCCGTACATGCACAATGGCATGATCAAAACTTTGCCGGATGTTGTTGCCTTTTACAACAATGGTGGCGGCAAAGATCCGAACAAAGCCAAATCTCTGAAAAAACTTGGTTTGAGTAAATCCGAACAAGGCGATCTGGTCGCGTTTTTGGAAGCTTTGACCGGAGATCCTTTGACCGGGCCTGACTTTGTTTGGCCGGGTAACATCAACACCAACTACGAGCCGATCGCCAACTGGCGAAACGTTCCAAATTAGGAAGGGGAGGACATGATGAAAACCGCTAAAACATTCAGCGTGATCGCCGCCGCAGCTTTTGTCTCGACGGTTCAGTTCGCCTCCTCCGGCGCACTCGCTGATGAGTACGCTATGGGGCCGGACATTAACCAGCCTTTGGCCGCTTTGGGTAACCCGCCCATCGCTGCTGATAACCCGATGTCGGCAGAAAAAGCCGAACTCGGAAAGTTGCTCTTTTTTGATCCTCGTATTGGTGGGGATGCGTCAACAGCTTGTTCGACGTGTCACGAACCAAAACAGGGTTGGGCATTTTCCGATGGGTTCTCTCGTGGATATCCTGGCACGGTTCACTGGCGCAATAGTCAAACCGTGGTGAATGCAGCATTCTATCCCAAGCTCTTTTGGGTAGGGTCCGCATCGTCTTTGGAAAAACAGGCTAAAGCAGCTGCCAAGGGTGGCGTTGCCGGTAACGGCGAAGACGATATGATGGAAGCGCGTCTTGCGTTTATTCCAGAATACGTGACCCGTTTCAAAAAAGTGTTTGGAACGGAATGGCCTTTGATTAAGGACGTCTGGCGGGCGATTGCCACGTTTGAACAAACCTTAATTCACAACAACACACCTGTTGATCTGTATCTTGCGGGCGATAAAGGTGCGCYTGATGAACAACAGCTTCGCGGCATGAAACTTTTCAAAGGAAAAGCCAATTGTATCGAATGTCATAATGGGGCGTTGGCAACGGATCAGAAGTATTACAATCTTGGTGTTCCGGCACCCGAACGTTGGGACGAAGACGGTCTGGCTCAGATCACCTTCCGCTTCGAGCAATATGCAAAAGGCAATACCCAAGAGCAGTATCGTAAAATCAAAGATGACGGTGGTCTTTATTATCGGACCAAAGAGAAAAGCGATTTCGGTAAGTTCCGCACCGCTCCTCTTCGTTATCTGAAATACACGGCTCCTTATATGCACAGCGGTGTGTTCTGGGACCTTCGTGAAGTGGTCGAGTTTTATAACAATGGTGGGGGAACGAATATCTTCACCGACGGTAGCTTTGCCAAAACCAAAACACCTCTACTGAAGCCACTTGGCATGTCGGATGCGGAAATGGACGACTTGGTTGCGTTCTTGGAAGCCTATTCAGGTCCCGAGATCGAAATGTCGCCGCCTAAACTTCCGCCGTATAAAGCCTTGCCACCAGTGGCTAGTAATTGATTGAAGGGGAGCCCTGAGAGATGACAAAATCTATCAAATCACCCGTGTCTCCAACGACGGAGAAGGAAAAAACAGGAGACGATTTGGCCAGCCATCAAAAATGTATGATGACTCGCCGTCAGTTCCTGCTGACCTCCGGCACGGCAACCGCAACCGTTATGTTGATGATGAAATTTGGGGCGGCTGAAGCTGCTGTTCCTGCCATGGTCACAAAATATCCGCGCAAGTTGCTCGGAAAAATGAGCAAGCTTAAAAATGATGAGCCGGTTCTGTTTAATTATCCCGACGATGGGGATTATTCAGACAGCCTGTTGGTTAAGCTTGGCACCGAAGGCGGCGGAGGCATCGGCGCGAATAAGGACATTGTTGCGTTCAACCAATACTGCACGCACCAGGGAGCATCTCTGGACGGAACGTATAAGGCCGCAACAAAATCCTTGGGCGCATGTCCATTGCATTTGTCGACGTTCGATCTGACCCGTCACGGCATCGTGATTTCTGGGCAAGCGTATCAAAGCGTTCCACAGGTTCTGCTCGAAGTTGATGGCGATAATATTTACGCCGTTGGCATGATGGGCCTGATCTATGGCCGCAACAACAATCTTAAGGGATAAGGGGCACACCATGTCTACACCATATTATATTCCCGAAGACCAAGTGCCGCTGCCGCCTAAGGGGTCAGATGTACTTACCACGGCTTGCGATTATTGCATCGTTGCCTGTGGCTATAAGGTCTATCGTTGGCCGACCACGGCTAAATCAGGCGGGCCACGCGCGGCTGAAAATGCCTTTGGCGAGGACTTCCCTGTTGGCACCATGGGCTGGTGGGTTGCACCAACTCAGCACAATGTCGTGATGCACAATAACAGACCGCATCATGTGGTGATCGTTCCTGATCATGATACCGAAGTGGTGAACATTGGCGGCGACAGTTCCATTCGTGGCGGCACGTTGGCGAGTAAATGTTATAACCCGGCAACGCCAACCGCAGATCGTCTGCAAAACCCGATGATCCGTATGTATGGTGTTTTGATGCCCGTGACGTGGGATTTCGCGTTGGATATTGCCGCCGAAGTCAGCAAACACGTGATCAAAAAACACGGGGCAAATGCCTATTCCGTAAAGACGTTTTCTTATCAATATATGGAAAACACTTATGCGATCACCAAGTTTGCGTTGCGTTCAATCAACACGGCCAACTTTACGTTTCATGATACGCCATCCGACGTGACATCGACGCCGGGCTTTAGGGATGCGGGCTTTGATAATTTCAGTGCGGCGTATGAAGACTGGGGCAGTGCCGATGTTCTGTTCATGGTCGGTACCGATCCTTATGAAACCAAATCAGCGTTGTTTACGTCGCACATCAAACCAGCCATCGAAGGTGGCCAAATAGGTTTGATGATGGGGCCACGGGCAACGGCTGGCACAGCCTTTATCGAAAAGAACGGTGGACTGTGGTTGGATACGCTTCCCGGCACCGATCTTCCAGTCTTGCTCGCAATTTCGCGTATCATTGTTGAAAATGGTTGGCAAGATTCCGACTGGATCAAAAACTGGGTCAATGACAAGTGGGGCTCTAGCTCTGGCTTTGGTCAAGGTACACGCAATACACCTTGGCAATGGCGCACGACTTGGGGCAAGTTCCAAACGGGTGGCTTTGAAGATTGGAMAAAATGGCTTCTTAAAGAAGATGTTTCCCAACTTTCCGTGGCTTCAGAAATATCTGGCTGTAGTGAAGCTAAGATCAAAAAAGCTGCTGAAATGCTGGCCAAACCGATTAATGGAAAACGTCCTAAAACGTCAATCATGATCGAAAAAGGTCTGTATTGGTCCAATAACACAGGCAATACCAATGCCATTTCATCATTGGGCATTATCGTTGGTGCGGGCGGTCGTCCGGGTCAAATGATTGCGCGTGCCGGTGGACACCAACGCGGTGGACAACGCGGTGGTGGTTATCCACGCAACAAGTCACCAGAAAAAGTACCAGGTCGGCGTAAACGGGCCTTAGATACGGATCGTTATTTGGTTTCGGGCAATACCCGTTTGGCGTATGCCATCGGCACCACGTGGATTCAATCCATGTGTGGGTCTTCTGGTTTGGCCGATGCGTTTAACGAATTGGTCGTGAATAACCCGCATCAAATCCGGTCGTTTGATAAGCAAGAAATTATCGACACCCTTAAAAAACGGGCGGATTCAGGTGGCATGGTTGTCTTCAACCAAGACATCTATCTTCGCGATCCGATCGGTGCTCGTTATGCCGATATCGTATTCCCGGCGGCCACATGGGGTGAAGAAACCTTTACCCGGGCGAACGGCGAACGTCGCTTGCGTGTGTACAATAAGTTCTATGACGCCCCCGGCAATGCGAAACCGGATTGGTGGATTATGGCTCAGCTGGCCAAACGTATGGGCTTCGAAGGCTTTGATTGGAAAAATTCCAACGATGTTATCGAAGAATCCTCGCGCTTTTCTCGGGGTGGTCGCAAGGCCTTCCATATGGTGAAGGTTGCGGCCCATCGTGAAGGCAAAACGTTCCATCAAAAACTCAACGAATTTGGAACGACGGGTATCCAAGGTCCAACGATGTTGCGGGAAGATGGTAAGTTGGTGGGGACCGTGCGGTTGCACGATACCACACGGACCTTATCTGATACGGGTGCCGAAGGCATCAATATGCAGAACAAGAAAATGACGCACTTCAACACTCAAACCGGTAAGTGCAACATCCAAAAAGCACCTTGGAGTTTGTTCTCGGATTATTGGGAATATATCAAACCGAAAAAAGATGAGTTGTGGTTGACCTCTGGTCGCATCAACGAAATCTGGCAATCGGGTTTTGATGACGAACGCAAGCCTTACATCCGCCAGCGTTGGCCAGAAAACTTTGTTGAGCTCCATCCCAATGATGCAAAAAAACGTGGCATTGAAAGTGGTGATCGGGTGATGCTTTATTCAGATCGCATTCCCTATCAAAAGGGTACGATTTTGGGCATTGAAGGCGACGATTTCCAATTTTCTTCCTTACAGAAAAATGGCCATATTGAGTACGGTAAAGCTGCCGTAACGGCTATTGCGATCGTCACACCGGCGATCAAAGAAACAGTCATGTTCATGAACTTCTTGGATACCAAACAGCCTGCGAATGCCTTGCAAGGGCGTGTGGTTGACCAAATTTCGGGCAACTATAACTTCAAAATGGGCAGTGCGAATATCAAGAAGATTGGTGAATCTCAATACAAACATACCTTTACATCAATGTCGTTTGCACCACGAACGATCACTTGATTTGGTTCTGGTCTGGCCGGGGGAAACTCCGGCCACGCCATTCTTTTGAATCTAATAATGAATAAAAATACGGTGAAGTTATGCAAGGCTTACAACATAATAATTCTCTCGATGTGATGACAGAACCGTTATCTGAAAATGAAATAATGACGACAATATCATCTGACATAAGCGATCTTCCCCACGCTGTTTGTGCTTCTCTTATAAAAGTCCTTAAAGAAGGTGCTGATGTGCAGCGTTGCGCAGCAGCCAAGGCCTTGGGCAGCCTAAAACACGAAGACAGTATTGAGCCATTGATTGAAGCTTTGTTGGATGAAGACCCGGATGTACGGGCCGATGTTGCAGAAGCTCTGTCGCGTATTAAATCGCCAAAAGCTAATCAGCAACTCCTTGAAAACTTTATTGGTGACCCGGACACCGACGTCAAACGCTATGCTTTGCGGGCCTTGATCGATATGCGTTATCAGCCCGTTTTAGAATGGCTGGAAAAATTATTGCGTGAAGAAGAAGATGAAATCCRMKSGGMYRTYGTTGAWKYSKKYRANSGWRWWTGGSMTGACCGTGAAGATTTCCGGATTCTTGCTATTGAAAACATAGGCCTGTTTAAAGGTGTAGAGGCCGTTGGCGATATTAAGGCCGTGCTTGAAAATGAATTTGCTCAGGACATGATGGAAATCGGCTTTCGCGCCCTGATCAATATTGGCGATGAAGGCATTTTGGAAGTCGGCAATTACCTGAAAAGTAAAAATGAACGTCAACGTCGCCGAGCCGCAGCGGCTCTTGCCGCAAGCTCAGCCCCTATTGCTGAACAGCTGACCAATAAAGCTCTGAAAGACGATGTGTTGGATGTTCGTTTGTCTTCTGCTCGTGTGTTGGCAAAACGCAATGCGAGCGATACGCGTTTACGTATATTACTTGTCGATAAAGATCCGCAAGCGCGTGCCGAAGGTCTTCAATTATGCGGGCGGGAAAACCCTGAATGGGTGGAACGTATGATTGATGATAATCATCCGTTGGTCCAAGCTTCGGCCTTGACCGTTTTAGCCGAAAATCCAGATATGGAAAAAACGCAGTTAATCAGTGAAGCCGTACGCGAGCGCCTTTTGGGCCGTGAAGATGCACCTTCCCCTGATGTTGTGGTGATCGCTGCAACAAAAGCCTGCGTTGGCCTTCACATGAAGGATGCCTCCGACCTGATTGCTCGCATTGCAGAAGATGCAGAACGCAGCGAAGAGGTTCGCCTTGCCGCCGTGGATGGGCTTGGTGTTTTGGGTGGTGAAACAGCCGTAACCGCTTTAACACAATTGGCCGCAGATGATCTTCGTCAAATTCGTTTGAATACCTTGGCTGCGTTGGCCAAGGTTGTCCGTCGGGAAGATAACGCCGCGGAACAAGCCGTTCTGACATTATTGGCCGCCTTACAAGGTGAACTGGTTTCGGCGGACGAAGACGAACCTGTCGAAGAACAAAAGGCAGAAGACGTCGTCGATGCGAAAGACACAGATGATGAAGTTACCGAAGCGGAAGACGCTAACGAAGATAAAGACGAGACCGTAGAAATTGAATCTGCCGAAAATCAAGGTGATGAAACTGAAGCTGTGACAGAGGATAGATCGACTGAAGTTGTCGAAGAAGATTTGGCTGAAGACAAGCAAGAAGAAGAGCCTGAAGATCTAGGACCAACGTCAACCTTGGACGCGGTTCTGGCGGCAAATAAAGAAGTGATGGCGCAACCCAATGCGGTTGATGTTGTGTTAACGGCGGATGAACTCGGCATGCTTGAAAATGCGCAGACCGCCGGCGGACGTAATAAGGGCCGGGTTGGTATTCCTCATCCGTACGATGATGTCAGACGTTTCGCCGCGCGTGTTTTGGGCGACGTAAAACGTGAAGATGTTGCTTTGGCCCTGACGCCGTGTTTGCGCGATGGTGATCGGGATTTGGCGACAACGGTTGCGGATTCAATCGCCCGCATCGCCGAAAACGGTGCGCCATTGCCTTATGAAACCGTTCAGGCCTTGATCTTTGCGTTTCAAACCGGCGAACGAGATTTGCGCATGCAAGCCTTGCGTGGGCTCGCTAATGATACGGGGGCTAAGGGTCCGGGATTGTTGGGCGATGGCCTGAAAGATGAAGATCCTTTTGTACGCATTGAAGCTTTGCGCGGATTTGGAAATCGATGCTGTGCCGGGCAAGATGTGGTCGACATGCTTGTTGAAAACAACGGAGATGTTCGCCTGAATGCCGCACGGGCCATTGCTAAAACTGCTGAACCAGAGGCTCTGGAAACGTTGGCAGGTTATGCTTTTGCTTTTGAAGCTGTGCATCGCCGCCAAGCGGCGGGATTAATGAAAAATATGGATGTAGAAGGCGCAAGCCTGCGCATGATTGAAATTATTGAGGACCAGGATTGTCACCGTCAATGGCAAGCCGCTGTTGAGGTTCTCGACACCCTTCACAACGACGATGTGGAGGCCTTTGTTTAACCTTTTAGGTCGACGTCAATAAATAGGAAAGGACCAGACCCCATGAAAAACGTAACGAAATTACTCATCACAGCGGCGCTCGCCGCTTCATTCACCACGGCTCAAGCCCATGCGGCAAGCTATAAAGAAGAGGCCGTATCGAACGGTGGCAGCATCAGCGGCAAGGTCAGCCTTGGCAGTGCCAAAACCATAGTCGAAGGTTTCACCATTTCAAAAGACCCCGATATTTGTGGGACCGGAACGCGTGAAGTTCCGATGGTTGAAGCCAACGGTGATGCTTTGCTCAATGCGGTGGTTTATTTAGAAAAAGTAAAATCAGGAAAACCCATTCCGGCTGGATTGCAAAAAATAACCATCAACCAAAAGAAGTGTTCGTTTGCGCCATATTTGTCTGTGATGGTCAATGAAGGTGAATTGGAAGCCGTGAATTCTGATCCGACCTTGCACAACATCCATACCTACGAACAAATTGGTCGTGCGCGGCGCACGGTGCTGAATGTRTCRCAGCCTGAAAAAGGCAATGTGGTCACCAAACGCATCAAGTTGCGCAAAGGTGCCGGTATGAAAATTGAATGCGATGCTCATGATTTCATGCACGCCTTTGTTTTTGTTGCTCGCAATCCTTATTTTTCGGTCGTCAATGACAAGGGTGAATTTTCCATCGGTGATGTTCCTCCCGGTGATTATAAAATCAATGTCTGGCACGGTGTTTTGGGGATACAAAAGGGCACCGTCAAAGTCGATGCTGGTGGCACAGCTTCCGTTAATTTCTCGTATTAACGTGCGAGGACGAGACGAGTGATGGAATCGCAAAACATCCCAAAGCGGCGCTTGACGCTGTTTGACGCAGTGGTCCTTTCCGGCGCTGCCGTGAATGTCGTCGTGATTCTGTCGCTCGTGCTTAATTGGCTAATAAACGGGTGATCCGGATGAACAATCGGATGCTTTCTTTAAAATTTATGGGTGGTCTGTTGGGCGTGGTCGCCATGGCGGTTGTCATCATCTTTGCTGATCCGTTTGGGCCACCTGGCTCTGCGGATGACATGGTCTATGTCCCCGCAGGCAAGGCCATTTTGGGCGGGTCTAAACATTCCCAAATGCCCGGTCCAAAAGCACATTATGTGCAAGATTATTGGATTGATCGTTATGAGGTCAGCAATGAAAATTATGCAAAATTCACGTCTGATACGGGCTATGAACAGCCTTTGTTTTATGACGATTCAGACTTTAATCAACCCGGCCAGCCGGTCACAGGCATAACCCGGTTTGATGCCGAACGGTATTGTGCTTGGGCGGGTAAACGTCTGCCCACCGAACATGAATGGGAAAAAGCGGCACGCGGTGTGGATGGGCAATTGTATCCTTGGGGCAATGAGGCCGATTTAAACCGAGCGTATCTAAATGCCGATGCCCCCATGAACGTTACCGCTATGGATCAAGACGTCAGCCCTTATGGCGTGATGGGCATGGCGGGAAATGTTTCGGAATGGGTTGACGAAATGTTTGTCGGTGGAGCGTCCTGCGAAAACCCCGGCACAGCTATCCAGATCAGTGCCGAAGCCAAAGCATTCTTGGGCGAAGACAAACTGAAATTCAAAGCTTACATCCGGGGCAACAATATTCAGGGCCTGCCCCATATGACCGAACTGGCCCATCATCTTTGGGATGATCCAAATACATATGCGGAATTTGTTGGTTTTCGATGTGCCCGCGATCCGCTTAGCCAAGAAGCCGCCGTTTACACAAATAGGAGCCGATTATGACCCCGTCAAGTATGCCCGCCGCGGCCTTGAAAATGATTGAAGACGATGCAAAAGAAGTCCGGCAAGAAGCCCCTTCGTTACGACGTTTTTTGGTGGCCCTTGATGCTTCGGAACCCGCAGACAAAGCCTTGGAAGAAGTCGTTAAACTGGTCAAGGCTGGGGACGACAACGGTGAAGTGACCAGTATCCACAGCTATGCTGCCCAATTGCATGACCATCGCTTTCGCCAAATGGAAGGCGGGCTTCCTGAACGTTATCTTGAAGAACAAGAAATGGAACATCAACGCGATGTCCATGATGATTTAATCACGCGTGGCCTCAGCATCATCACCGACAGTTATCACGATGTCGCCGAAGTGGTGTGCAAAAAAGCCGACGTCACGTTTAAACGTCTCAGCCCCGAGGGCAAAAACTATCGCCGCTTGGTCGAAGCCTGTCAGACCGGAAACTTTGATGTTTTGGCGCTGGGGGCCTTGGGCCTTGGCAATGTTCCGGGCAGTTTGATCGGAACGGTCTGTGAACGCACCGTGCGCCGCAACCCGGTCGACAGCTTGGTGATAAAAGATGCGAATTTAAGTTTGGGCGACGGTCCCATTGTGGTGGGCATTGATGGGTCCGATAAATCCTTTGGCGGTTTAATGATCGCTTTGGAATTGAGTAAACGCACCGGGGCCAAGGTCCATGCCGTGGCGGCGTACGATCCGTATTACCACTATGTGGCTTTTAATAAAATTTCCACGGTGCTTTCGGAAGAAGCCGGAAAAGTGTTTCGCTTTAAAGAGCAAGAACAACTTCACGAAGAACTGATTGATGATGGCATCGCTAAAATTTATCAGTCTCATCTGGAAGTCGCAAAAACCATTGCCACAGATAACGGTGCAGACGTGTCTATCGACCTGTTGGAAGGCAAGCCTTTCAAGGCCATGATCGATTACATCAAGAAGGTCGACGCGAGTTTGGTGATTGTTGGCAAAACGGGTGTGCATGTGGATTCAGAGCTCGACATTGGCGGCAATGCGGAAAATTTGTTGCGTCTGTCCCCCTGTCATGTGTGGCTGACCCAGTTTGAACATATCCCACCTTTCGATGTGGTGGCGGAAGAAACCATCGCGTGGAGCAACGAAGCGGAAGAATATTTGGCTCGTGCTCCTGAATTTGTACAAGGCATGGCCCGCACGGCGGTCTTGCGAAAAGCCTTGGAAACAGGCCATACCTTTATAACATCTGATTTGGTGCGGGAAGTTTCCGAAGCCATGATGCCGTCTGGCTGTCCGGCGGCGCGTAAAAAAGAAGGGGTCGCCGCCAAAGACTTACCTTTGGCTTGGTCTGATGAAGCTTTGGCCTTGATTGCCCGTGTTGATAAATCTCAACATGCGGGGGTCAACCTGCGGGCCGCTAAGCATGCCAAACGCGAAGGCGCCGATCGTGTTGAAGCCGAACATGTGCGTCCCTTTGTCGATTTGCCGGATCAAGTGAATGAACCTGAATCTTTGGATTGGGCCGCCGCCGCGTTGGCACGTCTGGCCCGAGTGCCTGAAAGTATGCGCGAAGCTTCTCGCCAACGTATCGAAGACCATGCGCGTTCAGAAGGTGCAGATACCGTGACTTTGGATGTCGCCGAAGCGGGGATGGAACATGCCCGCGAAGCCATGCGCGTGGCGGTCGAGGCTCAAGAAACCGAAGCCAAAAACAAGGGGGCCCAAAAATGCCCCTACGTAAAAAACAAGGAGTAGGGCGATGGCTCGTGCCGCCGCAATTTTAGAGACGCCTCCACCGTTTTTGGTGGCGCTTAATTTAACCAAGCGATGCAATTTATCGTGCGCGCATTGTTATATGGATGCCGGTACGCGCGATGGCCCTTCAACTGACGATCTATCGACGATCGAAGTTAAGGCTGTTATCGACGATATTGCCGCATTAAGTGACGAGACTATGGTGGTGTTTACAGGTGGTGAACCCTTACTCCGCAAAGACTTAGATGACCTGATTGCTCATGCTGCGGCAAAGGGGCTGATGCCGGTGTTGGGGACCAATGGWACCTTGTTGACCGAGGCGCGCGCCAAAAAATTAAGCGCTGCGGGTTTGCAAGGCGCGGGCATCAGTCTGGATAGTCTAGACCCGGGTTTTCATGATGAATTTCGCGGCAAGCCCGGTTCGTGGGAACAGGCCATGGCGGCGATTGATGCGTGCCGAAAAACAAATATCCGCTTTCAAATTCATTTTTCGGTGACCGACGACAACGCCCATGAACTTGACGACATGATCAGTTTTGCCAAGGCGTCCAAAGCTTTTGTTTTGAACATCTTCTTTTTGGTGTGCACGGGCCGTGGTGAGGGCATAAGCAACATTTCGGTCGAAACGTACGAGCGAGTATTGCGTAAGGTCACGGCATCGGCGCGCGATCAACAAGGTTTGATCGTGCGGGCAAAATGTGCGCCCCACTTTAAACGTATGGCGTTGGAACTGGACCCAACGTGGCCCGTAACATCCGCACAAGGTTACGAAGCCGGAGGATGTTTGGCGGGAACCCGGTATGTCCGAGTTAAACCGGACGGTGGCGTTACGGCTTGTCCGTATATCGAAGATGAAGTCGGTAATGTTCGCGACACCGGCTTTGCAAAACTGTGGCAGGCCACAGACACCTTTCAGGATTYTCGGGAACCAAAATTGGAAGGCCGTTGCGGGGCTTGTGAATATACCAAACTGTGCGGTGGATGTCGGGCGCGTCCATTGGCTAGAGATGGCAACGTCATGGGCGAAGACTTTTTGTGTAGTTATGAACCTCAGGGCGGAGCCGTCATTGAACCGCTTGTTGATGTGCAATCGAACATGCCTTGGGCCTCGGGAGCCGAAAATGTGCTCGCCAAAATTCCATCTTTCGTCCGCCGTTTTGTGCGGCAACGGGCCGAAGATTTGGTGCGCAAACAAGGTGGCCGGGAAGTCACCGCCGCCATTATGGGCGAGTTGGCCCGAAACCGTTTTAAGGGTCGTGGCGGCAGTTACGGACGCAAACCGACAGGAGGGGCCAAATCATGAATGTTGACGTGGCCATTATTGGCGGCGGTGTATCCGGTTTGGCAACCGCATGGGAACTTGACGCCAAGGGGTATTCAACGGTTGTTCTGGAACGCCAAGTGCGTACGGGCGGTCATGCGTTTTCTGAAAACATATCCGGATTTATGATGGAACATGGCCCTAGTACCATCAATGCCTTTGATCCATTGGCGCAAAATGTGTCGACTCGTTTGGGGATTTTGAGCGATCAAGCCTATTTGGGTGATGGTGTTAAACAACGTTATTTGGTTGATAATGGTATGTTGAAGGCTATTCCCATCCATCCCTTTGGGTTCATGACGGCAAATTATATGTCATTGCCCGGGCGCTTGCGGATGATGATGGAACCCTTTGTGCCGCGTGGAAAAAGCGGTACGGAAGAAACCATCCAAGATTATATCACCCGTCGATTTGGTTCTGAATTTTGTGAACGTATTATTGATCCTTTGGTCGGCGGGCTTTATGCCGGACGCGCCAGTGAATTGTCTATGCCTTCGGTATTTCCAAAAATGCTGGCCTTAGAAGAAAAGTACGGGTCGGTCGCCAAAGGCATGCTCAGCAAATTTTTCAAGGGGGGTAATATGCCCTCTAAAAGACTGTTTTCATGGAATGGCGGAATTGGCACCCTTTCCAGAGCTTTAGAGGCTCACGTTAAAAACGTGCAAACAGGTGTCACGGTGCGGAGTATCCGCAAAACCAAAACAGGGTATCAAGTTGATTGTGGAGACCGTGGACCGATCCAAGCCAAAAGTGTGGTGATTGCCACCCAGCCTCATGTAGCGTCTGGTTTGTTGAGCACGGTCGATGTTGAAGGTGCCGAGGCCGCCCATTCGATTTCAACACCACCGTTGGCCGTAGTGTTTTTAGGATATAAACGTGAACAGGTTTCTCATCCTCTGGATGGTTTGGGCTTTCTTGCCGCAGAAATGGAAAACATCGGCCTGACGGGAGCACAGTTCAGTTCCACCATGTTCCCCGGTCGAGCACCAAGCGGATGCGTATCCATAACGGCCTATGTCGGCGGTGCACGCCACCCAGAATTGGCGCGTTTGCCAGAACAAGATTTACTTCAATTGGCGCAAAAACGTTTGGGGTCATTGTTGGGGATTCAAGGTGAGCCTCTGGTCGCACGGGTCCGCCACTGGCATTTGGGGCTGCCGCAATATCAACTGGGTCACAGCACCATTGTCCAAACGCTGGAAGACACGAGCCAGCGTAACCCCGGCCTATTTTTGACCGGAAATTATTTTAAGGGGCCGTCGGTTGCGGCTTGCCTTGGCAAAGCTCAAAATACGTCTTCGTCGGTGGCAGAATTTCTGAAATCTTCGACTGACCAGCAGGACTACTTTTCCGGCAAACAAGCCTGTAATTGAAATCGGAATTTCGAATGTTCATATATAGAGGACTGGCGTGCTTAATCATTGGTGGAACGCTGTTGCAATCGAACGTGGTTCTGGCTGAAGAATGTTCGTCTTGGCAAGACCTGCGCCCATATGTGCAGAAATTTTATGAACTAGATGACACTCATAAAGATAATCTGGTCCGTCACTTCAATGCCTTAGATCCGCGCACGGACCTGCACCCTGATCGCGTTGGTTATGGCTGGTTTGGCGGTGAAATGCTGGTCAAATTGTATATGATTCAAGAAGACTGTGTGATTCTCGACCGTTATTACCCGCGTACTATAGTGTGGAAATTAATGGGGGGTGGTTCCGGTTCCGGCCTTGACCTTGATAAATCTGGAAAAAGCTATGCTGAGGCCTTGGCAAAACGCAATATCGCACAGGATAAAGCTGCGCTGCGCGTGCGAAAGTTCATGGAGCAGCAACCCGAAGAAGAATTCCGACCAAATGAAGACGATGTTATCCTTGATCAAGACATTAACTGAAGACCACGTGTTCTTAGAACCTTATGGGCGACGAATGCGTAAATACAATGCTATGCTGTTTTCAGGACTTTCCGTCTTGAAAGAGAGGTTAGACTTTGTCTGAAGAGATTCACAGTAACGGCCTAGGCTTAAAGGGTGTTTCGGTCATTTTCGCGATCACGGCGGCGATTTTGATCTCTGTGTTTAATGGGGCCGAGTGGCGCGCGGAAAATGAATTGCTTCCCCGGTATTGTGATAATCCAGAGGCCCACCTAAATATCGTTCATCAAATTCTCACCAAAAAAACCCCTGCAGGTGATCAGACACGACGTCCCTACATCATTGCCGCAAAGCTTTTGTATATTGTTCCTCGCGAGGATGAAGAATCAGTGGACAATTATATTTTGCGTCTGCGTTTTGAAGTTTATAGGAGTTGCCGATGAAAAAAACTCCTCCGACTGTTGTATCAGGACGTTTTTCAGAAAGCATTCGTAGTCGTTTGATGATCTGGTTTGCCGTTGCTGCTGTGGGAGCGGTTTTGCCAGGAGCGGCGGTGGTTTATTTCGCAGGTTTGGAACGTATTCAAGAAGATCTCAAGCAAAATTTTTGTCAGATTGCCGAACGCAGTGCCCATAATTTTGAAAACCAAATTCTAAATGAATTTCAGTTTATTCAAGAAATTTCCAATGACACACAAACCGCTCGGATTTTCCATGAACGCCAACGTCGTTATGAAAGTGAAAGTGCTTATATAGGGGCGGGAGAAAAAGACGTACTTTATCCGACAACAAATAAAATTTCGGACATTCATATCGGCTTGTCTTTTCGGTTGCAGGTATATCAGGGGCTTCGATCTTCGATCATGACTCATTTATCACTTTATGATCGGGGTGGAAATTTGGTGGGGGACAGTGATCGGAAAAAAGCCATCGGTCGTGATGATCGTGTTTGGTATGATGATGTTAAGGCCCATAATAATTATTTTCGTTATATCAATGTTGACACTACCACGAGCAAACTAATCCTTGTGACGGCGGTGTTGGAAGGCTTGGATATTGTTGGTTATGCCTTGGGAGAATATAACTTAAAGGCCATGGATGAGCGAACGTTGCAAACCCAAAAGGCTCATTTTGGAAAAACTGGCCGGGCTTTCATGCTGGATGCAAATGGTAAAATGTTGCTGGGGGAAGTCGTTGCAGGCCAATCCTCGAATGTCTCGGATGACATCTTAAAAATCATGCCGAAAGAAAAAGGATTTGCTCCGATTATAAGTCGTTCCTTTTTTATGAAACAAATTTGGTCGCCATTTTCTACGCGCAAACAAGTCGCCTGTTTGGCTCCGTTGGATGAGCTTAACCAAGTGTTTGTGGAATATGGTTTCCCCAGCTGGGGGGTGGTGGTGACACAGTCACCCGAAGAAAGTTATGCAACTTTATTTGGCTCTATTCGGAATTTTGTTTTTGTTGGTTTTATAGGTGCGCTGGGGGCAGCCCTGCTGGGCATTTCCATGGCGTGGCGGATTACGGCTCCACTTAAACATCTTGAAAGGGGTGTGCAACGTTTTGCTATTGGCGAACGTGATTTTCAGGTGGATGCAGATGAGAACGATGAAGTTGGAGATTTGGTCCGTGAATTTAATCACATGGCCCAGCGGGTCGAAGCCTCGGAACAAAAATTGAAAGCTTTTGCCATGGCTGTGGAAAATTCTGCGGACGCTATTGTCATGGTTCGTCCAACGGGAATTATTTATTATACAAACCCTGCCTTTGAAAAGGTAACGGGGTATTCATCCGCCGAAGCGGTGGGGAAGAAGCCTTCGATTTTACGAGTTGAAAGTACGCCAGATGAAACTTATCAGGCTTTATGGAAATCGATTGCCGCTAAAAAACCATGGTGCGGTGAATTGCATAACCGACGCAAAAACGGTGAAGTTTATCCGGTCGAATTAACGGTTAGCCCGGTGCTGGATGAACACGACGAAATTGTTTCGGTACTGGGTATTCACCGAGACATTACGTTGGCCAGAGAATATCGTGAAAACCTAGAACGTGAAGTTGAAGAACGGTCTCGACAAATTGTTGAAACACAAGGCCTGACCACTGTTGGTCGTATGGCCAGTATGATTGCCCACGATCTTAGAAATGCTTTGACGACGGTTAAAATGAACTTGCAAATTCTTGCCCGACGCCATGAAGCCACCGAAGATATTGAACATCAATATTGTAACATTGGTCTTGGTCAGGTCCGTTACATGGAAGACTTTTTGACCGACATGTTGAGTTTTGCGCGGCCTTCCAATCTTCAATGTGAATGGCACGATTTGAATGAGATACTGGATGAGGTGATGTCTGCGGTGTCGTTGTCTGCCCTAGAAAAAGAAGTTGAAGTCGCGTTGGATGTCGACATGTTTCTTCCTCGGGCGTTTTGTGATCGCAACAAAATTGTGGCTGTTTTGCGCAATATTTTTGACAATGCGTTTCTTGCCATGCCCGATGGCGGTAAGGTTTTGGCGGTGACTGAAGTTTTTGAACCAAAAGAGCAAAATGGGCAAATGTATATTCTTGTTTCGGTAACGGACACAGGAACGGGGATCGAGGAGGAAAACCTTGCCAGTGTGTTTGATCCATTTTTCACCACCCGCGTTAAAGGCACCGGGTTAGGGCTGGCCATTGTTAAACGCGCGATTGAACAACATAGGGGAGAAATTACTGTACGCTCAACAGTCGGTGAAGGCACGACCTTCAGCTTCACCTTACCCGTAAATGATAAAAACAATTCAACTCAAGGATAAGATAAATGCCTCAGTTACTCGTAATCGATGATGATGAAGCGATTGTGCAAACGTTGGCTCTGCATTTTGGGCAATTGGGCTTTGAGGTTTTTACGGCCAGTGACTCTCTGCAGGGCTTGGCTCAAGTGGACAGTCATGACATTGATGTGGTGATATCCGATATCAATATGCCGGGTCAGGATGGGCTTTGGCTTTTGGAAAAAATTAATGAAAATCATCCCGGTATTCCCGTCATCATGATTACCGCTTTTCATGATTTAGATAATACCGTTGCGGCCATGCACGGGGGGGCGGTCGATTTTGTTCCTAAACCCATTGACTTGGAAGAACTGGAAAACGCCATTGAGCGGGCGTTAAAAGCACACCAAAAAGGCAATGTCGAAGACGATGCTTTGGTGATGGGCGACGATTATAAAGTCATGCCACGGGGCATCGTTGGGTCCAGTCGGTCCATGCAAAATGTCTTTAGAGCGGTCGCTATGGTTTCTCAAAGTCCGGTGTCGGTTTTGCTGTTGGGCGAGTCCGGCACGGGTAAAGAACGAGTCTCGCGGGCTGTTCATGATGCCAGTCCGCAATCTGGTCAGCCTTTTGTTGCGGTGAACTGTGCGGCTCTGGTGGAAACCTTGCTGGAAAGTGAATTGTTTGGCCATGAACGCGGAGCCTTTACCGGTGCTGTGTCAGCCCATAAAGGCAAGGTTGAAGTCGCGGGAGAAGGCACATTATTCTTGGATGAAATCGCAGAAATGTCGATGGCGATGCAAGGTAAATTGTTAAGATTGCTAGAGGAACGTGAATATTCCCCGGTGGGCAGTACCAAGATTAAAACCAGCAAGGCTCGTTTTATCGCCGCAACAAATGTGGATTTGAAAGAACGGGTCGAAGAAGGACGTTTTCGCGAAGACTTATATTATCGCATCAATGTTTTTTCTATTTCCATTCCGCCCCTGCGCGAACGCCGCGAAGATATTTCGCTTTTGGTGCGACACTTGTTGGCAAAAATAAATGCCGAAACCCAAAAAAATATTTGCCGCGTGCCGTTGGATGTGATGAACGCACTAAATCAATTTGATTGGCCGGGTAATGTCCGTGAACTTGAAAATGTCTTATTAAAAGCTTGTGTTTTGTCCACAGGCGATACCCTGCAATTGTCTAACCTACCACCAGAACTGATTTCTTCTTCCAACGGCGAGGACCTTACAAAACCGCAAAACTTAAACGATACGGCGCAATTGATCTCTTTAAAGGAACTTGAATATCAACATATTTGTCGCGTGTTGGCCTGTACGGGGTGGCATAAAGGCAAAAGTTGCGAAATTCTGGGGGTCAGTCGGCCACGGTTGGAAMGGCGGATCAACGAATTTGGTATTAACAAAGAAAATTGTCCTCCGTCTAACGAAGCGTGCAAGAGCTCTAAGAATTGAACGAAACGATCAAAGATTTTGCCTGAACCCTAGGCTATAAGTGCCATGTAAACTTAAATAACTCATTGTTTTATAAAGGTAATGTGTTTTATCTGATCAGAACACAGATTCTGGCCCCTCTTTTGCAAATGATCTTTCTGACGAAGTGTATTCCAAGCTTTAAGGAATTCAATAATTGGGGAGACAGTATGTCACGTGAAGACCAATCMGAAACCTCTGATGAAACGGACAGCGTTACCGATAAAGATATCATCGGTCCGCTTGTTTTTGCCGTGACGACGGTGGCGATGTTGGCCTTTTTTTGGTGGTTGCTGATTTATGACCACGGTGTCGTATCTGTGCATTAAAGGGAATTATCTATGAAGCATTGGATCGTATTTATTGCGGCAGCAGTGGTCTGGTTTGGTTATTTTTACGTTGTTGATGTGGCGATTATGGAAGGACAAGGCTTGCCCGTTAACGCAACCTTGATGCCGGAATAAACGCGATGATCAAAGCACGCCTCCTTATTCCGTTTTTGKTTTTATTGATAGCGATATCAGTCTCGCTCCCAGACTCAATCGCTATCGCTGATGAAGCCGTAGCAGGTGCATCCGCCGAGATATCAGCCCCCCTGATGGTTCAACCCACTCGCGCGGATTATCCTTCTATTGGCTTTATCAGCAGTCGCAACTTGGCTTGGGGTTTGGCCCAGATGCATCTGTTGCTGGCTGCATTCGTTTTGGCCGTTCCTTTGTTTGTGTTGTGCATTGAATTTGCCGGCGTTTTGACCAAAGACGATCGCTATGACGATATGGCGCATGAGTTTATGAAAATTTCCATGTCGGCCTATTCGTTAACGGCTTTGGCTGGCGGTGCTTTGACCTTGGCGCTGTTCGTGTTGTATCCACACCTTATGGCCTACCTGATGCAGGTCKTTAATGGTCAGATGTTGTGGTATGCGCTTTTGTTCGGCTTGGAAAGCGTGTGTCTGTACACCTATTATTATTCATGGGATGCCATGCGTTGGGGACGACGTAAATGGTTCCATCTGTGTCTGAGTTTGTTGCTGAACACCATTGGTTTGTCTTTGATGTATGTTGCGAATGCTTGGGCCAGTTTCATGATGTCGCCCGCAGGTGTCGACATGGCCACGGGGGCCGTCACGGGCGGTATTTGGGAGGCCACGCGGAACCCACTGTGGAATCCAATTAACCTGCATCGCTTTTTGGCGAATATCGCTTATGGCGGTGCGATTGTTGGGGCGTATGCAGCGTACCGTTTCCTCAGTGAAAAGAAAGCCGAAATAAAAGCTCATTACGATTGGATGGGCTATACCTCTAACGTTATCGCGGTGATTGGATTTCTGCCTTTGCCATTCGCTGGATATTGGTTGATGGCTGAAATTTATGCCTACAGTCAGCAAATGGGTATTACCGCCATGGGCGGGATTTTGGCGTGGCTGTTTATTATTCAGGCAGTTTTGATCGGCACCATTTTGCTGGCGGTTAATTATTATTTGTGGTGCGGTTTAGGCCGAACCGATCGGGGCGAGCAATATTATAAGTATGTCAAATACATTGCGGTGGTTTTGTTGGCTGGCTTTTTGGTCTGGCTCACACCGCACTCGTTGGTTCTGTCGGCCGAAGAAGTTTTGACCTTGGGCGGCACGACCCATTCTATCTTAGGTCCGCTTGGCATCATGCCCGCCAAAAATACCGCTGTGAACTTGATGCTGGTGTTTACATTCTTGTCCTTTCAAATGTTTTACCGCTCGAACCAGATCGCCACTGTATCGTGGGCTAAATCCGGCCAATCCGTGATTGTTGCGTTGTATGTGGTGGGGTGTTTGAACATTATTGGCGCAGGGATTTATGGCTATATTACGCCGACCGTTTATAAAGTCGGGGCCTCGGTTCCTCAGGTGGTGACAACGCTCAGCATCATTATTTTTGCGGCCACGATTGATTATTTCATGCTCAAAGGTTCCAAAAAAACAGAAGTCCATTGGGGCCGCATGCCGGATCGTTCTCAGTATGCTTTGTTTGTTTTGCCCATCGCCTTTACGTGGTTGATGTGTTTGATGGGCTATATCCGCTCTTCGCTTCGTGGACCTTGGCACGTGTATACGGTGATGAAGGATAAATCACCCGAAGCGTTCATTCCCACCATGGGCGATGCGGGCATTGTCATTACGGTGATTACGCTGATGTTTATGGCCGTGATTGTGTTTGTCTTTTGGTTGAGCCAATTGGGCGCGACCAAGCAATTGAAACCCGGTTCCAAGATGCCTTCGCCCGATCAGGAGAACGCATTATGACTTTTGTAAAGTTTGTCCTGTTCAGCGTGGGATTGATGCTTGCCGTGACATGGTTGACTAATGTTTTGCCGCAAATGCAATCCAATCCCCCCGAAGACGAAGTGCCCATTGTTGCGGGTGAAATCGATATGTTGGGTATGATTGTGTTGGGGGAAAAGCTGTTCAGTGGCAAGGGTACCTGTACCCTTTGTCATAATAGCTTGGGTCGAGCCCCGGACCTTTTGGCCTTAGACTTAAACGCTACCTTTAAGGAACGCCTGGCCGATGATCATTATGAAGGTGAAGGCAAGGGTTTGGAAATTGGTGAGGCTTTTGCCGCGTATATTCTGGAATCCATGACGGACCCTTCGGCTTATGTGGTGCCTGGATTTGGCAAAAAAGGGTCCAAAGATACGGTCAGCCCCATGCCCAAAATCTCTGGACCGCCAATTTCATTAAGCGATATTGAAATGAATGCTGTGACCGCGTTTTTACAAGATTTAGGCGGTGTTGATCCCACGGTTGATCTGCCCAGTGCTGATGAGGATGTTCTTGCAGACGACGAAGACGAAGACACCGCAGAACCAGCTGAGTCTGGTGAAGACGCTATTGATAAGTACGGCTGTTCAGCCTGTCATGATTTGAACGATTCAGAATCCGAAATCGGGCCAAAGCTTAACGGCATCGGTAAGCGCATGACCCGTGAACAGCTCCGCATCGCAATACTAGACCCCAACGACACCATTGCCGAAGGCTTTGACGAAGACATGATGCCGGCTGAGTTTGGCGAGGAAATGTTCGTGATCGAGCTTGAAATGATTATCGATCATCTGATGGAACTTGAGGAGTAGGTAAGATTATGAAGGATAAATTTACCCATCCGTTGACGGTTTGTGTATTGGTGTCTGTCGCTCTGTATGTGTTTTTTGCTCATATTCTCTTTCCGCCGATTCCGTCTTCCTTGTTAATCCGTTATATGTTGTTTTCGATTATTGGTGTGCTTTTGGTCGCGAGCTTTAATGATAAATCGGCAAAGCGCTTGGCGGAACCTATCCAGAATGTTTTGGGCAATCCTCGGTATACGACAGTGAAGTATATCTCTTTGGTCGCGGTGATGGGGGTGGCCTTTTTGGTGGTCTATAATCAGGTTAAACCCGATCTTAGCTCGCCCGTTGAATTGCGCACCGTGCATCCGGCACCGCCTTCGAGCCTGCGGGTGTATGGCAAGACGTTTAATCTTTTAAAATTGGAAAATCCACTTCGCCAGAAAACCGCCAAGGGGTCGGATGAATTTGTCGCCTTGGTCAAAGATGGTGGTGATCTGTATTACAAAAACTGTATTTATTGCCATGGCGATTTGCTCGACGGTCAGGGGCATTTTGGATATGGCTTTGACCCACGTCCTGCCAATTTCCAAGATGTTGGGACCATYGCTCAGTTGCAAGAATCCTATTTATTTTGGCGGATTACAACGGGTGGCCCGGGCTTGCCGCGTGAAGGCGCGCCGTGGCGTTCGGCCATGCMCGTCTGGCATGAAATGCTCAGCGAAGAAGAGGTTTGGAAAATCATTCTCTTCCTTTATGACTACACGGATCATGTGCCGCGGTCTTGGGAACTTGAAGAAAAAAGTGCTGAACAACAGGCCGAGTACGATGATCAAAAATCAGCGGCGACATCAACCGGTGAACTCAGCGAAGATGCGATTATGGCGATCTATCAACGCCGGTGTGCACATTGTCATGGCGAAGAAGGCGATGCCCAAGGYCCCGCTGCAGAGTTCATGTATCCGTTACCCCGTGATTTTACGTTGGGTGTGTTTAAATATAAAACCACACATGCCGATGATGAATTCCCCAGTGATGATGATCTGCGCGCCAGCATCAATAATGGTCTGACCGGAACCTCTATGCCGGCATGGAAAAGCATTCTTTCGGATGGGGAAGTCGATGGTCTGATCTTGTTGATTAAGAAATTTGGCTATTGGGATGAAGAAGAAATCACCCCACGCCCCATTGAACAAGGCACCAAGGTTGCGAGTTCACCGGAGTCCATTGTCCGCGGCAAGGAACAGTACAAGAAGGCTTGTGAGCAGTGCCATGGGGTCGAGGGGCGCGGCAATATTACATCGGGTAAGCGCCTGATGGATGACGCCAGAAATCGTATTTGGCCGCGCAATCTTACGCGTCCGGGTATGTGGCGGGCCACGAACACCGTCGATGATGTTTACAATCGCCTGAGCACAGGCATTCGCGGCACGCCCATGCCCGAACACACCACGGTCTTAAAGCCCGATGCTCGGTGGGATATTTCTAATTACGTGATGACGTTGCGGGGTAATTCTACGCCCTTGGCCGAAGGCGATACCGTGGTGCGCGGCAAACGCATCAATGGGGACTTGCCTTCCAGCTTGGACGACCCTGCCTGGGATCAGGCTTCCCCGATTACCTTTGCTTTGGTCCCCAATATCATCAAAGAACCCCGTTTGTATAATTCATTGAACGACCGGGTGACGGTTCGGGCCTTGTTTAATGCCACCGATATGGTGATGCGTTTGGACGTCGATGATCGCACCTATTCGGTTCCCGGTGATCCGTTGGAAGTGCGGTACCGGGTGAAGGGTGTTGAGCCCACCCGTGACGCCGTGGCGATCCAGTTTCCGTCTGTCATTCCTGACACCAGTCAAAAGCCAGGGTTTCGCCATGGTGACCCCAAAAATGCCGTCAACATGTGGTTCTGGCGGGCTCCAAGTGTTGAGCCAAAATCTCCAGAACAAATGATTGTTATGGATGCYAGYGGCCCCGATAAAACACCACGTCCGCGCGAAGRCGATGCGGGTGTGGATGCCCGTGGCGCGTGGAAAGACGGTCAATGGAAAGTCATGTTCAAACGAAGCCTTGCCACAGATACAGATGATGACATTCAATTTTCAGCGGGTCGTTATATCCCCATATCGTTTGGCAATTGGGATGGTGTAGCGGCACAAGCAGGAAGCCGTCATACCTTCACCACTTGGTATTGGTTGTTGTTGGAACCCGAACCCAATCCGTTAAAAGTCTATGGTACGGCCGGGGGAAGTGGAGTKCTGGCTGGATTATTCTTCTTGATATTGGCGCGTCGCGAACGCCGCAATTTCCCACCTGAAAACCAAACGAGAAGGRCAAGGGAATGATTGATTCTTTTGGGAGATCTATTTCTTATGTGCGTGTTTCCGTTACGGATCGGTGTGATTTGCGATGCGCATACTGCATGCCAAACGGCTCTGACTTTATAAAAAAATCCCAAGTTCTCAGCCTCGAAGAAATTTATAAAATTTGTCAGGGGTTCATCGACCTTGGTGTCAAAAAAATACGCCTGACGGGTGGAGAGCCATTGGTCAGACGTAATCTTAAATGGCTTATTGAACGGCTTGGAAAACATCTAGAAGACGGCGGCTTAGAAGAACTGACGTTAACAACAAATGGCACTCAACTGAGCAAGCACGTTGACGCGTTGGTCAGTAACGGCGTTAAACGCATCAATGTTTCTTTGGATACCCTATCCCCAGAACGATTTGAGAGTTTAACCCAAGGCGGTCGACTTGAGCAGGTTTTAGACGGCATTAAATCGGCACAATCTGCGGGTTTAGCCGTTAAAATCAATACGGTGGCTTTAAAGGGCGTCAATGATCATGAATTTCATAACTTGGTGGAATGGTGTGGAAAAAACGGTTTAGACCAGACTTTTATCGAAGTTATGCCGATGGGAATCGTCAACGAAAACCGTTTGGACTATTTTGTGTCTTTGGCTGAGGTGCGCAAAACGCTGAGCGAAAAATGGAAGCTCATCGACACAACGTACAAAACCGGAGGCCCAGCCCGTTATGTTCAGGTCCAAGAAACCGGAACGCGCATTGGCTTTATTTCCCCGCTATCGAGTTGCTTTTGTGAAAGTTGCAATCGCGTTCGMCTATCTGCGAAAGGCCAGCTCTTTATGTGTTTGGGGCAGGAAACGGCTGTCGATCTTAAAGCTCCCTTGCGCAATGGCGAAGAGATCAAAACCGTCATTCAAAATGCGATTGCATTAAAGCCAAAAGGACACGATTTCAATTATGATTCAAASACAGGSCAAGAATCCGGAACTATATCTCGTCATATGAGTGCGACCGGTGGTTGACCCGATGCCGTAGAGCTCTACATTTGGACTCATAGAACGTAACTATCCAGCTTAAAAAGTAATGGTTAGTCAGTCTTTTTTTTCTTTCCCCAAAGCCCACCGAAGTAATAACCGACAAGGCAACCGAGTAACCCTGCAGGCCAGCCAAAGAAAATTTCTTCTTCCCCAAATTGAAGAAAGAAGGCCTCACCTGTGAAGTAGCCAACTAGAAAACCAACTAATGCTCCTAAAAACCGCATTGCTGTTCATCTCCCTGAAGTTTGCATACCCCCCACTTTTCATTGCATTCAATCTAGAATGCAATAGTAGCATGATTCGTAGTTTAGATGAAAAGTGACCAATGGTCTGTTTACCGGAGGTGACCTCAACCGGTCGCCGCAACACGATATTCTTAAAGAAAAATATGGTGTGTTAAGGCCCAGGTTCACTAGATACTTTCGACCTTATCTAAAGATATCTTCGAACTCGATTGGCAGTCGTGACGTCACACGGTTGCTTATAAGGAGCCATTATTTTGTAAGTTTTATATATGAATTTGTTTGGGTTAGTTTTAGCGTTTTTTTAATACCGGTGGGTCAAAATCTAAAGCCAATGATGGATACATCATCTCGACGTTTTTCAAGGTCTTGATAATCAAGAAGTGCGCGATAAACAGCCTTTTCTTGATCTTGCATGGATTGATCTTCGATGTCTAACAACAATTTTTTAAACCGTCGTTTACCAAACATGCGCCTGCGTTCGCCACCGACCTGATCAACAAAGCCGTCAGTCGTCATATAAAATGTTTGTCCGATTTCTAAGTTAATCGTATTTTCATCATACATTTGATCATACGGAATGCCACGATAACCCATCCCAGCCTTGGTGCCTTTGATGGTCTTGACTTCGCTACCATCGTTAATCATCAAATCAAACCGAGCCCCGACAAACGTCATTTTAGGTTCTTCAGGAACAAAATAACATGCACCCAATTCGATGCCATCGTCCGAATGGCCGCCCCCATAATGTTGGCTAAGGCTGACCTGGATATATTGGTGGACACGAGAAACCAATTCGCCAACATTGCCGCCTTGAATTTCACTCATGGCCCGTTCCAAGGCACCAATGGAAATCAAGGTCATAAACGCACCGGGCACACCGTGACCGGTGCAGTCGCCTAAAATAATCAAGCATCCATCACCCCATGCACCGTGCCAATAAATATCGCCACCAACAACATCACGAGGTTCCCAAATCACAAAATGGTCTTGGGTGACAGCAGATAAGACAGAATCATCGGGCAAGATAGAGCGTTGAATACGGCTGGCATATTGAATACTTTCGGTGATCAGATCATGAGTGGCTTTCAGTTCTTGCGTACGCTCTTCGACCCGGTCTTCTAATTCGTCTCTGGATTTGCGCATGGTTTTGGTGGCTTTTTCACCCAACATCAACGTTACTAAAAGCGCCGAAATGGTCAGTAAAAGAGTTACACCCGTAATCACCAATAAGCTTAAACGTAAACTGTAATAGCCAGAAAAAGCTTCATCGACATCTATTTCAGAAGCGATGCCCAGCCCAATATTTTCGTTCCACACCCAAGCGCCAAAGACGGGAACACCGCGATAATCTCGGTACCCCGTATTGATTTTATTATGAATATCGCTATAGCCATTATTCACCCCCAAAAGAGTTTTATCCTGGCTTAGGAGAAGAATATCTGTAGCCATGTACGTCAGAGGGCGTTCAGAAGCGGGCAATTTGGGCGTAAAACCTTCTAGAAGGTTTCCGCCGGGATCGCGCACTTGTATGCTCGTTATTTTATGATCTTCTTTTGCCAGAAAACCTATTTCAACCMACTTATCTTTGAAGCGGCTTTCGGTAACCTGTAAACCTTCGTGGTTAATCAAATAGCTTTCGCCAGATTGTCCGATGCGGCCGGCCTGCAAAATTTTTGACAGGCGTCCTTCGGGCTTCAGGCGTTGTGTCAACACCGCCAACACAATCCCATTTATATCGCGAATRGGGACCGCAAAAAACATCGTAAGAGGTGGTTTTTCTGTATTTGCAGCGAAATCCGTTTTTTCGCTTAAGTGTACATCAGATCGAATCGGCGGAATGAAGACGCTATAGCCTTGGTATGCTCTCGCCAAGAGGTATGGTTTTTGTTCGGCAATGAGGTTYTTSGTSCCYARGTTGSCRTCACGMCCAGAACCRAYRCTGATGGTRTCTTTATYAATRATGAAAAAACCAATATTACCAAATTCATTCTTATTTTTTTCAAAAAATGCACGAGCCTCAGCCAAAGGGCGGGATACTTTAAGCTGTTCTGCCTCGGCAGGTACTTTTAATAATCGTTTGGTGATGGCGACAAGTTCTGGGTCTCGTCCCAGCCGCAGTAGAAAGTTCTGTCGCTCTTGAATCCAAAAATCTAGCCGATCCATTGTGCCGCGTAATACGACTTCTAAATCATCCTGAGTTGAAATTTGTGCCGTTTTTTTATTTTGATCCAAAGCCTGCCACACCAAACCAGCGATCATCACAACCATCAGACTGGTGGCAATCATCGCAATCATACGAAACCGGGCAGATCCAAAATGATTCGCCAGTTTTTCATCAGAAAGAATTTTGGGCAATACCAGTGCGGATAATAGCAACATAACAAAAACCAAAATGACGCCGACAATCATCCATGAAATTTGTGTTTTATCAGAGGCTTGTTGCACTCCCCCCTTCGCGGCATGATCTTTCGTTTTGACCCACCGGTTCATCAATTTTCGTTTTTCTATTGTGCTAATGCTGTCTAAGGCCTTGGTCAGGATGGATTGCAAAAGCGGTTTTTTATGATGAGAGAAAAAATACAATGACGAGGCTTTAAACGAACTTTGTGCGATGCCGCGAAGGCCTAAAACCATTTCAGAACGGATAAGTTCTTCGACAACAATCTGCGATTCAAAAGCTGCATCAACTTCGCCATTCAATACAGCATAAAGGGATGCCAATTGATCTTTGGTTTCAATGATTTCAATGTCAGGGAATTTCTTGCGGATTTTTGGG
This sequence comes from Rhodospirillaceae bacterium, assembly GCA_002732845.1. GTDB lineage: Bacteria > Pseudomonadota > Alphaproteobacteria > Rhodospirillales > Magnetovibrionaceae > JANLGW01. Next base: position 55,302 of record NVSZ01000002.1, read on the forward strand.
ATCGTACCAAATCCCTTAACAATCGCTAATTTTTTTCCTCTTAGGTCGGCAAATGATCGCACAGAAGCACGGCCTTCTTGGACGTAGAGAAATTCTTTAGCGGTGAAATACGGGTTGCTATAAAGGCCATAGTTGGCACGTTCGTCCGTATAATAGGTTGCCGGGAGCAGATCAATTTTTCCCTGTTCAAAGTCTGTTAACAGGGAGGTCCATTCATCACTAATAACCCTAAATTCTAAACCCGTTATTTCCGCAACCACGGATATAAAATCACCTGCTACGCCCCCCGGCATTCCATTTTTATTGGTCCGGATAAAAGGGAACCATTCTTCAATGCCAACGCTGATAACAGGATTATTTTCGATCCAATTGAGTTCCTCAGTTGTCAGCAGGTCTCTTAATGGAGGCCCCGTTTCAGGCGTGTCAAAATAAACGATTATCTGGCCAATGGTTTCGCCTTCAAAAATTGAATTTGCTGAAAATTGCGAGTATTTAAGAATTTCATTCGGAATTGTTTGATCAAAAATGGCCTGATCATCGTTGTGAAAATAAGTGAGCAGGCGTTCTCTATCCAAAGTTTCWGTGATGATTAAGCCTTTAATTCCCGGATGTTCTTCTAAAAAATTTTCAAGAACGGCCAGCAATTGATCTTCATCAAGATTATAAATGGCCCGGGTGGTAAAGGTCGCTATTTTATTTGTTAAATCTTGTCCGGATTKTTTGTTGTTTAAAGCTTGTGCTGACGAAGGTGCTTTCAGCACAACAGAGGCTTGTGCGTAATATATAGTCAGCTCACCAATCGTTTCCCCTTTAAACACAATCGGTGCGGTAGTAGGAAGCAGATCTTGCAGATTGTCAGGGCGTGTCTTGCCATAGGTTTCCACATCACCTTGACGGAAAAAAGAAAGTACTATGTCTTTGCTATACGCATCCGTGATGGTTAAGGCTTGGATGGATTTATTGGCTTGAAGGGTGAAACCAACAATATCTTGGAGTTGCTCGTGATTGAAATCAAATAGCGCCAGCTTAATCGCCGAAGCCATTTGCATCGCAACAACTTGCTCTGGTTTGCTCAAGCCACCAGCACCAGGCTCTGCGGCCAAGGCCGTTCCAGGCGAGGCCATAAAGACATACAGTGCTAAAAATAAATGAACAAAAAAATTGTTCACGGTATTTCCCCTCAAAACAACAACGCATGTTGTACACTTTAATTTAGCACAACTTATGCTCAGAGGAACAATATATACTCCTCTGTACGTACCTAATATGCGTATATGCTAATAAAATCAACTTAGAACAGATATAAGTTTATGACGAGGTGATTCTTATTACGTGTAATTAAGGTTTTTTCATTGTCCATCATTTGACAATGCACCATTGCATTTTGAAAATTTTCGATAATATTAACGACTATATTTGTCGTGAATGGCATCCACCACACCATCACTTTTCAGTTGATCTAAGGCGGATTGCCAATCGTGAATGATGTGATTATCGGTATCTTTATTAAAAGCAAGATACAGGTGGCCGGATAGTATTGACACATTGGGGATGACTTCAATCTGATCTGCAACGCCCATTCTTTTGGCACTGTATAGTCCAGCGTAATAGACTGTCGGCCAAAGATCCACGCGGCCTTTGAGGAGGCGTCTAAGGTTTTTGTCGTCACTACCACTTTTCAACACATCAAGATTTTCAAATCCTAAGTTCAGAAGGATTTCATGGGTGGCGACATTTTTTGTCACACCAATTTTTGCAATGGTTTTGGCTTCTTCCATAGACGTAAAGTTTATAGCGCTCCCTTTCTTTTTGAAAAAAACCATTTCCAATTTTGAAAGCGGACCAACCCATTTGTATTTGTCTTCACGAGCCGGAGTCCGTGCCGTTGAAAACAGGGCGTTATTTGGATGTTTAGCCAAAAGTTTTAAGGCGCGGTTCCAAGGCAGGACTTTAATTTCGTCTGCGTTGCCGATTTTAGCTTGAATAGCCTGAACAATTTCAATTGAAATACCCGTAATGGCCTTGCTGTCACCTTCATAAAATTGATACRGCGGGAATTCTTCTGTCATCAAACGAACGGGGTCATTTGCCAGCACCGGGACTGAAAAGAACAGGGCAGAGAGAACCAGAAMAATCTTTTTCATTATCACAACTCCGTAAGGTGAATTTAGTGTGAGCTTTAAGAGCTTAATTTATCAAGAGCATTTTTAAGTTGGCGCTTGGCCGCGGTTTTGGATTTGCCTTTAAGTCGGTCGATATCCATGTGCAGGTAAAGGCCTTCGTCTTCGTGATGGACAACGCGGCGTTCTTTTTCAAATCCGTCCAAAATATTGGTCACGGCATAGGCATGAACCTCGCGGCGGATGCCTTTCATSGTRATGGATTCACGTTCTTCGGCTTSGACCATGTCTTTGACCAAGGCRTAGGTTTCGTACGACATYAAAATRCCRCCGGGATCSGMMGCACCTTCWAGRCGSGCRGCTAAATTYACTTCGCCGCCGATGATGGTGTAATCCATGCGYRCRTCTGATCCRAAATTRCCAACATTGCAATACCCGGTGCAAATACCGATGCGCATCTTAAAAGGCTTTTCATAGCCTTTGGCGCGCCAAACTTCGCCTAAATCCTCCATGCGACGTTGCATCGCAACTGCCATGGCAACACAGGCTCTGGCATCTTCTGGCACGCCCTTTGATTCAGGGTCGCCAAAAAACATCAACATGGCATCACCGATAAATTTATCGATGGTAGCACCATATTCCAGAGCAATTTTTGACATTTCCGAAAAGTATTTATTRAGCAAATAKGTYAAGTCTTCGGGTTGCAGGTCWGCCGTTGTYGAWGTGAARTCTTTCAARTCAGAAAAGAATACCGTTARTTTTTTRCGTTCGGTTTTSAGTTCSGCRTSTTGTTTMCCGGAAAAAATGGAATCAWAKATTTGCGGTGAAAGATATTTACCCAGTTTTCCCGACAAATCTTCCAACATCGTATTCTTTTCGTCCAAAGATTTTGCAACGGTGTTGAGTTCGGCTTCGTTACGATCAGATATTCGCACCAACCGTTTCGAAGACTTAAACAGTTTTTCATAGGCTTTTAACAGTTTCGTGTATTCTTCGATGGCTGATTTAGGCAAGCGACCACTGTCAAGAAGGGCCTTAGCAACTTCAATAGTGACTTGTTCTTTTTGGAAAACGTCAAAGGCCATTTAGACGATCGCAACTTCGTTTAAAATAAAAGTTGCCTTTTCCAAGTCTTCGCCGAATTCCTCACCCATCTCTTCCATGTTGTCGTCATCGGCTTCATAGTTCCAGGTGACGGTTACATCGCTTTTTTCGGCAACTTCATCCAACATATCAAAAAGGCCCATAAGAATTTTAGCCGTTGAGCTGTTGAAATAAACCAAATCAAACGTGAACGATATTTTAGCCCCGTTACTCGCGTCAAAATGCTTTTCCAAACTATCCAGTAAAGGACCGTAAAAAGCTGTCACGTCTTCGGGGTAGGATTCTCCTTTTAAGGAAAAGCTGTTGTTTTYAAAGTTGAACTCAACGCCCGGCGAACGTTCACTTTGTTCAATCGAAATGTTATCCATTTTAGTTTTCCTTATGATTACACATATGCCTTGAGGCAGAAATATGAATGTGTGTCATTGACTTTTGTGAAATCAAATTCAAAGCCATGRGATGCGCGCCGGGCAATGTCGACAAACCCAACACCAGCACCTTTACTGCCATCGGGCGTCTCCCCCTTGAGGGTTTGCTTGAACAGAACTTTCAGTCCTTCTGCATCAAGGCTCTGAATTTTACCTAAATTTTTATTTAGACGATCAACGTCTTCTTGAGCGATCAGGTTGGCGCAGGATACGAAATATTTTTCGTCACTTTTTCCCACAATCAATACGCCGTACCGCAATTCTTCATGATTCTCATCATCACCTTCGGGGATGCGTTCGGCGGAATAGCGAATTACATTTTGAACTTGTTCAACAAACACCGCAAAAAGGCTTCGCGTACGTGCCCGTTCTTCATGTTCTAGAGCTAATTTTGTTTTTAAAGCGCTGCCGATACCCGATAAAATCGCCTCGGTAATATAGCCGCTGTAACAAAAAATGATGCCCTTTTCGTCCAGTTCGTCTCTAAAGTCGTACATGTCTCGTGCCAGCATTCAACCCTCCTGGCCCAAATATCTAAACGCTCATTTGTAGGGTCCGTTTTTCGAACACTAAAAAAATGATTTCCTCACTCCGTCAGCAAGACTAACATGTATTTGTTGTAACTCTAGACTTTTCAAGGACAAATTGTGGCAAAAGAGCATATTTTTGGTAAAGAGCGAGATTTTTTGAACGAAATTCAGAAATCCGGGAATGATAAGCCGGATTATGGCGTTTTGGTGAAGGAATACAAAAAGTTACTGAAACAGTCTGAACGTTTGGTTCGGATCAGTGATCGTCAGCAATTGGAACTGATTGCCTTGAACGAAATGAAAAACAAATTCGTTGGCATGGCGGCGCACGATTTGCGGAATCCGGCGGCTCTGGTCAGTGGTTTTTCCGATGTTTTGTTGTCTGACCCCGATATGGATGGGGTGGAACGCGCTGAATTGTTAGGTATTATCCATGAAGTTAGTGAATCTATGCTGAAATTATTGGGTGATCTTTTGGATGTATCAGCCATTGAAAGCGGAAAACTTTCCCTTGAGCCAACGGCGGGGCGCTTGGACGAAATGGTTGGAAAACGCGTCGAATTGCTGCGCAACATAGCCGATCAAAAAAGCATTACCATAAAGTTAGACTGCGTTCCGACGACCGTAGTCTTCGATGCGGATCGTTTGGGGCAGGTGGTTGATAACTTGGTCGGAAATGCGATTAAGTTTTCCCAAAGCAACACTGAAATCACGGTCTCGGTCTTGAGCACACCAGAGCACGCCTTCATCAATGTCGCTGACCAAGGGCAAGGTATTCCGGCCAATGAAATTGGTAAGGTTTTTGGGACGTTTGAACGGCTCAGCGTCAAGCCCACGGGTGGTGAAAAAAGTCACGGGTTGGGCATGGCCATCGTTAAAAAAATTGTTATCGCGCATAAAGGCCAAGTCAGCCTTGAAAGTATCGTCGGCAAGGGGACAACTTTTACCGTCCAGTTGCCGACACCTTAGGCTGTTAAAATTTCGTCCAATATTTTTGAAATGACGTCTTTGCGTGGTGGTTTCAAAGCGTAGCCATTGACTTTTTTATAACGCGATTTTTGTTCGTTTTCTTCGGAACCTCGGGCGGTCATCATATATATGGGTACGTTTTTATAATCGGGCACGGCCCCCAAACGGATTTTACTGACAAAGCCCCATCCATCCAAAACAGGCATATCAATATCTGACAGAACCGCATTTATTTTGGTTTGGGCATTTGTTAAAGCCTCAATGGCTTCGCTACCATTTTTTGCGACCACAATATTTTTGACACCACACCCTTCTAGAACTTTCAATAAAAGCCGGCGTGAAAGCTCGTCATCATCAACAATAAGGATGGTCAAATTTTCCATTTTTTGGTTCATCTTCCATTTAAATCAGCGGGCTGATGTTACGGTTAAAGTCTGGCAGGGTCTATGGCATTGTGGTGAAGGCCGGGATCATTTTTTTAAATTTTCGATAGACGTTGGCTTAACAATCCATCCATGTCCCCCAAGAGAGACCACATGTTTAAAAGCTTCTGGGCTTGAATGAATTGGATCATAAAAAACTCACGTTACAGGATTTAAAAAGGCCTGAATATCCAGCTCATCAATTTGTTCGGGTTTCAAAAATCGATCCCCATATTCTTGCGGCACACCGGATGTCAAAAACAGATTAAAGAGGTCCGGGTCAATATGGTTGTCGTTGCGCATAAAGCTCATAATGCGGATGGCTTCACTTAGCGTTTTAGGCTGTTTGTAGGGACGGTCGGCTGCCGTCAAGGCTTCGAAAATATCGGCGATCGCCAGTATGCGGGCGGGCAAAGACATCTCATTGCGGGACAGCTTTTTGGGATAGCCCTTGCCATCCATTGTTTCGTGATGCCCACCGGCATATTCAGGAACACGTGCTAAATGCTTGGGAAAAGGAAGCTCGCCCAGCATGTTGATGGTCTGCACCATGTGGTCGTTAATTTTAAACCGTTCTTCGTCGTTCAGGGTGCCTTTGCGAAAGCAAAGATTATACAGCTCGCCTTTATTGTTCATATTTTCAGGCACATCCATCTTGAAATCATGCTTGTTTTCACCAAACGGATTTAAGTCGCGGCCTGAACGCGCCGTGATGTGTTCGGGCTTGTTCATCAACACCTGTTCCGCAGACGGTATTGGCGTTACAGGCACCTTTTCAAGGGCAATCAGTTCCATGTGGGAAAGCCCCATGCGATCATCAAAGTGACGGGTCCAGCTGTGTCTGGCAACCTGTTCCAAGCGGTCTATTTTATCATCACTCATAAACTCACCGCCCACATTGCAGGTCGCGACAAATTCAAAATCGTCTTTGATATTAGATTGTAGGGCCGCAAGTTCAGATTTTAAGGTTTCTGCATTTTCTGGATGAGCCAGTTGTTTTTTCAAAGAATCGATTTCGGCATCACGCAACAGCACTTCAAAACGCATGCGAATTTCATGGATGCGATTATAAATGGTTTCCAGTTTGGTGGCTTTRTCRACAACATATTCWGGSGTYGTCACCTTGCCACAATCRTGMAGCCAGSCMSCRATWTSMAATTCAYRYMATTCKTCTTCATTAAAATCAAAATCGGCAAATATCCCCTCGTCAGACGCGCATGCGGCTTCGGCCAGCAAGTTGCCAATCAACGGTACACGTTCACAGTGACCACCGGTATATTCAGACTTGGCGTCAATCGCGGTCGCCGTTAATTTTACGATGGCATCAAAAAGTTCAGCTTGGGCTATGCTTAACTGGTGATTGTCCAAGGCCACCGCAGACTGTGAAGCTAGGGCTTCGATGAAACTTTTCAGGTCCGCGCTAAAGGGAATGGTCGAGCCGTTCTCATCGCGCGCATTAATCAATTGAACAACACCAATCACGTCCCCTTGGCGGGTTTTCAACGGGATGGTGAGAAAAGAAGTCGAACGATACCCGGTGCTGCCGTCAAAGGCTTTGGTGCCGGAAAAATCAAAACCATCCTCTTGATAAGCATCGGAAACCATCACTGTTTCGCCCGTCAAGGCAACGTGGGTGACAATGTTGTTGTGATTGGGGGCTTGTGTTTTTGCATCAAACATAGGGACCGGGGGGAAAGTAATGTCTTGGCCCGACGTCCCGCCCATGGAAATGTTCAAAGAATCCGTTTGCACGATCTTAAATTCTAACGTGTCGTCGGGTGTCCTGATGTACAAGGTCCCACCATCGGCATTGGTCAGGTCCTTTGCTCCTATAAGAATCAATTCCATAAGGCGGTCATGATTGCGTTCGGCGGTCATGGACAGGCCAAATTTGACCAGCTTTTCGAGTTGGTCTTGGGCCTTTGCCAAGCTTGCCGTGCGTTCTTTTACAGTTTGTTCCAGTTGGTCATTTGCTTGAGAGAGCTGGATGCGTTGTTGTTCGATGATTTTTCCAGAATCTCGCAAACTGGCCTCATTGCGGTCACTGATTTTTAACAAGCGCTTGCTTTGTTTTAGGAGCTTTTTATGGTTTTTCAACAAGCCTTCGAATTCATGGCGAATGGCTTTTGGCGGTTGTTCTGGTTGACTAAGAAATTCCTCCAGGGCTTCTGCTGCGGCTAATTCTACCTCAAAGGGGCTCTTCATCGTCATGCTTCCTTAATGCTGAAACCGAATACAGCAACATCATCGCGGCGGCGTTGATCGCCTTGATAAGTGATGAGGGTATCACGTATGGATGCTTTTTGTTCTGTCATGGATAAATGTTGGACATCCAATAACAGCTGGCGGAAGCGTTTTTTGCCAAACATGCGGCCACGTTCTCCACCAACTTGGTCAACCAATCCATCCGACGACATATAAAAAGATTTGTTTTGAAGATTAACGATTTCGTGTTCTTCATAGTTCTGATTGAGATCGATACCACGATAACCAATGCCTTTTTTGGTGCCTTTGATGACGCTAATATTGCCATTTTCGACAAGATTTAATTCAAAACGCGCGCCGACGAAGGTAACGTTATCCATATTTGCGCCGATGTAACACATCCCCAATTCCATGCCGTCATCGGATTCCCCCTTGTCGCCATGTTGGCCCAAGGTCATTTGCACCAATTGATGCAAACGTTGCATCAGTTTCGCCACTTGTCCGCCCGCAATGTCCGATAAGGCGTTGTCCAAAGCTCCTGTGGCAATCAACGTCATAAACGCGCCGGGTACGCCGTGACCCGTGCAGTCCCCTAAAATGATCAGGTATCCATCGCCCCACAATCGGCTCCAATAAATATCGCCACCGACAATGTCACGGGGTTCCCACAGGACAAAATGATCGCTGAGAATCGCAGAAAAAGAAGCCTCGTCTGGCAATACCGAGCGTTGAATACGCGCGGCATAATCAATGGAATCTGAAATTACGGCATAGGCATCGGCCAATTTGTTTTGTGATTGTTTGCGTTCCGTAATGTCGGCGTATGTGCTCACAAACCCACCGCCTTCAATCGGGCCGCCACGGATTTCAATAAACRTGCCATTGGGGCGTTGGCGATCAAAAGCATGGGGGGCAAATTTTTTGGCGGTGGCTATTTTTTCGTTATAAATTTGATCGGGATCGCCTACGCCAAATTCCATTTGTTCGACATCATAACGGGTCATTTCTTCAAAYGTGGGGGCACGATCAAGCATGTCTTCGGGGTAACCGCGGATTTCAAGGAATGGCTGATTCCACGCGATCAGTCTTAAATCTTTGTCAAAGGCCGCAATTCCCACCGTCATACTGTCCATCACGGCTTTGATCAGGTCACGTTGTTGTTGAACCTCGGCCGTGCGGTCTTTGACCAAATCTTCAAGGTGTTCTTGATAATTTGCCAACTCAACCCGGGCCAATTCAGCATCTTCGGCGAGGCTCATTGCGGCGGAACGTTGTTTCTGCAAAACACCCTGCGCCTCTTTGGCCCTTGTCGAGGTTAACGACATAGAGGCAACCAAGTTTGCAAATTCTGTTAAAAAACCTAAAATTGCCGGAAGTTTGTCTTCATTGACGATGGGGGCTTSTRAAATCGCCGCTAAGTATTCTTTTTCATCAAAGCCAAATTCACGGGCTTGAGCGGCAAAAAACTTCAAATCCGGAGCTTTGAGAAAAAATTGCCCAATAAACACGTTGGCAATATGTGTGCCGTCAACGATGATGGGGGCCGCACAATCCGTCAGGCCATTTTTGCAGTTGTACATCGCAAATTTTTGACCGTCGTTCAGGCGCAGAGCTAAGTCCGTATCACTTTCGATGCAACGCTTACAWGTTTCTTCRTTRACYCGGTGRAAATCTGTGCAGGCTYTTTGCCAATKSGAYTGAGCTAAAATATTGGCTWCAAGATCAATGATTGCTGCCGGTACACCAACAGCYCCACAAAAACTTTCAAACAAATTCTGGATGTTTTCAGTCTGCAATAACTCAAGAAAATGTTCGCGTGAGGGTGTCGTTGGGGCGGAAGTCTTTTCTTCTTTGGGAGTCATATCTTCTGTGATGCTGACTGACGAAAAAGGTTTGTCATGGCCCAGTTCTTCAGAAAGGCTATTGGCATTCGTTTTTAATTCGATGATCCGTAATTCCCGGCCCATGGCTAGGCGGTTAAACCTTTCAACTTCTTCAATTTTTTCTTTTAAATCTGTTTCTGATTGGCGCAATTCATTTGCATTTTGAATCAACGTTGCTTCCGTTGAAATCTGCTTTTCTTGTATGCCGTTAAAGGCCGAAATCACGTTGCCAATTTCATCCCGACTGGGCCAATTCACGGGCTCCCACACGCGCTCTTCATCCATGCGTTTAATGGAACTGCGCAAATGATAAATGGGGCGCAGAATAATGCGTTGGGTCACAAACCACGTGACGACGATTAAGGTCAGCATCAGCACCAACAAAATCAAACCGTTGGTTTTAAGGTGTTGAGACACACTGCCGTTAATGAGGTCGCTATGCACAGATATGACGATGCGCCCCACGTTTTCTTCGATTTTCCCCGTGCGATATGAAATGGGAAGGTCGAGTTCGAAATCATCGGCTTCGGCGGGAATATGGGTGTCGCCGGTCTTGCTGATGGATAGATTGCTGGCGTCAAAAACCTCCATCGCGTGAATGTAGGGTAATTTACCAATTTCCGAGACCAGGCTAGACACTTGGTCCAAATCATATTCCCACAGGGCATTGCCTAAGGCATGTTGCTGGACCGCTGCCGTGCGGTTCAAAGATACGATCAATGATGCCCGTTCTTGTTGATAATAAAGATATTCTAACGCGCCAAAAAGCACCAATACACTCAATCCCACCATGGGAATGTAATAAGCGAGCAATTTAGCTAAAAGGGAATTAGTTCTCAACACGCGCTTAATCCTTGCCTTCAAAACATGCATAATCATCATCACAAGGCTCTAAACCTTGTGCGGCTCGATCATACACGGTTTGCATAACTTGTTCACGGATACGTCCCAACTCGCCTTTTTTATGCATGTCTTTTAAGACGGTTTTGATTTTGGGGATTAAATCTTTTTGGCTTACGTGGATGTAATGATAAAGGTCAAAACGTTCTAAAGCGGGGCTCAGCGGATAAACTTCGCTGATCCCATTTAACTTCATATTATAAAGGCCGTTAAATTTTGGCGATAAAGCCAATTCGCACCGCCCAGAAACCAACACTTTAAACAGCATTGTATAATCCTTGGTCCGCAACACATCCATGCCTTCGGTCAGGCGTTCTGCAAACTTAATACCGCGAATGATGCAAACCCGGTGGCCCCGTAAACTGTTTTTGCCGTTTATGGAAAGGCCCTGTTCGCGCGCAAACACAGAGGCTTCGATATAATTGATAGAAGGATCAATACGGACCAAGTTGGTATAGGTTTTGTTGATCCCAAATATGCGCTGAACCTCGCCGGTGACCTTTCCGGCGTCGGCCATGCGCAAGGCCCGTTCTGCGGGGAGTTTTTGAATGTCAATGTCAACCCCGATGCGTTTATAAGCGGTCCGCAAAATGACTTCGCTGATGATCGTATCAACAGAGTTAAGCGGCGTCACCAAAACAACCGTTTGTGCCGTCGCGGTTTTGGCTAAGAACAGCCCGAAAAGAATAACGCCTACTCCAGCCCAGCGCGGTGCGTTGTTCTTCAACGTTTGCAGACAATTTAAGTGAGTGAACATACGTATTCCATTTAAAATTTGTACTAACCATGCGCTTTGCCATAAAGAATTACAACCCGAAAAGGTGTGTTTTATTTAAGGACATGCTCCTCTTTCAGGGACTGAACGGCTTGTATAAACTGATCTATTTCTTTGGTCCGTTTTAAGCCCTTGCCCCCCACCAACCAGATGGCTTCATGCGCAATTGTGGCGCCAAGCTTGACGACAAGTTCTGACCTTGTTGGGTCGACTAAGGCCTGAGCCTGATTACACATGAAATAAAAAGCCGCGTCAGAGGACCCTTTAAGCACCTCAATGACTTTCTTGTTTGTACGGACCGTGATCAGGTTTTCAAAACCTTCTGCGGTCAGGAAAGCTTTATGAGATGTTCCTTGCCAGACAAGAACGCGTTTGAGCTGGCGGGCTTGCGCAAGAGTTTTGATCTGCTGAGCAACCGACACAAAACACATCTCATCTTCTACAAGCGGGATTAGCCACGTAAATCTATGCTCACGTTCTGCTGTGCGGGTGAACGGAAATAGCAAAAGATTGTCAGAATGTTCCGTTTCCTTGACCGCGCGGGCCCACGGCACCAGCCTATAATCAACAGCCACGTCGGACCGTGCAGAGGCTTCTTTGAAAAATGTAGCGAATGCCCCGACAATTTCATCACCTTTCTGCTCAATCATACCACCGGAAACACTTGTGCTGATGAGATGAATGCTATCGTCGCCAGATTGTGCTTCGGAGGAATTAAGGAACGCCGTAAACACGACACATAAAGGCAAGACAAAACGTAGGTGAAAAATCTGTGGACGATACATATCAAATCCTTTTTAAGAATGAGGTGATGGCATGTTTTGCAAAGTTAAAAGGGCTTTATTGAAAGGATTGATAATATCATCTTTGACTTTAATCTGCGCACATTAAATAACGTTGATTCCCAGAGGAATATCACGCATTTTTATGGAAATAATATCTTCGCCAGAAATACGACACAAGCCATGCATTTAGAGTTTTTAAAAACAAACGTTGAGTATGATCAAAGCACAAAATAATATTTCGGGCAAAAAAATCGTATGAGTCCGAACGGCCCTCCATAAAAAATAACCCCGAAATTCCTTGCAGGGCCATTGATCTGACGGTGAACCACGCCAAACGCGTTCATCGGCATTGGGGCACTTGGTGGGGCAGGTCTTGGTGGGGCAGGTTAATGCTTTTGGATGTTGACGATAAATATAGAAATTATGTTGTTTTTACAGTTACCAAGCGAGCATTTCATTTACGCGGTTAATGAGTTGTTTTGCGTTGACGGCTTTTGAGATATAGCCATTTCCTCCGGCTTCATAAATTTCATCATAAAGGCTTGTTCCCTTCAGTGATGTTATGGCCAGTATGGGCATGTTGCTAACGGACGGATCTGCACGAAGGTGACGGATGACTTCTAGGCCGGACATGTCGGGCATAAGGATGTCGAGGAGAATCAAATCGGGTTGATTCGCTTGAACGCATTTTAAGGCTAATTCCCCACTCAGTACACCGGTCGCATTGTGACCGGCTCCATTGAGGATATCTTCATAAATATCGAGAAATAGGCTCTCATCATCAACGATTAAAATTTTTGCCATGTTCCCGCCCTTTATTTAAATCATGTTTAAGTTTTGCCAACACTCTCACACCGTGAGCATTCATAATACAAAGGACAAAGGCCAGAGTGTATCGGTCATCAGTCTACTTTTGCGGTACTAAAGTGCCGATTTTGTGGTTTAGAACCTTTAAGGAAAATTCAAACAAGAGCATGCCAAAGCGTTTGAATATTTAAAGTGAGGCGATATGTCGATGACATGCCCCCCCAAAAAAGGCGTGACCAGATAATCTCTGGGGGCATCGGTAATAGCTTTACGCAGAAATGCCCACGCGGAAACAAATGGAACTAACTTTTTCGTGGGCTTAATGTGTTTCTTTTTATGGCAAAACGCGCGATTTTTTTAAAAGTGGCTGAGGCTGATTTATCACACAAAACCCCGCAACCCCACGTACTAGCGGCTTAATAGCCTGCGTATTTTAGAGGCTTGCCAGCGCTCTCAAAATAATCCTAGCATCACGAACTTTTTGTAGCGTATTCATTTGCGTTCGCAATATAACTATTGTCTAATATATGGCATATGCGAAGGCAGAATTGAGAGTCGGCGATATGAACGATTTTACGTCAAATGGTGCTTTTCGACAGGGCGGCTTGTTCGCCGTACTGTTGTTGTTTTGGGTGATGTTGAACAACGCCCTGACGGTGGAAACCGTTGTTGTTGGGGTCATTGTAGCCGCAGTCATTACTGCGTTGTTCAAAGATGGCATGTCGTTTTTGACGGACGCGCGGTTAAATCCTCAGGCGGTTTTGGCGACATTCTTGTACCTTGGCTATTTCCTCAAAGAACTCATCAAAGCAAACATTGCGCTGGCGGCCATTGTGTTGTCGCCCAACCTACCGATTAAACCCGGCATCGTTAAGGTTCGTACCGAATTGAAAAGCCCGATGGGGCGCTTGTTGCTGGCAAATTCCATTACCCTGACGCCCGGCACTTTAACCGTCGAAGTCGGCGAAGATTGCCTGTATGTGCACTGTGTGATGCTGGAGTCTGGTGACGTAAACGAAGCCACCCAGCGCATCGCCGCCGGGTTCGAAAAATATTTAGAGGTGATGTATGGTTGAGGGTCTTCTTTATTTAGCATCAATGCTCGCCGGTGCGGCATTTCTGCTGGCCTTGTATCGTTTTGTGCAGGGGCCCAATGCCGTGGACCGGGTCGTTGCCTTTGATGTATTGACCGTTATTTCCATCACCGCAATCGTTCTGGTGGCGTTGGTTGAAAACCGCATTGTCTATTTAGATGTGGCGCTGGTTTATGCGCTGCTGTCGTTTTTAGGGGTGATTGTGATTGCCCGTTATTTGGGAAAGGAAACGTAATGGAAACGCTTCTGGACCTGATTGGGGCAGGATTGCTGGTGCTTGGCACGGCCTTTTTGTTCTTAGGGGGGCTGGGCCTGAACCGTATGCCCGATGTTTTAAACCGCATTCAAGTGGGCACCAAGGCGACCACCTTGGGGACTTTGTTGACCTTGGCGGGGGCGGGGTTCTTGCACCCGGACTGGGCCTTGAAATTGTTGTTGGTTGCCTTGTTTTTGCTGTTCACCAACCCGCTTTCCGCACAAGTTTTGGCCCGCGCCGCGCATCGCAGCGGTCATGTCAAATTGTCGGAAGACGGCATTGATCATCTGGCGGAAGATCAGGGAGACAAATTATGAATTCCATCTTGCTGATCATGAGCGTTGTGTTGGCTGTGGCGATGATCGCCGGGGCCTTAATGGCAGTATACGCCAAACGCAGCATGGCGATTGCGATTTTGGCCGCGGGTGCGGTGAGCTTGTTTGCCTCGGTGATGTTTTTGATTTTGGGCGCACCCGATGTGGCCATGACCGAAGCCGCCATTGGCAGCGGGCTAACCACATTTTTGTTTTTCTTTGTGCTCAGGCGTGTACGGGGAGGCGAACATGATTAAAAAAGTCATCACCCTTGCCCTGTTGGCAGGCTTTGCCGCGATTTTTACAAATCTTTTATTGGGCTATGTGCCGGACGAAAGCTTGAATTTGACCGCACGTTATTATGCGGAAAACACCGCCTCTGAGACGGGTGCGGCGAACATCGTCACCGCGATAATTGTGACGTATCGTGGGCTGGATACCTTGGGCGAAGTCACCGTTCTGTTTCTTGCCGCCGCCATTGTTGGGCTGGTGCTGGCCCAAACCCGTGTGGGAGATCAATCCGGCGTGGAAAAAATGCCACCGGCGGGTGAATTGTTAGAAGTCGGAACGCGTCTGT
>NVSZ01000003.1 GCA_002732845.1 Rhodospirillaceae bacterium
GGCCCCAGCCCCGAAGGGCGATTGTCAATCATGAGCGGTGGACTGAATTTTGACCTGAACAATCCCCCCAAAGACTGGCTGATTGCCACCAGTGATGAAAATATCAGTGCAAATTCCGTCTTTTCCCCGTTATCCAGCGTGACAAGAGGCGGTGTGTCAACCTTGGAAGTGCGCACCGGACCCGCCCAAAGCATTGCCGTTCGCCGCATTAATGCCATGCTGATGGCGACGCCGTATTTAAACTGGGCCTGGAATTTATCCGATCATGGGCCGGGCATTCACCCGGTGCGTTTGATTATTGGATTCAAAGGTGGTGGACCTCAAAAAAACCGCTTCAAAGAACAAATAAATGGTCTGCCCGCCCATGACCGGGCTTTGACTTTGGTGTGGGGTGATACCGCTTTGCGCCGGGGAACGCTCACCCGTCCAGACAAAAACCATCCCTTCGAAGCCGCCCTTTATACAGTGCGCGGTGGACGGGAAAATACCCGCAAATGGTGGCGTGATACGGTGGACCTGTCGGACCTGTATAAACAAGCTTGGCCGAACGATGAACGCCGGGCTATTCGCATCACATTCATCGGCATAATCGCCGCCCCCCGCATGCCGCCCGTACGGGGCCGGGTATCGGGCATAGAACTGTCACATTAACGCCTTGTTTTGCGTTTAAAACTTAGTGTAAGCATTATTTTCACACGATTCACTGGAAAAAAACAAATGTCATTGCTTAAATCTTTCCTCGCAACAGCCGTCTTGCTGGTCACTATTCCGATGGCGGCTCAGTCGGCCGAACACCAAATGCCCACCGAACAAGTGGAAAAAATTGTGCGGGAATACCTTCTGAAAAACCCGGAAGTTGTTATCGAAGCGATCAACGAATACCAACGCATTCGTCAAGCCGCTGCCGAAGCTCAAAAAGCAGAAACCTTGAGCACCATGTCCACCACCCTTAAAAATAACCCAAACGATCCGGTTATGGGGAATTTAAACGGCAACCTGACCGTGGTTGAGTTTTTTGATTACCGCTGTGGGTATTGTAAAAAGGTCTTTGACGACGTTCAAACGTTGATCAAAAGCGATGGAAACATCCGTTATGTCTTAAAAGAATTCCCGATCCTTGGCCCTGATTCTGTGTATGCATCCCGGGCAGCCCAGGCCGTGTGGTTACATCAATCGGACAAATACAAATCTTTCCATATCGCCATGATGACCAACCGCGGTTCATTGAACCAAAGTAAAGTCATGGAATTGGCCAAAACGGTTGGCATCGATACGCAGGCTCTCGTCACACAAATGGATGATCCCTTGGTCGAAAAAACACTGGCTGCCAGCGCCGAACAAGCTCAAGCCTTGGGCATCACCGGCACACCGGCTTTCATCTTTGGCAACGACATCGCACCGGGCGCTATTTCTTTGGACACCATGATCGAAATGGTGGTTGCGGCACGCGCCAAACAGAAATAGAAATCTGAACGAACGAAACGGGTCAGGGTGGAAATTATTTGGGCGTACAGTCTGGATTGTCCAAGATTTCAACCTTGACCATTTTCATTTCCACGGCGTGGGTGCCGTAATCCAACACCCACCTGAGCGCAACACCGTTATCGAGCTGGTCAACACCAACTTCATACAACGGTTCACCCGTTTGGCTTTTGGGATCAAAGTACGCCAAGCGGAAATTCCATCCCGCGCGGTTTTTCAATTTCCCCCCCAGCTTCTGAATGATGGCCTTGCCTTGATCCGACATGGGGCTGACAAACACCACCAACAGCTTTGCTTCATCAACGTCTGTGCCTTCGAAAATATGGCTTTGCAGCTGGTGCTTTCCGGCTTCGGCGGCTTCGATCATTAAGCGTGTGTGGGCTGCGGGAAACAACGTGTCGGCGGGCAAACTGAATGACTTTTTTTCCGGGCGGCTAAACGTTGCCTGCCCCAGTTCACCCTCTGCTCCCATTTCGGCACGGCCCAAAATTACTTCTTTGCCGATGCCTTCGGTGCTGACCGAAAACTGATATTTCGGCCCGGTTTCTATGGACGAAAAATTCATCACCTGAGGAAGCACGTTACCATCAGGAAGATGCATATTCATGGTGCCGCTTTGTTGGAACAGCCAGCCGTTACAAAGTTTTTCGACTCCATAAGCAATTTTTCCGGTGACGGCCAAAATCGATGACGTATCCCGAACACTGCTGAGATGTACACTATAGCCCGCCTGATAGGCCGCCAATTCAACGGCCCCAACCGGGGACGTGATGAGGCTGGCCAAAACCAACGCGCCACAGCTTTTAAATTTCATCATTTTAAAATTGCCTTTTGATCCCTGATCAGTTCATCAATATAAATAGTTATAATCTTTGTTTTTTTCAATGTGGTAAAAAATTAATCATCGATCTGATCCTTGGCCGGTTTTCCAGCGGCAAAGTCATAAACGTTGCTCAAGGATTTTTTAGACCTGTACATCGCCGCATCGGCAATGTTGATCAATTCATCAATATCGCTTGAATCATCGGGGTAAAGGCTAACACCCGTGCTGATCCCGATATCATGAAGGCATTTGTCCAAGGCAAATGGTTTGGCAAATTGCTTTTGTAATTTTGCTACAATACGATCAACTTCATCCGTTGATTTAAGGCCTTCAAGAATGGCGATAAACTCATCCCCACCAACCCGCGCCACCATATCGACGCTGCGAAAAGACCGCGTCAAGCGGTCCGCCACCGCGCGCAATACGTTGTCGCCCACGCCATGCCCATAGGTATCATTGATCGGCTTGAAATTATTTAAATCCATATACACCAAGGCAACCAGTGTACCTTGGCGCTTAGACCGTTCAATCGCTTGCTGTAATTGGTTGGTAAAAGAAACGCGGTTGGGTAATCCGGTCAGAATATCAAAATAGGCAAGTTTCTGAATGTGTTCAGATTTTTCCCGGTACGTGGTGACGTCGCGGATAATACCGGAAAACCTTTCGGCCTGGCCCTGTTCATCAAACAAAACATCACCACTTTCATGAAGCCAGCGCACCGTGCCATCAGGCCAGATGACCCGGTATTCCATATCGTATCGACCTTGGTGATTTAAACAGTCCTCTTCCGCCCGCAACACCTCTTCTCGATCGTCGGGGTGAAGCGCATTGCAAAACAATTCGTAAGACGGTGTGACCTCGCCCAAGCGATAGCCAAACATGGCATAAATTTCATCGGACCAAAACAAGACGTTATTTTTTAAGGTCCAGTCCCACGTGCCAACGCGGGCAAATTCATGACTTCGGCGATACCGTTCT
This sequence comes from Rhodospirillaceae bacterium, assembly GCA_002732845.1. Classification (GTDB taxonomy): domain Bacteria; phylum Pseudomonadota; class Alphaproteobacteria; order Rhodospirillales; family Magnetovibrionaceae; genus JANLGW01. The sequence continues at coordinate 3,284 of NVSZ01000003.1, forward strand.
AATTTTTCCGCATTCGCGTTTTGCTTGAAACCCCGGCGGGCACGTAAATGTCCCCAGACAGCGGTAAAAACACCCCCTGCTAGAAAACTTAATGCAATTAAAACAACGTCATAGTGCATTGTCATCAAACTCCAAATTCATGGAATTTAAATTATACACCTATTTTCAAAGATTACCCCTCATTTTGGTTTACGCCAAACGGTTGCCAACCACGGCTGTTGGGCGCGCGGCAAACCCGGCGGGCGAAAATAGTGGTGAAGCTCTTCAAACCCTACGGCCTGAACATATCTGCGCCACGTTTCAAGGTCATGGTAACAACAATACCGCTCGCCTTGAAAACCTTCTTGATTGTCGCCGCGCGGGTTCGAAGAAAACAACACGCCGCCCTTTTTCAAACTGTCGTAAAGCTCGCCCAAAATCCGGGGAAGTTCCGCAGCTGGCACATGAAACAGGGTCGCGTTGGCAAAAATACCGTCAAACCGATTTTCACCCAGATCGAGTTTCAGGAAATTTTGATGTAGCACTTCACAATCCGTCTCTGCGCGCGCCATGTCCACAAACTCTTTACTGCCGTCTAGGCCGACGGCTTCGATGCCTTGCGTTTTAAAATAAACCAAGTCCCGGCCCGGCCCGCACCCAAAATCCAAAACAACGTGGCGATGATCACCTTCAAGAGCATCAAGCAACGCCTGATAGTTTTGCGTCACATCATGATCCCAAGTGCCCTCGCGAAAACCTTCGGCGGTACGATTGTAATGGTTCAATGTGCGTTTTGTGGTGTGAAGAAAGTCAGGTTTAGACGTCATCTCATATTACCCTCGCAGATTACCTTCGCAGGTCAAAACACCTTTTTGTGGGCCTGCCCCATGCCTAAAAGTCTAAACCGTCTATGCACCCCCTGTATAGACCCCGACTTTTCCCAAAAACCAAAAGAGACCTCGCAATCGCTTGCAGGAACTGGAAGTTGACTGCTTACCCCCGGCTGCAAACAGCTTCCACCGGGCTTCCGTAAAGGTAATTTGCAAAACCTTACCAAAGCTCAAAACAGTGATAACCTATTGAAGGGTAATGGTGCGGGCGGCCGGACTTGAACCGGCCCACTTTAATATGTGAAGTGCCGTTTCTCTGATTTTGAGGGTATTTATGTGGGGAAACCGAGAGTCCAAAACAAATGGTGCGGGCGGCCGGACTTGAACCGGCACGGGGCGAACCCCAACAGATTTTAAGTCTGGCGCGTCTACCAAATTCCGCCACGCCCGCACAGCTTGATCTGTTCTTATTGACCAGAACCTATCTATACAGAACGGCTATGGCAAGGGGGTATCGTTGATTTTGTATTTTTCAGTAGCCTGCGCACGGGCGCGCCCGTATTGTACGGCTTATGTGTACGCAAGATTCCATCCAGCAGCCCCTGTTCTCCCCTGAATTTCAAAGGGATTTCGACACTTTATTAAAATGGCGGCGCGATGTTCGGCGTTTTCGGACCGAAGCTTTGCCGGGCGGCCTGGTGGATGAATTGCTAAGCCTCGCCGCCCTTGCTCCATCCGTGGGCAACAGCCAGCCTTGGCGATTCGTCAAAGTCCAAAGCCCAGAAAAACGCAAAGCCGTACGCGATCACTTTCAAATTTGCAACGCAGAAGCCTTAAATGATTATCACAGTGAACGGGCTAAGCAATACGCTCAACTGAAATTATCGGGCATGGATCAGTCGCCCACCCAGCTGGCGGTATTTTGCGATCATGCGACTTTACAAGGCCATGGTTTGGGCAAAAAAACCATGCCGGAAACTTTGGACTATTCGGTGGTGATGGCGGTGCATACTTTGTGGTTGGCGGCCCGCGCCCGTGGTGTGGGCGTCGGTTGGGTATCAATTTTAGACCCCAAAGAAATGACTTCAATTATGGACGTTCCGGGTGAGTGGGCGTTTGTCGCGTATCTGTGCATCGGTTGGCCCGAAGAAGAACACGAAGACCCCGAATTGGTCCGCCATGGCTGGCAAGACCGGGTGGATATTTCAAAGTTTATTGTTGAGCGTTAACGCTAAAACTGCTCGCCTTCGGTTTCGCCCTCAATCGGCGTGCCTCCGGCATTTTCAATCAGGGTTTTAAGATCGGCGCAAGCCAACTTCACGGCCTGTTTGTCTTCGCCGCGCACCACCAAATTCACGCCAAATCCGCCCATTTTCAAAAACGGATACGAGCCAATATCAACGCCAGAATGCTGGTCTTGCAGAACCCGCAAATCTTCGCCGATCATGCCTTCTGAAAGGCCAATGGTTGACACCGTTTGCACCACCAACGGCGCCCCACCTTTTAATGATTGGCGCACGCTGTCGAACATGGCGCGGGCGATACTGGGTACGCCCGCAAAAACATAGACATTTTCGACCTTAAAACCGGGAGCTTTTGAAATCGGGTTATCAATCAGCTCGGCTCCGCGGGGCATTATCGCCATGCGCATGCGCGCGGTGTTGGCTTTATCGCCATAATGATCCAACAAAATGCGATTGGCTTCGGGATGAAGTTCGAACGCCAAGCCAAACGCCTTGGACACACAAGCCGCCGTGATGTCATCGTGGGTCGCACCGATACCACCCGTGGTAAAGACATAATCATATTTAGCGCGACAATGGTTAAGGGCTTCGATAATTTCACCCTCATCGTCGGGGATCACACGGACTTCCGCCAACTGAATGCCCAGCGCGGTCAGTTCCCCACCCAAAAAATGAATATTGGCATCTTGAGTCCGCCCCGACAAAATTTCATTGCCGATCACGAGAACGCACGCGGTGACTTTCTGGCTCATAACAAATCCTTCAACAGCGCCACCAAGGGAATGTCTGCAGGCGGCATGGGCAGGATGTGTAGCTTAGCAGGTTTTACCCATTTCAGGCTTTGGCCTTCCATCGCCGTCACGTCCCCCTGCCACACCCGGCACAGATACAGCGGCATGATCAAATGGAAGTGTTCATACGGATGGCTGGCGAACGTGAGGGCCGTTAGATCGCTTTCGTACACGCCAATGCTTAATTCTTCACGCAGTTCCCGGACCAAGGCTTGTTCCGGAGTTTCTTGCGTGTGCACCTTGCCGCCCGGAAATTCCCAAAGCCCCGCCAAGGCTTTGCCGGGTGGCCTTGTTGCCATCAGCACACATCCATCGGCCCGAACCAACGCCACTGCACTGACCAGTAACTTTGGCTTTTTGGCTTCGCGAGCTTTCCAGTCTTCGGCTTTCAGGACAAAAATCTGGGCTTCAACATCTGCGCAGCGCCCCGGCAACCCGGTTTCGATGCGGTCATAGGTAAACCCGGTTTTTTCTAAAACGCGCGCGGACGCAGGATTTTTGGGGTTAACGGCCGCACACAATTCTGCCTTGCCTGCAATTTCAAAGGCAAAGCGTTGCATCTCTAAAATAGCTTCGGTGATATAGCCTTTACCCCAATGGTCTTCGCCCAACCAATAGCCAAAGGTATCCCCACCGTCCCCCATATTAATTTCAATACAGCCGATCAAATCGCCGCCAATACGGGTTTCAATGCCAAACACATGGCGGGTGTGGGCGTTGCGATCCAACATCGCCCCGGTCAGAAATTCACGGGCATCTGACAGAGTATACGGATAAGGGATCAGCGCGGTGTAGCGCGATACATTGGCGTTGTTGCACCCGTGTACGATGGCATCAATATCACCATCAACAAGGCGGCGAAGGTGCAGACGTGGAGCTTCCAAAGCCTCGACTTGCACCGCGCGCGATCCCATTAGGATCGATAATCCGCATTGATGGAAATATAGCCATGGGTCAGATCACAGGTCCAAACCGTGGCTTTCCCCGAACCAACGCCAACATCAACGGCGACTTTAATATCTTGGCCTTTCATGTGGGCGGCCACGGGGGCCTCGTCATAACCATCAACCCGGTGACCGTTTTCGGCAACATTTACATCGCCAACTTTAATCATGAGTTTGTCCCGGTCTGCGGCTTGTCCGGCTTTGCCCACCGCCATCACAATTCGCCCCCAGTTCGCATCTTCTCCGGCGATTGCGGTTTTGACCAGCGGCGAATTCGCAACCGATAATCCGATCACTTTAGCCGCCGCATCACTGGCGGCTCCGCTTACGGTGATTTCGATAAACTTGGTGGCCCCTTCGCCATCACGCACAACTTGATGGGCCAGGTCCAAAAGCACGTCGTTCAGCACCCGCACAAAATCAGCTAAATTGGGATCATCCACACCTGTTGGCAAAGCGTTGCCCGCCTGAGCCGTGGCGAACACCATCAAGGTATCGCTGGTCGATGTATCGCTGTCCACAGTAATGGCGTTAAAGGATTTATCCGCGCCAGACACCAACAAACCCTGCAACACGTCGGCAGGAATTGCGGCGTCGGTCGCCACGTAAGACAACATCGTCGCCATGTCCGGCGCAATCATGCCGGAGCCCTTTGCCATGCCATTGATGGTCACCGTCACCCCGCCAATATTGGCGGAGCGGGTGCATCCCTTGGCATAGGTATCGGTGGTCATGATGGCGTTGGCCGCATCTTCCCAACGGGCGTCCCCCAAATTTTCTTTTAAGCTCGGCAAGGTATCGGTGATGACGTTGTGGGCAAACGGTTCGCCAATCACCCCGGTTGAGGCCGAAAARACTTCGCCCAGTTTRCAGCCCAGCGCGGCCGCMGTGGCTTGCAAAATATGATCAACCGTTTCTTCGCCGCGCCGTCCGGTGAAGGCGTTTGAATTTCCRGAATTCACCACCAAAGCCCGCGCCATGCCGCCGCTCAAAAATTCCCGGCATTTTAAAACGGGGGCCGAGGCGGTCAGCGATTTGGTAAAGACGCCCGCAACCGTCGTGCCCGWGACAAATTCRGCCAACATCAAATCGGTACGCCCTGTGTATTTAACACCCGCTTCGACCGTGGCAAACCGCACCCCGGAAATATCTGGCATGTTGGGGAAGTTTTCAGGAGCGAGTGGTGATTTTTTGATATCCATAATTTTATTTCAGGTCTTTAAAAGATGTTTTTTCAATTTCGGCATCTGTGCGCAATTGTTCCATCAATCTTTGGCCCAATTCCGCAGACAGGTTGTTCACCAGCCCGGGCCGCGCTTCGTCTAGGGTTTTTACAGGTAAGGGTCGTCGTTCCTGAACTTGAATAACGTGCCAGCCAAATTGAGTTTGCACAGGCCTGTGCGTGTAAGAACCAACCGAAAGCCCGCGCACCGCATTGTCAAATTGCGGGACCATGCGCCCCGGCCCAAACCAGCCTAAATCACCGCCCCCTTGGGCACTGGGGCCTTTGGAAAATTCTTTGGCCAAGTCGACAAAGTCATCCCCATCATCAAGCTTTTCAATGACCGTTTTTGCCGCGTCTTCAGATTTCAGCAAGATATGACGCRSATKSAMYWMRWKWWKKMWYWSCAWGCNSTKCRAMCWTTNNTGCAGNNGTAACNGNTWCNKTRRACCAAAGTATCGGTAATTTTTTGTTCCAGATGCCGGGTCAACATGATGCGTTCTAAAACTTGATCGGCAATACGCTCCATGCGGCGTTCGTATTCGGGGCTTTCATCAAAGCCTAAACGTGTAGCCATATCCGCAGAAATTCTGGAATTGATCAGGGTTTCCACCAACATAGGATAAATGCTTTGCAAGGGGGCGTTTTGAAAGTCCGTCGGCAACAGGTTGCGGGCATCTTCGACATCAGACAGCAAGATGGCCTTGCCGTTAACCGTCGCCACGACCTGATCTTGGTTTTTTTCTTGGGCCACAGCTGAGGTTGAAAATGCCAAAGCAATAGCCATGGCCCACGCGATCCGTTTCACTTGCATCAATTCCTTAAGCTTTAAATACACATTAAGTTCACCAAATTAAGCGGTCTAGAGCTTAAGCACAAGTCATGGYGAACAATTGAGGAGGATTTTAAGCGGAATTTATGATGCCAGATTGGATCAGCTGGCGTATGCTTAAGTCCGGTTTGGCTATTTAGTTAAGTTTTCACGCACATGTTTCAGATCTACACCCGTTTTGGCCTGTTGGCCTTTTGTCTCACCTTTGGCGTTGGGCTCAGCCCCGCCAAGGCCGATGCCGTGTTGTTTCAATTGGACAACGACAAAGTGGTTGATACCGATCGTCACTACACCAACGGGGTGCGTTTTGCCTATACTCCAACACCAGATAAAAAACAGCCCAGCCAACTTCAAACCACCGGTAAAGTGCTGGCCAAGTTTGCCTATTTTAAAGAACCCCATCAGCTGCGCACCGGGTGGTCGTTTGGACAAGAAATGTACACGCCCGAAGACGTAGAGACGTATACGCCCGACCCCAAAGACAGACCTTATGCAGGGTGGACCTATTTTGGCATCACCATGCAAAACAACATTCCGGCCAGCACCTTAGCCACGGGCTTTTTTGCAGGGCTTGATCGTCAAGATACGATGGAGCTTGATATCGGTTGGGTTGGCCCAAAATCGAAGGCTGGGCAGGTGCAAAACTCCATTCACCGCATGCTTAATGTGTCGGTTTCCCACGGCTGGCGAAGCCAGATTAAGGACGAGCTGGGACTTTTGGGCACCCGCACCATTAAGCTGAGAACAAAACAAACGGATTTGTTTGGCTTTGAAGGCGATAGCATCGTCCACACCACAGCGCATTTGGGCAATGTCAAAACCTCGATATCGAGCGGCATGACGGTCCGCTTTGGGAAAAACCTTAAAGAAGACTTCGGCCCGGTGTACGGAACCTTTGCCGTACCACAAAAAGCGCCCAAGAACCTAACGTGGTCAACTTTTTTTGGATTTGAAGGCAAAGCCGTGGCGCGCGACATCTTTTTGGATGGAAACACCTTTAAAGACGGCCCAGACGTGAAAAAGACCCCTTTTGTCTTAGAAGCACGTCTCGGTATTTCGAGCCACATTCCCATCAACAGCGTTTACGTCAAGGGCGTCCGGTTAAGCCTTTCCATGGTCAATCGGACTCGGGAATTTAAGGCTCAAGATAAGTCAGATCGTTACGGCAGCGTGCAAGCGAGCTTCAATTTCTGATTTTTTAGACTTTATTTAGCCTAAATCACCGAAAAATGAACATTCTCGGGGCGCATACGTTGACAGAAGCGTCTCACGACATTAATTCTTTGTCACCACTGGGGGTTTGTGAATATTTCCGCACCCACCTTCACCGCACTTAAACACTTGCCTCAAAGGTACTCCACCCATGCTCGGCGCCATCGCGAAAAAATTCTTCGGTTCGGCCAATCAACGTTATATCAAAGGCCTGCTTAAAATTGTCGATTCCATCAATGCCCTTGAACCTGAACTCGAAGGTTTGAGCGATGAAGATATCAAAGCGAGAACCGCGTGGTTGCGCGAACGTGTCGAAGGCGGTGAAAGTTTAGACGACATCCTGCCCGATGCCTTTGCCACCGTACGCGAAGCGGCCAAGCGCACCTTGGGCCAGCGTCATTACGACGTGCAAATGATGGGCGGCATCGTCCTTCACCGGGGCCAAATCGCCGAAATGAAAACGGGTGAAGGCAAAACCTTAACCTCGACCTTGGCCGTATACCTGCACGCGCTGTCAGGTAAGGGCGCCCATGTGGTCACCGTGAACGATTACTTGGCGTCTCGTGATGCTAAATGGATGGGGGAAGTCTTTACGTTCTTGGACCTCAGCACCGCGTGCATCATCAATGGCCTTAACGATACCGAACGCAAACAAGCGTATGCCTCCAGCGTCACGTACGGCACCAACAACGAATTTGGCTTTGATTATCTGCGCGACAACATGAAATTCAGCATGGAAGAAATGGTCCAGCGCGAATTCAACTATGCCATCGTCGATGAAGTGGATTCGATTTTGGTCGATGAAGCCCGCACACCGTTGATTATTTCCGGCCAAGCCGAAGATTCTTCGGAACTGTACAGAGCCGTAAACAAGCTGATCCCCAGCCTGATCGCCGAAGATTACGAATCAGACGAAAAATCCAAATCCATCACCCTGACCGAAGACGGCAACGAACACGCCGAAGTGTTGTTGCGTGAGGCCGGATTGATGGAAGAAGGGTCCATGTACGATTTGGTAAATGTTGGATTATTGCAACACATCAACCAAGCTCTGCGCGCCCATCACATGCAAAAGCGTGACATTGATTACATCGTACAAGACGACAAGGTTGTGATCATTGATGAATTCACGGGGCGCATGATGGAAGGCCGTCGTTTTGGCGAAGGTTTGCACCAAGCCATCGAAGCCAAAGAAGGCGTGACCATCCAAAACGAAAACCAAACGTTGGCGTCCATCACGTTCCAGAACTATTTCCGTCTGTACCCAACATTGGCCGGCATGACCGGAACCGCGATGACCGAAGCCGGTGAATTTTCTGAAATTTACAGTTTGGAAGTGGTGGAAATCCCCACCAACCGCGAAAACATCCGCAAAGATCAAAACGACATCGTTTATCGGACAGCCAAAGAAAAATTCAACGCCATCGTTGAATTGGTTGAAGAATCTAAGGCGAAAAATCGTCCGATTTTGGTGGGCACGGTCTCCATTGAAAAATCTGAATTCTTGTCCGATCTGTTGAAGTCTAAAGGCATCAAACACAACGTCTTGAACGCCCGTCACCACGAACAAGAAGCCTATATCATTGCCGATGCAGGCCTGCCCGGTGCCGTCACCATCGCCACCAACATGGCGGGTCGGGGTACCGATATTCAATTGGGTGGCAACCTCGACATCCGCGTTCTTCGTGAACTTAGCGATATCACCGATGAAGCCCAACGCGAAGCCGGAATCAAAAAAATCGAAGCCGAAATCGCCGAACAAAAAACCATCGCTCTGGATGCTGGTGGTTTGTATATCGTTGGTACAGAACGCCACGAAAGTCGCCGCATCGATAACCAACTGCGGGGCCGTACGGGTCGCCAAGGCGATCCGGGCGGCAGCGCGTTCTTCTTATCCTTAGAAGACGACTTGATGCGCATCTTTGGCTCGGAACGCATTGATTCCATGTTGGTCAAATTAGGCTTAGAAGAAGGCGAGGCCATCATCCACCCGTGGATCAACAAGGCCTTGGAAAAAGCTCAGCAAAAGGTCGAAGCGCGTAACTTTGAAATTCGCAAAAGTCTGTTGAAATTTGACGATGTCATGAACGACCAGCGTAAAGTCGTTTACGAACAACGCAAAGAATTGATGGCTGCCGATAGCTTGGCCGATGAAATCGTCGGCATGCGCCACTTCATCATCGAAGAATTGATCCGCCATTCCATCCCGGCAAAAAGCTATGCCGATGAATGGAACATCGAAGGCCTGCACGAAGAAGTCCTGCGCGTCTTTGGCTTGGACCTGCCGTTGGCCGAATGGGCCGCCGAAGAAGGCATTGCCGATCAAGAAATTGAAGACCGCATTATTGATGCCACCGACCGCAAAGCCGCCGAAAAGGTGGCCAAGTACGGTCCTGAAGTCATGCGGGACGTGGAAAAGAACCTGTATCTTTCGGTTTTGGACCAACTGTGGAAAGACCATTTATTGACGTTGGATCACCTGCGCCAAGGCATTGGGCTGCGCGCGTATGCTCAAAAAGATCCGCTGAATGAATACAAAAAAGAAGCGTTCTTGTTGTTCGAACAGCTGTTGGATCAAATCACCGACCGGGTTACCAGCATCTTGTCGCACATCGAATTGCAAGTCAGACCCGAAGAAGGTTTTGCCCCCGAAGGTCCCGGCGAAACCCACGAAGGTCGTGAAGATCCGGCCAACGCCAAACGACCGTCAAATCAAATCATGCAAGCTGCCCCGCGCACCAAGCCCGAAGAACGTGACCCCGAAAACCCAGAAACCTGGGGCCGCGTCGGGCGCAACGAAACTTGCCCATGTGGGTCAGGCAAAAAATACAAACAGTGCCACGGCAAGGTGTARGGAACTCATAATCTTACCAATTGCAGGTATTCGCTAACGACAAAAAAAGGCCTCTCAAATATGAGAGGCCTTTTTTAAATTGTTTTGGCGTTCGAGTTAACYTTAGCTGAGACCAACTTTGCCCATATCCAAGAATTTTTCRCGRCGTTTGGTTYTMAGYTGACCRCCGTCYARGGCTTTTNAGRATNTCMAGCTGACGRTTAAYYTCGTCRCYRACGGCTTGCATGGCGCCGATGGGGTCGCGGTGAGCACCGCCCAAGGGTTCGGGGATAATGCCATCGATCACACCCAATTTGTCTAGGTCTTCGGCGGTCAAGCGCAAGGATTCTGCGGCGTCTTTGTTCATGGCTCCGTCGCGCCACAAAATGGACGCACAGCCTTCGGGAGAAATCACCGAATAAATAGAATGTTCCARCATCANMRMYGCNRTTKGCMSAGGCCARSGCRATSGCRCCRCCSGATCCRCCTTCGCCRATRAYGACGGWRAYSAACGGYACGCGSAKYTKAAARCWRAYTTCRATGGATTTGGCGATGGCTTCGGCYTGWCCGCGGGCTTCGGCTTCGGCACCGGGGAAGGCACCGGATGTATCGACAAACGTAATCACGGGCAGACCAAAGTGATCGGCCATTTTCATCAAACGTTGCGCCTTACGATAACCTTCGGGCTTGGCCATGCCAAAGTTGTGTTTGACCCGGGTTTCGGTGTCCGATCCCTTTTCGATGCCCAGAACCATCACAGATTGACCATGGAACCGTCCAAGGCCACCCACTAACGCCTGATCTTCGCCAAACAAGCGATCTCCCGCCAAGGGCGTAAAGTCTTCGATCAGGGCGTCTATATAGTTCAAAGCATGCGGGCGATCGGGATGGCGCGCCACTTGGGTGCGTTGCCAAGCGGAAAGCTTGGCGTACGYCGCGCGCAATTGGCGATCTACTTTGTCCTGAAGCTTGGTAACTTCTTCGGCAATATTGACTTCGGCTCCACCCGGTAAGTGGCGAAGCTCTTCAATTTTGCCTTCAAGCTCGGCGATGGTTTTTTCAAATTCAAGATAATGATGCATAGGCTTTTTCTAACACACAGATTATAGGGAATGAAACCGAAAATTACGCTCCACCGGAAAGAGGATGCGCCGTTTCGACCAGACGCTTTAAACGTTCGTCCAAAACATGGGTGTAAATTTGCGTTGTCGAGATGTCGGAATGGCCCAACATTTGCTGTAAAGCCCGCAAATCCACGCCATGAGCCAGCAAATGACTGGCGAACGAATGGCGCAAAACGTGAGGAGATACCCTTCGGGGATCTAAATCAGACAATACCGCTAATTCTTTTAAAATTTGCGCGAACCGCGCGCGGGTCAAATATCCCTGCTTGGCACGGGACGGAAACATAAACGGCGAGCCCTTTTTTTTGAGCATTTTGGGTAAAAAGCGGCCGCGCACGTCCAAATAGGCTAAAATCGCGTCCAGAGCGGGCTCCGACAGCGGCACCATGCGTTCTTTGTTGCCTTTGCCCCGCACCAGCAACATCTGTCCATCGCGGCTCAGCGCGCTCAGCGGAAGCCCCACCAGTTCCGATACTCTAAGCCCGGTGGCATACAAAATTTCCATCAGCGCCAGCAATCGCTTGCCGTCATCACCCGCCACCTTTGCGGCTTGGTCCAGCAAACGGTCAACTTCGTCTTCGCTTAAATATTTAGGTAAAGAAAGCCCGGCCTTGGGACTATCCACCACCAGCGTTGGGTCGTCATCTCGCAAGCGTTCAGCAAATAAAAAACGGAAATATTGACGCAACGCCGATAATCGGCGGGCCTGGGTGGTGGCGGCCAAGCCAAAACCCGATAAATGTTTCAGATACGCGCGGATCAGGTCTGTGTTGGCCTTTTCTATCTCAACCTTTTGCGTTTTGATAAAGGCCGCAAAATCAGCCAAATCGCGGGCATAGCTTTCCAACGTATTGGCCGCCGCCCCGCGTTCCGCCAGCAACATGTCCAAAAACAAATTGACGGATCTTGGTAGAGGATCTTGGTGCCGACTTCTGCGCCCCATGATTTCACCTCTCTTTTTAAAGCCCTACAGCAACAACGGCTTCCAACGCCATGGCTTGGGCTTCTGAAGTTAAATCCACTTTAACCAAGGCTTTTAAGACCCGTTGCAAAACCACCGGGCTGGCCTTGGCCGGGCCACCTTCGCCCATAATCACGAGGCTGACCAGAATGGTCTCGCCAAGACGTCCGCGTTCAGAAGCACTGTCTAACAAAAACCACAAAGACGGATGCGGGGCCATATGCGATTGATGGCTGGGCCCAGCGATCAGGTCCACCCACATACTGTCGGGGATAAATTCACCCAACGCCTGAAAGACGGACGCCAAGGTCGCGGCAATATCACGGGCACCATCTTTGGTTTTGACAGCATCCCACCACCACGGCAAACGCGCCATGGTCCAACCTCGGGCTTCGTCAAATTCAGACAAGCGCGCCAACGGCATGATGGATTCCAAGTTTGCCGCAATTTTCGGGTCTGTTTCAGACAAACCTTTTAACAATTCAAACCAGCCGCGTACCGCATCATGACGATCCGCAATCAAAAACGCGCGAATGGCTTCGGGGGCAAACCAGACCAATTCCAGCGTCGGTTCAATGCGCATAATTTGCGGCAAAAAGGCCCGCGCGGCCGAGGCATAGCCGCCACCGATGCGCGCCAGATGCAATGCCTGAGCCAAAGATTCCGCCTGAGCGGTGGGTGATTTTTGGGCCAACGTCGCCCGATATAACAATGCCCGGCTCATCGGAGGCGAAAATTGTTCGATCATATTCAGCGGATCATCCAAGTTTTCTTGGGGGAATTCGATGCTCGCATACAATTGGCGCAATGCATCTACAGGTAAAGACCCGGCAATTTCAGAGCGTTCGGCGGCTTCGATCCTCAATTCCGCTGGAGCATTGGGGCTGATTGCAATGGACCGCAACACAGACGGCAGATTTGATGAAATCACATCCATGGGCAAGGTTGCCTTAGCCACCCGGGCCAACGCCAAATGCAGAGGAGTCGGGTTGGGCAGGCTTTCAATCACCGGAACTTCGCCGGGACTGGTGATGGCGTCCACAAGGCTATAAAAGACTTCGTCTTCGACGCCCAATTCTTGCAACAAGGCCAGGCCCAATTGCGCCTGTTCGCCTTTGCCTTCTAAGGCTTGGCAGAAAATAAAGGCTTTTTGCCAGTATGTTGAGCTTTGGTTTTCAATGTACGCATTGGTCACCTGACAGGCTCGGGCCACATCGCCGGTTAACAACCGTGTATCGACTTCAATGCGCAACAGGTCGGGGTTTTCTGCATAGCCCGGAACGACTTTTAACAAGGCGCTGACACCGGTGAAGTCGCCCATGGACAACAACAACCCCGCGCGCAAAGCGATCAATGATCCCGGTTGTCCGCCGGCGGGGACTTTGGCCCCGGTCAACAACAAGCGCCGCATGAGGTCCCGCATCACAGGTGACGGGGAAGACACGGGAATCTTCATCAACAAAGCTTCAAGCACTTTACGGTCCGTGCCTTGCCACATATCAACACCCAAAGCGCCCGTATCCGTATTCAGAACACCGGCAACATCCGGATTTACGGCTTCTAGGGTTTCGGTGAGAACTTCATCAATTATGGGGTTTGCATTTTCAGGCATTGCCTCCATCAACACATCATCGGCACCAATCACGGGGGCCACAATCGGTTCCGCAACAGGGAAAACAGGCTCAAGAATTTGAGGGTTTTCCTGAGGCCGAAGCGATGTGGGTGGTAAAGCTTTTTGCGGATAGGCTTCTAGGCGTTTGGGCGGAGAGAGATCCACCGGCCCACCCTGTGCCAACACAGTGGTGCTGACCAACACCGCCGCACCAAAAGCGGCCAATGTAGCCACATCCAAAACGGCCCCTGTGGCCGTGCGCTTAACGCGGGAAGCGTTCATCAGGCAGAACCTTTTCGACGGAGCTTACCGGGGCGGGGATATCCCAAGTGGCCAAAACGCCGACACCGCCGACAACCAACACCAATACGAAGAAAAACAAAATTACGGGCATACGCTTCATGGGTTTGAAAACACCTTCCTAATTTTCTTGCCGTTCTATATTGTGCTACGTTTCTAGAACTTGACTGTGGCAATTTTTCGGCAGTGTATAGACGAACCCCTCTGCTTTCTAGGGGGACTTTCACTCAACAATGTCGTTTAAGGGGTAAAAGCGTGCCGAATGCGTTAAAAATCGACCATTCTTTGGTCCTTGTGGGTCTTATGGGCGCGGGCAAAAGCACCGTGGGGCGGCGCTTGGCCCATCGTTTGAACCTTCCCTTTGTCGATTCGGACGATGAAATTGTCAAAGCGGCCGATTGTTCCATCTCCGATATTTTCGAAATTTACGGCGAAGATGAGTTTCGCGCGTTGGAAAAACGCGTCATTGAACGCCTATTGGCTGAAGGCCCGATGGTGCTGGCCACCGGCGGTGGCGCTTTCATCAACACACAAACCCGCAAACGTATTCTCGCCGCCTCAACCGCCATTTGGCTGAACGCCAGCCTTGATGTTTTGGTCGAACGCACGTCTAGGCGCGGCGGACGTCCGCTTCTGGCCGACAAAAACCCCAAGAACATCTTGAAAAAATTAATAGATGAACGCTACCCGGTGTACGCCAATGCGCATATCATGATTGATACCAATGAAGATTCGATGGATCACACCGTCGATAAAATTATGAACGCACTTAATACGGAAATTACGGAAAAACAATCATGACCGCCTCTCTCATCAGCACCCTGCGCGTCGATTTAGGCGATCGCAGCTACGACATCAAAGTCGGCTCTAACCTGATTGAATGCGCGGGCGAGCTTGTGGCCCCCGTTTTGGCTCGGCCTCGGGTGGTCATCATCACCGATGACAATGTCGCCCCGCTGTATTTGGATGCGCTGACGGAAAGCCTGAACGCGGCCGATATTCAAACCACTAGCATCACCGTACCGGCCGGGGAACAAACCAAATCTTTTGCCCAATTGGAAACTTTAAGCGAACGATTGTTGGAACTGAAAGTCGAACGCACCACCACATTGATTGCCTTGGGCGGTGGTGTAATTGGTGATTTGGTGGGTTTTACGGCCTCGGTAACCTTGCGCGGCATTCCCTTTATTCAGGTCCCCACCACATTGCTGGCCCAAGTGGACAGTTCGGTGGGCGGMAAAACCGGCATCAACACCCGCTTTGGCAAAAAYTTRGTCGGKGCTTTTTAYCAGCCCAAATTGGTTTTGGCCGATACCGAAGTKCTSAACACCTTRGAYCGTCGRCAGCTTTTGGCGGGMTACGCCGAAGTCKTRAARTATGGCTTTATTGAYGATCCCGACTTTTTTGAATGGCTGGAAGTCAACGGCAAAACTTTGTTGGATGGTGACATTCGGCTCCGCCGCAAAGCCGTGCTGAACAGTTGCGGCGCCAAGGCCCGCGTGGTGGCCGAAGATGAATTTGAAAACGGCAAACGCGCCCTGTTGAACTTAGGCCATACCTTTGGTCATGCGTTGGAAGCTGAAACCGGATACGGCGGCGGTTTGTTGCACGGCGAAGCGGTCTCGATCGGTATGGCGATGGCGTTTGATTTTTCCCACAAGCTGGGCTTGTGCGACGGACAGGACTTTGGTCGCGCCGTGGCCCACATGAAATCTGTCGGACTGCCCACGGATTTCAGCATGTTAAAGTCTGAGGATTGGACCGTCGACGCGCTGATGAACCACATGAGCCGCGACAAAAAAGTCGAAGGCGGAAATATGACGTTTGTTTTGGCGCGCG
The DNA here is from genome assembly GCA_002732845.1 of Rhodospirillaceae bacterium. Taxonomy (GTDB): domain Bacteria; phylum Pseudomonadota; class Alphaproteobacteria; order Rhodospirillales; family Magnetovibrionaceae; genus JANLGW01. The sequence continues at coordinate 19,007 of NVSZ01000003.1, forward strand.
GCATCGGCAAATCGTTCATCACCCAAGACATCCGTGAAGACGATCTTCGTGATTTATTGGCGCGCTGGCTGTCATGATTTACATCGCCGCCGCCATTTTGTTTCTGTTGATTATTTCGGCCTTTTTTTCAGGGTCCGAAACGGCTTTAACGGCGGCCTCCAAACCTTTGATGCATCAATTGGAAAAAGGCGGCAATGCCCGCGCGGGCCTGTTTAACCGTCTGCAAATCAAACAAGAACGCATGATCAGCACGATTTTACTGGGCAATAACTTGGTCAATATCTTGGCCTCGGCCTTGGCCACCAGCATGATGATGGGTATATTTGGCGAGGCCGGGGTTGCCATTGCCACCATTTCCATGACTTTGTTGGTCCTGATTTTTGCAGAAATCTTGCCCAAGACTTACGCCATTTTACACACCAACCGTGCGGCACTGGCGGTGACACCCATCATCAATGTATTGATGATTTTGCTGTTTCCATTTGTCAAAAGTATAAACTTTTTCGTGCGCATGTTGTTGCGCTTATTTGGTGTTGATCCCCAAGCCACCGATGCTCTGCACACAGCACACGATGAATTGCGCGGCGCCATTGATCTGCATACCACCAACGTAAGCGGAGACGAGCGCACATCTTCGGTGATGTTGCGCAGCGTGTTGGACCTGATGCATGTCCAGGTCGGCGAAATTATGACCCACCGTAAAGACCTGCACACCATCAATGCAGATCAACCCATGCAAAACACGCTGACCGCGGTCTTAGACAGTGCCTATACCCGCCTGCCCCTGTGGCAAGATGATGTCGATAACGTGATCGGCATCGTCCATGCCAAAGCGTTGTTGCGTGAAGTCCGTACCCACGGCGGCGAATTAGACGGGCTGGACATTTCAACCATCGCCTCAAAGCCATGGTTCATTCCCGAGCAAACCTTGCTGCTGGACCAACTGCAAGCGTTTCGCGACCGCCACGAACACTTCGCACTGGTGGTTGATGAATATGGCACTTTACAAGGCATCGTCACGTTAGAAGATATTTTGGAAGAAATTGTCGGTGACATTGCGGACGAAACGGACATCCATGTTCCGGGTGTCACCACCAACCCGGACGGCACCATCGTGACCCGGGGCGATGTCACCATTCGTGATTTAAACCGTCAGTTCAGTTGGGAGTTATCGGACGAGGAAGCCGCCACCATCGCAGGCTTGGTCTTGCACGAAGCCCGGCGCATCCCTGAGCCCGGACAAACCTTTATGTTTTTTGGTTTCCGCTYTGAAATTTTGCGACGCCATCATCACCAAATCAAAGCCATTCGTATTACGCCGCCAATACCTTCTCCTGAAGAGCCGGATACGTAAGTCATATGAACAAACAAATCATTCCAGACATCGTCAACACGCAAGCAATTGTAACTTTGGATACGTCTGCCACCGTTCATGACGCGGTGCAAAAAATGAACACCCACAACGTTTCGGCCGTGGCCATCGTGGATGATCAAAATAAATTGGTGGGCATTATTTCAGAACGCGATATGACACACCGGGTTCTGGCCTTGGGACTTGCCCCCCAAGCCACCAACGTTTGTGAAATTATGACCAAAGAGGTCGAAACGCTGAATCCAAAGGACAGTGCGCTTGATGCCATTGAATTGATGCTCAGCCGCAATATTCGACATCTTCCGGTTGTTGATGAAAACGGCGAGGTTCTTGCGATGATATCTATACGTGATTTGATGCGGGGCACCCGTGACGATCTAGACGTCGAAATCGCGGACGATCTTAAAATCGCCTTTGCCCCGGCGAGCGTCTAGGGCTCAACAGTCCTTTTAGACAACTTTATCTTTTATAAATTGACCCGGATTTCCGTATTTACGCAGGTCTGATCAGAAGCGGGGGCTTGGTTTTTCACCTGTTTCATTGATCCATGTCCGGCTTGAACATGACCTGATTCAGAAGCCGCAGCCCTAAAATAAGTCAAAATATAGGCCCGAACGGCAGCTGTACGGCTTGACCCCACACGACGTTCTTCGATGAGCTCACAAACGGCGTGAACACTCTTATTTTCACGGATGCAAATTTCTTCTAAGGCGCTCCAAACGTCCCCTTCAAGGCGCAGACTTGTTCTGTGCCCGCAAATAGTCACGTTGCGACTTTGCAATCGACTTTGGATATTTTGAAAACGATGCGACAATGGCTTCTCCCCACACACAATCTTTAGTATTAAAGACTATATTTGACGGGAGTCAGTGAAATTACAACTGCACAAACAGACTATACACAACAGACTGTAATTGCTTGACTTTTTCGACGCTGCTAAGATCGTGCTACGCGTGTACTACTCGGGACCACTGAGATTAATCATACATTACGTTCACCAGGGGTTTGGGTTTTTAGTTCCAAAGCATGGATATGATCAGCCATTTCTTGGGCAATTGCCGCATAGACCAGACGCTGACGGGCAACCCGGTTGAGGCCTTCAAAGGCTTCGGAGACCACCACCAAGGCAAAATGGCTTTCGCCTTCGGGGTGTGCGCCCACATGACCCGCGTGTTTGSCTGAATTGTCTGTAATTTCCAAAAAAGTTGGTTTTAAAGCTTCTGTAATCTTAGTCTCGATGGCGTTGTAGATACGCATTTAAGAATTCCTTATGGGTAAAAATAATCGATGGCTTTCAAGTAAGCGTGCTTTCCCCCTTTTTCAAGGACACACCGCTTGCCACAGCAGGTCATTAGCCCCATATTCAGGCCATGGTCAGTCAATCACGCAAAAAAGGCTTAGAAAGCCCGTTCGCTATTCCCAAAAAACGCGCACCCGGCACCCGGGCGTGTGATTGGATACATTGTGACGAAGACGGAAGCTTTCGCACCGCAAAATCGCCCCGCAACATGGCCGATCACGTCTGGTACTGTGAAGATCACATTCGCGCACACAACAAAGCTTGGAATTATTTCGAAGGCCTAGACGACGACGAAGTCGAAGCCATTATCAAAAATGATACGGTTTGGCAGCGCCCGACTTGGGAATTGGGATCAAAAACAGATGCCCAAAAAGCTCAGGCTTTTTCCAGAGGCGCGCGTATTCGTGACGATTTTGGCGTTCTGAACGAAGATGCCGATCCGCGCACGCCGCATCACCTGCCCCGGGCTTTCCCGCCCGACAGCCCGGTGGCCAAAGCGTTTTCGACCTTGGACTTGACCCCTCCTGTGACCGTTGACGACGCCAAGACGCGTTATAAAAAGCTTGCAAGACGTCACCATCCTGATACCAACGATGGATGTAAAAAATCAGAAGAGCTGTTTAAGCAAGTCGGACATGCGTATCAAATTGTCTTAACGTTCCTGCAGGACTAAATATATAACCTTATAATACGGAAATACCTCATATGACCGATTCCAGCACGCAAGCCTTTCCTTTGAATGCTCCTGACACATCCGTTGATGTGCGTCAGACCTTTGGCCTGGACGTTGATATGGATGTGCCTGCTTTTTCCATTGGCGAAGCCCATGTGCCGGACATTGATCCGACCTATCAGTTTGACTTTGAAACCACACTGGCGATCTTGGCGGGCTTTAAACACAATCGCCGGGTGATGATCCAGGGCTACCACGGCACCGGGAAATCGACCCACATTGAACAGGTCGCCGCACACCTGAACTGGCCTTTGATCCGCGTCAACTTGGACAGCCATGTCTCGCGTATTGATTTGATTGGCAAAGACGCCATCGTGCTGAAAGACGGCAAGCAAATCACCGAATTTCGCGAAGGTATTTTGCCGTGGGCGTTGCAAAACCCGGTGGCTTTGGTGTTTGATGAATATGATGCGGGCCGCCCGGACGTGATGTTTGTTATTCAACGGGTATTGGAAGTCGAAGGAAAATTGACCCTTTTGGATCAAAACCGGGTCATTCACCCACACGCCAATTTCCGTCTATTTTCCACCACCAACACCATCGGCTTGGGCGATACAACGGGGCTGTATCACGGCACCCAGCAAATCAACCAAGGCCAAATGGACCGTTGGAACATTGTCACCACGTTGAACTATTTGCCCCATGACGTTGAAATGCAGATTGCCATGTCAAAGGTCCCCTCCTTTAACACCGCCAAAGGCAAAGAAGAAGTTTCGGCCATGGTGCGCGTTGCCGAAATGACCCGCGAAGGCTTTATCAACGGCGACATCTCGACCGTAATGAGCCCACGCACCGTGCTCACTTGGGCTGAAAACACCGACATATTTGGGGATATCGGCACCGCGTTTCGCATGAGTTTCTTAAACAAGTGTGACGAATTGGAACGCCCGATTGTGGCCGAATATTACCAGCGGTGCTTTGGCGTGGAATTGCCCGGCTCTATCCTCAAAGCCGCAACTGACTAAAGATCATGGCGCATGCAGAACCCTTATCCGAAACGTTAAAGCGGGCCACACAGGCCACGCTGAAAGCGATGGCGGGTAAACCGGATATTGAAGTCACGTACAACCGGGGGCTCAACGTTGCGTCCCTGTCATCACATTCGGTCAGCTTACCCGAACCGAACGAGACCTTAACGGCCGAAGATATTTATGTGTTGCGCGGCAATGCAGACGCCGCCGCCTTGCGTTTGGGCTTTCATGACGCTGATTTACATCAGGCGAAAAAACCCACCGGGTTTGAAGCCCGCAAACTTTTTGAGGCCTTGGAACAAGTCCGTGTCGAAGCTCACGGCACAAAAATGTATCCGGGGGCAGCGCAAAACTTAAAAGCCGTGCACGCCCAAAATGCTAAGGCCTATGCCGACATTACCGAACGAGATGTGGAAAACATGCCCGAAGCCTTGGCCTTGTTGGCGCGCGAGCATTTTGGCGGAGAAGCTTTGCCCAAGCCCGCCAAAAAGTTAGCCGATCTATGGCGCGATTGGATGACAGAACACGCGCCCGGGCATTTGGAACGTCTGGCCGAAAGCGTTGATGACCAAGAAAAATTTGCCAAGGCCGTGGCGGAATTGATGCAGACCTTGCAAATGTTGGACATGTTGCCCAGCGACACGCAAAGCGACCCCGACACAGATCAAGACGCGAAGCCTCAAGACGAAAACGAAGAAACCGAAGGCGAAGATTCCGGCGACGAACAAGGCACAATGGACACCAGTTCTCAATTGGGGGCAGAATCCCTAGCCGGGGATTTAATGGAAAGCTCACAAAGCGAAGGCGGTGAAGGCGAAGACATGGCACCGCAAGGGGAGAGCCCCGCCGGACCATCCGAACCCGAAACCTCTTGGCCGGAAAATGAACCCGTTAAACGCGACGTTTACAAGGTCTTTACCCAAAAATTTGACGAAACCATTGGGGCCGAAGACCTGTGCGACCCAGCTGAGCTCACCCGTTTGCGGGAACAATTGGACCGTCAATTGGACAAACTTCAAGGCGTGGTCTCTAAACTTGCCAACCGTTTGCAACGCCGCCTGTTGGCCAAACAAACCCGGTCATGGGATTTTGATTTAGAAGAAGGCATTTTGGATGCTGCCCGCCTCGCCCGCGTGGTCACCGACCCCATGTTGCCGCTATCGTTCAAACAAGAAAAAGATACTGATTTTAAAGACACCGTGGTCACTTTACTGATCGACAATTCCGGGTCCATGCGCGGCCGCCCCATCACCATCGCCGCCGTCGGTGCCGATGTCTTGGTGCGCACCTTGGAACGGTGCGGGGTTAAAGTCGAAATTTTAGGCTTCACCACGCGCACATGGAAAGGCGGAAAATCCCGCGAATCATGGGTCGAAAAAGACAAGCCGGAAAATCCCGGACGCCTGAACGATCTGCGTCATATTATTTACAAAAGCGCCGAGGCCCCCTGGCGACGCGCACGTAAAAATTTAGGCCTGATGCTGAAAGAAGGCATCCTCAAAGAAAACATCGATGGCGAAGCCTTGCTGTGGGCGCACAATCGATTGCTGGCGCGGCCCGAACAACGGCGCATTTTAATGGTGATTTCCGATGGCGCCCCGGTCGATGACGCGACCTTGTCGCARAACGCCGGAAACTATCTGGAACGCCACCTGCGCGACGTCATCAAATGGATCGAAAACAAATCCGATGTCGAATTGATCGCCATCGGCATCGGCCATGATGTCACCCGCTATTACGAACGCGCGGTAACATTATTGGACGCCGACGATCTGGGCGGTACCATTATGTTGGAACTGGCCGATTTGTTTGATGAAGATACGCGCCGCTAGACCATCACCGGTTGGATGCCGACAAGGCAATTCCCGAACTGATCAGGACGCCACCGGTGATCCGGTTGAACAGCTTGGCTCGACCGTCTTGCAACAGCCATTTTGACGAACGTGATCCCAAATACGCGTAAATTATAAGCCACGACAATTCCATAACGGCAAACGTCACGGCAAAAATCAGGTATTGCGACAACAGCGGCTCTTGCTGGTTGATAAATTGCGGAAACAAGGCCGTAAAAAAGACAATCGCTTTGGGATTGCTGGCCCCGACAATAAATCCACTGACATACAACGCCACAGCCGATTTGTTTTTAGAAGAACCTTTTTCTTTGGACAATTCATAACTTGTCACTTTAGACGTAAACGCTTTATAGCCCAGATAAATCAGGTACGCCGCCCCCACCCATTTGATCGCAGTAAAGACCATTTCCGAAGAGGCCAAAACCACACCCAGCCCCGTAAACGACAACGTCATCACGCCAACAATCGCCGTTAAGCTGCCCAGTGCGGTAAAGACTGAGGCCCGAAATCCATGGGTCACGGCCTTGGTCACACACAATAAAACACTCGGCCCCGGAGATGCGGTCAGAACCAGAACGGCAAGAAAATAATACAGCCATATTTCAAAGTGCATGAGGTAACCCTTTCTTTACTCAAACACTCTGGCGGATTTCTTTAATTTTCTCAATATATTTCCCGCCCCACACTAAAAGCTCATTAAACACGGGCTGTAAGGTTTTTCCGAAGGGGGTGAGAGAATACTCGACCTTTGGCGGGACTTGGGCAAAGACTTCTCGGTGCACAATTTGGTCGGCTTCCAATTCGCGCAGTTGTTTGGYCAACATGCGCTGGGTAATGCCCGGAATAACCCGTTGAAGCTGGTTAAAACGGCACGTACCTTCCCCCAAATGATGGAGGATAACGCCTTTCCACTTACCGCCAATAACGTCCAGTGCGGCTTCCACGGGACAGGCAAAATCGCATCCCTTTTTCATTTTATCGTTCATCGCAGGTCCTCGGTTCCAACAGCTAGCGTCAATAGTATACTTTATGTGCCTACAGCACAAAATAGTGCGTACTTACATAAAATATATTCATACTATAGCTTCTGCATTTGTCATCAACTTTATTTTGGAAAAACTCATGAACACAAAAGATGCCATAACCAAACGCCGCGCCGTAAAGGCCTTTGACCCAGACCACAGACTGACAGAGGTCGAAGAAAAAGAACTATTTTCTTTGGCGTTATTGGCCCCAACCGCCTTTAACATTCAAAACTGGCGGTTCGTGGCCCTTAAAGACCCGGAGCTTCGCAAACAAGTTCGCGCGGCCTCTTGGGATCAAGCCCAAGTCACCGACAGTTCCTTGTTAATCGTGATCACTGCAGATTTAAAGGCCTGGGAAAAGGATACGGGACGCTATTGGACCAACGGAAGCGATGACCTCAAAGGCTTTATGCTTCCCGCGATTGATGCTTATTACAGAGATAAAGATCAGGTACAGCGCGATGAAGCATTTCGCTCCAGCGGCATTGCCGCGCAAACCTTGATGCTGGCGGCACAAGAGCTTGGTTACGATTCGTGCCCCATGGTCGGCTTTGATTTTGACGAAGTCGCAAAGCTGATCAAACTTCCTGACGATCATGTCATTGCGATGTTTGTTGCCGTCGGAAAAGCCGCCCAAGACGCCTATCCAAGGGGCGGTCAGCTTGATCAAGCTGAAGTCGTTATTAACAACACTTTTTAGTTTTATCTTGCAAAAACCCCAGATTCTGTGCATATATGATCTTGAATGAATATACAGCATCTGGGGAATGACTTGATTTTCACGCGCATCTTTAAAAACATATGCCAAGATCGGAGCCGCCATGACAAAAGTCATAATGCGGTTGCGCAATTTGCTTTGTTTGCGATGTTTATTCAGACCCTTATCCCCTTAAGTGCTGCTGTTTCGTTCTCGGCAGATGCCCAAACCAGAAATGGTCAGAGCCTGCCGTCTTTCTACCTTGTCATATGCACAGCCTATGGAACCCAGACCCTCGATACAACTGCGGACCGTCCTTTGGACGGGGACACGTCTGCTGTTATGCCTTGGGACTGCCCGGTTTGCCAAGTGCAGACCAATGTTCAAGGTCCCGTCCCGAACGCGCCCGATTTGGCGTTCGCGCTTCGCTCCCTCCCTCGCGAGTGTGCGACACCGACCGAGAGCCGTCGTGTGACCGGACTATGGACAATGGGTCCAGGGCAACCGCGCGCACCTCCGTACGCTTAAGCAGACCTTCCTTCTCTTTAAAAATTCCGCATGCAGGCCAAGATTGATTTGGCACGCGTGTTTTTGCGTTTAGTTTACGCTCCTTTGCGCTCCACATGCTGTGTCTTAGCGCTCAATAGAAAGATAATGACATGAACTTGAAAACTTTTGTTTCCACCGCCTTAGTCACCACAACCTTGATGGCTTCTTCCGCTTTTGCCAGTGGCCTTGATGTTTCCAATGCTTGGGCACGGGCCAGTGCGGGTGCCGCCAAAGCCGGTGGTGCCTTCTTGGCCGTACACAATGGCAATGAACATGACCACATCTTGCTTTCCGCCAGCTCTGACGTTGCAAAACGTGTCGAGTTGCACACCCACACCATGATCGACGGCATGATGAAAATGCGCGAAGTCAAAGGTGGCATCCCTCTTCCCGCTGGTGAGACCGTAATGCTGCAACCCGGTGGCTATCACGTCATGATGATGGGCTTGCATACTCCCCTTAAAGAAGGCACGAGCTTTCCTTTGACGCTGACTTTTGACAATGGCAAAGACGTCACCGTTAACGTGAACGTGCAATCACCATCTGCTATGGGCGATTCTATGGGGTCAGGCATGAAGCATGGTGGAATGGGCCACGGCGACATGAAGAAAATGGGCCATGGTGATATGAAGAAAATGGGCCACGGCGACATGATGAAAAAGCATGGCAAGATGGCAGGTCACAGCAAAGCCGATTGCATGAACAAAGATGGAAATGCCCAAGGTGAATGCCCCATGCATGGAAAAATGCATGGCGACATGCATGGCGACATGGCGGGTCACTCCAAAGCCGATTGCATGAACAAAGATGCTCAAGGTGACTGCCCCATGCACGAAAAAATGCAAAACATGAAAGATATGAAGCACGGTCACTAAGACTTTGGGTCGGGAGCTTTCCTTAAAAGAGCTTCTGACCCGATTCTCTTAATCTTCAGGCAATAGACCACGAAAAAGCCCCGCTCATCACTGAGCGGGGCTTTTTCAATAGGTGTCTAATAGAGCGTAACTTACGCGGCTTTCTTAGCGAGCGCGCGCGTAACGCGGCGCTTCAACTTTTTTGCTTCGTCAGTCAGCTTTAAATTAGACGTATTCAAGAGATACGCATCAAGGCCGCCATTGTGTTCAACGGTGCGGATGGTCCGGGCGCAAACGCGAAGCGGAACAGTATGCCCAAGGGCATCACTCATCAACGAAGTATCTTGCAAGTTTGGCAAAAAACGACGGCGGGTTTTGTTGTGGGCGTGAGACACGTTATTACCGGACTGTACGCCACGGCCGGTCAATGCACATTTACGGGCCATTGTAAGGCTCCTCAATACTCTAAAAAAAAACAGAAGGGTCGCACAAAACGGCCCCAGATCGCGGTTTATATGTAATTTAAGGGGGGGCGTCAAGGGTTGAATCCAGCAATGCTCTTGAAATCCTTGCCAATTGCCCAAAATCTAGTTTTAAAATTGCTCGCAAAGGTCAAACAAACGTTTAAAAGCCTCAAAAAAAGGCGGGTGATAGGTGCGCCTTTGGTGCATACTACGTCTTGAATATAGCTAAGATAAAGCTTAGTTTGCGCAAACGATTATGGTTACAAGTGATTTAGAAGAAATGTTCCTCCCCACACGCAGCATAAACCCTCGGTTTATCATCTTGATTTTGTTAATTTCTCTGCCCATTGCGGTTTTTGATATTTATCATGCCTCGCAAGAAAAAGAGCGCAGCCTTGAAGAGGCTGGTAAAAACCTGATGCGGTCTTCGGAAGCCGTGGTGGGTAAATTGTCTGACCTGATCGATTCGTCACATGAACTGTTAACGGGATTGGCGTCCGTAAAGGAAATTAACGGCGGGGACGTCGAGGCCTGCTCACGCCTGCTCCACACCATTGGTGCGCGCTATACCAAATACACCAACTTCTCCATGGTGAACGCCCACAAAGTCTTGGTCTGCAGTTCGGCGCCTTTGGCCAACCCCATTCACCTGACCAAATCCCCCAACATTAACGAGGCCTTTGCCAAGGGCACCTTTGCCATCAGCCCTTTTAAGTTTGGCGTTATCACAAAAAAACCCATCTTGGTTTTTTCCGAACCTATTTTAGATGCGCAAAACAAAGTCCAAGGCACCGTGAACAACGGACTTAGCCTGACCTGGCTCAGCAGCTATTTTTCCACCGTCACTCAACTTGAAAACGAAAGCATTGTTGCTTTTGATGGTCGTGGCACGGTGCTCGCCTCTTTTCCCATTGACCTTTATACCGTGGGCTCTCAGCTCAGCGGCGATCCTTTGATGTTAAAAGCTTTTGAGATCAAAAATGGCACGGGGAACTTCACCAACAAAAACAACCAACAAATGCTCGCGGCCTTTGCCACGGTTCCCCATATTCCCAACGGTGCCTATATTGTATCCTTCACGTCTTTGGATGTTTTACAAAAACAGGTCTCTCAAAACCTCTACGAACGCCTTGTGTTGTTGTCCTTATTTATCATCGGCACCATGTTGTTGGGCTGGGGCGGGGCACGGATGCTGTTTTTGAACCCCATTGAACGGCTGGTTGCGTCATCCGAAGCTTTGGCCGCGGGTGATCTGAAAGTTAGGTCCGACGTGGCCAATGATGCGGGTGAACTGGGCCGTCTTGGAGTCGCCTTTAACCGCATGGCCGAAGCTTTAGATGCGCGCACCAAAGCCACCGTGCGGGCAAAAGAAGACGCCGAAGACGCCAACTTGGCCAAATCGGAATTTCTAGCCAGCATGAGCCACGAACTGCGCACCCCCTTGAATGCGATTTTGGGCTTTGCCCAGATGCTGCAGTTTGACCCCAAGTACCCGCTCACGGCGGCCCAAGACGAACACATCGACTGTATTATCACCGGGGGCAATCATCTTTTGGTGCTGGTCAATGATATTTTAGATTTGGCCCGAATCGAAGCCGATCAGGTGACCTTGTACCTTGACGATATTAATGCTCAGGCGGTTGTTGCCAATTGTGTTTCTTTGATTACGCCGCTGGGCGAGACGCGCGCCATTAAGGTCGACAATCAATTTAATGAAGAAGACACCGTCATCTTGCGCACCGATTCCATGCGTTATAAGCAAGTGGTCTTGAACCTGTTATCCAATGCCATCAAATTTAACAAGGATGGTGGCACGGTTACAATCACTGGCAAACAGACCAAAGATGGTTTTTACCGGATTTCCGTAACCGATGTTGGTCTCGGCATTGCCAAAGAAGATCACATCAACATTTTCAAAATGTTTCATCGTTTAGATATGGATCCGATGATCGCCAAGGAAGGCACAGGCATCGGCCTATCGGTCAGCAAGTTAATCTTGGAACGCATGGCCGGGCGCATTGGCTTTGACAGCAAAAAAGGCGTCGGCAGCACGTTTTGGATCGAACTGCCTTTGGCTTCAAATCATGAAGTCTTTATTTGGACCGATAAATTGCGCGTGGGCATTGATGCCTTGGATAAAGACCATCAAATTATCGTGACCCTGTTAAACAGAATTGGTCATCACGATTTGGGCTTTGAAGATGTTGGTCAGATCATCGACCAGCTTTTGGAATACACCCGTTATCATTTCCTGCGCGAAGAAGCGATCATGCGGGTTTGCAACTACCCTAATTTGCAAAGTCATACAAAGGTCCATCAGGATCTGACCCTTCATATGAACGATATGGCCCAAAAATGGCGGGCCGAACCCGACCTCCATCAAATAAATGCTCTGCGCAGGTTTTTAAGGGGATGGTGGAACGACCATGTGATGAAGTCTGATTTAGACATTGCCCCCTATGCCAAGGGCAAAAAACACGAAATCCGCAAAGCCCTCGACAAAATACGCCGGTAAAAGAATACGTAAAGTCTTGTCCTTATTCTCCGCCCGACATTTGAAAGGCGGCCCAGAAAAAAGGATGAGCATTTATGTTTGTTTTAACGTGCAATTGCGCTTTCCGCAGGGCCTCACGTTTTTCCATGGTTTCCAAATTCTGATAAAATTTCTGCATCAACACCGACGTCGCATCATCAGAAACTTTCCACAGGCTGGCAACGATCGTGGATGCACCCGCGAACATGAAGCCCCGGGTCAAACCTACCACGTCATCACCCTGGGTAATCGTCCCCAACCCCGTCTCACAGGCCGACAAGGTCACCAGTTCTGCATTTAAATTGATGTCATACAGTTCAGCCGCCGTCAGGCGTCCATCGTTTCGATCATCTTTTCTCAACAACAACGCCGAATTTAAGGGGTCTTCGGGGGTGAACACCCCGTGGGTGGCAAAATGCAGATACCTGTAATTACCCATCAGGCCCTTGGTGGTGGTCTCCTTAGCGTCTTGACGTTTCAGCAAGGTGCTCCGGTTGCTCTGGTTTCTTTGATTAAAGATCGCCTGTGCTTCTTGTTCTGCGCCCGGTAAGTCATATTGAGGATCGCCCAAATCTGGATTGCCCAACAAAAGCATATCCCCGCCTGTCTGCGTCCTGCGTTTGTCTTTTAAGAAAAACAACACCGACGCACTGGGCAACACCCGAATGCTATAGCGTTCAATCATCGCCTCTCCCCGTTCATCCAACAACGCCGCAAACGGGACATAATGAAGGGCTCCATGGGGAACAATGGTTAGGTTTTTGGTTTTGATGTCACGGGCCAAGGGCGCAATCAAAAGCTCATACAAGCTTTTGGACGAGGCCGCATGAGCATTGGTCCCATACTCATACATAGTGTCCCGATAGCTGCGAATTAACGTATCTAAGCCCTTGCCGTTCAACGGCCGGGCGGTCACATCCCAACGCGTAACGGTGAACACAATCAGGTCTTTACCCGATCCAAAATATTCGATCAAAGTATCGTTTGCCCCCAGACGCGCTTGCAGGTCAGCAACGGGCGGTATATCGACCGAGACCAAGGATGAGATTTCCGGGGCCAAGGTTTTAATTTTTGCACGCGCCTGATCACCAAGGCTGCGCATACGCGCCGCCGACGTTTCATTTTGCGCCATGCGGATCGATGCAAAACTGCTGCTTTCAATTTGCGTGATCAGCTGATTAACCTCTGCGCCTTGTTCATTGCTGGCGAATTGTTTTTTGGTTGCCAACAAATCCACCAAAGCCCGCGCTTTGCCCCGTTCGGCATATTCAAAGGCTTCACCGGGGCGATTGTCACGGATCAACAAATGGATGATGTCTTGATAGATGTCTTGTTTGTTGCCGACAAAACCAATGCGGCCTTTTTCATTGCCGATCGAAGCGCGCTGCGCTTCTAAGACTTCGATAGCGCGCTTGTAATAATCGATTGCGACACCCGGCTGGCCTTCTTTTTCTGCCACCCGCCCGCGCCCATGCAAGGCCATAAATAAAACACTGCCAAAACCCTGAACGCGGGGTTCTGCCAAAATTTCGTCATAGCCTTTTTTAGCTTCTTGTATGCGGCCAATTTCCAGTTGAGAACGGTGCAAAATGAATTTAGGCTCGAACCGATAGAAAAACGACAAATCATCATAATCAATGCGCCCGGTCATGCCCATCATCACAAACGGCGTGGTCGGAAAGGCCATGGCAAAGCCCATCAAGCCCTTGGCCATAGCGCCGCCAAAGCCGACTTCTTCCTCGCGCGTCATAACATCATAGGCCGTTTGGTAGTCTTCCAAAACAAATGCACCCTTCGCCAGCCATGTTTGCTTTTTTGGTCCGTACCCAGCCAAGCCACTCATGAAGCCGCCTGTCGATAGGGCCTCCAACTCGGCCATCCATTCTCGAGCTTTCTTTTCATTATCGCTGCGTGCCGCGACAATGGTCAGCACCCCGTACGGGGTGATCCTCGATAGGATGGCATTTTCTTCTTCCATGGACGCGACGATGCCCCACGATGCAATATATTCGATGGCGCGAAAGGCTTCGTTATCAAAATTAGATAAATTGGATTCTTTGGACAGTTTGATAATGCGCAGGGCATCTTCGCGGGCTTTTGCAAATTCTCCGACCTCTAAGTACGCTTGGGTGCGCATTTCTTTCAGCTGCACTTCGGTGCGTTCCGGAGTTAGGTTTCCGACCATGGTCAGCTTGCCATCATTGGCCTGAACCTTAGCGTCTAACTTGTCGTAACAGTCAAAAAACCGCCCGAAACGTTTGACGTTGAGCAGGGAAAAACAAACGCTGTAATGCTGGCGGTGACTAATCTTTGCAAAATCACTTTGAAAGTCCGTATCGAAAAATTCAACAGACTTCGCAAATTCTCCCCGCGCCATGGCTTGGTCCATCGGCGACGAAGCACACCCGCCCAAGGCGACAAGCGCAAACAGCAACCATAAAGGCCGAAATTTAGACTTAAACATATCASGTCCCCGTCRAAAATTGACACCACAACAGGGCGTTTAAGAAGRCTCAAACGGGCTGTCAGACSGAAYAGATACTCAAGATATATGCATTCATACTATAAATTAAAAGGTGTCTTTTTTCAATGAAATTGAAATAAACTCAGCCATAAAGAAAGCCCCGCCAGATTTCTCTGCGGGGCTTTTTGCTTTTAACAATCGGGTTAATCTTGTTACCAGTTTTCGCCCAGTACTTCGAAGTGAGCTTTGGGATGGACGCATGCCGGGCAGACGTCTGGGGCGTCTTCGCCAGTATGCAGGTATCCACAGTTGCGGCACCGCCACACGGTTTTGTCGTCGCGTTTAAAGACCCGTCCRGCCTCRATATTGTCGGCCARATCWGAAAACCGTTTGCCGTGTTGTTTTTCAGCGATGGAAATCGCCTCAAACGCCTTGGCAATACTTTCAAAGCCTTCTTCACGGGCGGTTTTGGCAAAGCTGGGATAGAGCTCGGTCCATTCGTGTTCTTCCCCAGCCGCCGCCGCACGTAAATTCTCTAGCGTCGAGCCATTGCCCCCCGCCGGAAAGGCGTCGGTAATTTCCACGTCCCCGCCTTCTAAAAACTTATAGAACCGGCTGGCGTGAGCTTTTTCCTGATCGGCGGTTTCTTCGAAAACATGCGCGATTTGAACAAAACCTTCTTTGCGGGCTTTCCCGGCCCAAAAAGTATATCGATTGCGGGCCTGAGATTCTCCGGCGAAAGCCTTCATCAAGTTCTTTTCAGTCTGTGAGCCTTTAATCGACATAATGCCCCTCCTTTTAAATCTAAACCGCTTATAACTAAGCCATGGCTTTGATCAGGTTTTCGTCCAGTTTTTCCAAGAATTGATTGGTGGTCATCCACGCTTGGTCGGGACCGATCAGCAACGCCAAATCTTTGGTCATGAAACCGCTTTCCACGGTTTCGATGCACACGCGTTCCAAGGTTTCAGCGAAATCCACCACGTCTGGGGTTTCGTCGAATTTGCCGCGATAGCTGAGGCCTCGGGTCCATGCGAAGATCGATGCGATGGGATTGGTCGAGGTTTCTTTGCCTTCTTGGTGTTGACGGTAATGACGCGTCACAGTGCCGTGGGCAGCTTCGGATTCGATGGTTTGTCCATCGGGCGTCATCAACACAGATGTCATCAAACCCAATGAGCCAAAGCCCTGAGCAACCGTGTCGGACTGTACATCGCCATCATAGTTTTTACACGCCCACACAAATCCACCGGACCATTTCATGGCACACGCAACCATGTCGTCGATCAGACGGTGTTCATAGGTGATGCCTGCGGCTTTGAATTTGTCGGCAAATTCGGCTTCAAAGACTTCTTGGAACAAATCCTTAAAGCGGCCGTCATAGGCTTTCATGATGGTGTTTTTGGTGGACAGGTATACGGGCCAGCCCATGTCTAAGCCATAGTTCAGACTGGACCGGGCAAAGCCGCGAATGCTTTCGTCTTCGTTGAACATCGCCATGCATACGCCGCTGCCGGGGAAATTATGAACTTCACGTTCGATGGTCTCACCGTCGTCGCCGACAAATTTAATGGTCAGTTTGCCTGGACCGGGAACGGTAAAATCGGTGGCGCGATATTGATCGCCATAAGCATGACGACCAATCACAATTGGCCGCGTCCAACCGGGCACCAAACGAGGAACATTTTCGCAAATGATCGGCTGGCGGAAAATGGTGCCGCCAACAATGTTGCGGATGGTGCCGTTGGGGCTGCGCCACATTTGTTTAAGGCCAAATTCTTTAACCCGATCTTCATCAGGCGTAATGGTCGCGCACTTTACGCCGACCCGGTATTTTTTGATGGCTTCGGCGGCATCAATGGTGATTTGATCGTCGGTTTCATCGCGCTTGGTCACACTCAAATCATAATATTTAAGGTCCACGTCCAGATACGGCAAAATCAGCTTGGTTTTGATGAAGTCCCAAATGATGCGGGTCATTTCATCACCGTCGAGTTCTACGATAGGGTTGGCGACCTTAATTTTAGACATATGTGTTTCCTCATAGGCAGATAATATTTGATTATTCGGGGCAGTTTAACCGTTACAGGTGGCTGAGTAAAACCACTTTATCCGCATCGGGCGCATTTTCAAGAGCTGAAAAAATCTGTTCAACGTTTTCAACAACCTGATACAATTCTTTGACCTTATGATGACCGAACCCGGCCTCAACAACACGGTCAACCAAGGCCATAAACGGATCCCAATAGCCATTGATATTCACAAAGACAATGGGTTTGTTGTGTTGCTGAAGTTGTTTCCACGTGATGATTTCAATGGTTTCGTCCAAGGTCCCTAAGCCGCCCGGCATAATAACGAAAGCATCAGAGGCCTCAAACATCTTGGCTTTGCGGTCATGCATGCCCTCGACCAAAATTTCATTGGCACCGTCAACGCTGCCCACTTCATAGTCGCGCAGGAATTTCGGAATAATGCCTAAAACGTCTCCGCCGGCCTTGATTGCGGCATTCGCGACCGAGGCCATCAGCCCAATGCCGCCACCGCCATAGACCAGCTGGATACCGCGTTCACCAAGCATCCGGCCCAAGGCTTCGCTTTGTTCGGCGTACAAAGGATTCCCCCCCGCTCGGGAGCCACAAAAAACGCATACGGAAGATAATTTTGTCATTGAGCTGTGCTTTCAAAGTATTTTTTAGTCTTGCCATTTTAGTCTTGCCAAGGTCGTTGAACTCTTAGACTATCATCCGGACTGAAACCATTGTTAAAAAAATCAACACAGGAGCCTTCCTTTTGAAAAAAATCATTCTCGCCGCTTGCGCCCTTGCCGTATCTGTAACCTTAAGCAGTCCTCAGGCTTTTGCCGACCCAGCTGGTGAACTCAAATACCGCAAAACCACCATGAAATCCGTGGGCGGTCACATGGGATCGATTGTTGGTATTTTGAAACAAAACACCGCAAATTCTGCAAACCTTCAGGTTCATGCAGACGGTATGGTGGCACTAGCAGGCATCACCGCAAGCCTCTTCCCCAAAGGGTCTAACGTTGGCGAAACCACTGTTTTGCCCCTCGTTTGGGAAAAAACCACCGAATTTGCGGCCGCTATCAAGCAATTCCAAGACGCCRGCATGGGCCTATCCATGGCAGCAAAAACCGGCGATATGGCGGCGGTTGGCGCAGCCGTTGGCAACCTTGGCAAGTCTTGCAAAAACTGCCATGAAAATTTCCGTGAAAAGAAAGAAAAGAAATAAACGTGGTATCACGCTTGTTTAATTTTTCCACCGCCCTTGCAACCTTGGTTGTTGGGGCGGTGGGAATTTTCAGCCCAGCTCAATCCGCCGCCTTAGACCAACGCGCAGATCAACGTGATCGGGGTGAATACATCTTTCACTTGAGCGGATGCGTGGGTTGCCACACCGATAAAAAAGGTGGCGGTAAGTTTCTGTCTGGTGGTCGGGCCTTTAAAACAGACTTTGGCACCTTTTACAGCCCCAACATCACACCGGATAAAAACACAGGCCTTGGAAATTGGACCTTTGAAAATTTCCAGACCGCGTTACGTGATGGTATTTCGCCAAACGGGGAAAACTATTTYCCATCGTTTCCCTATACATCCTAYACCCACATGAGCGATGGCGACATCAACGACCTGTGGGTTTATTTGCAATCTACGCCTAAGATCAAACAGGACAATCGAGATCACGATTTAAAGATGCCCTATGGCTGGCGTTGGACCGTGTCGATTTGGAAAGAGTTATATTTAGACAAGGGCGCTAAACCCGATTGGTCACGGGGGCGTTACGTTACCGAAGCCTTGGCCCATTGCCAAGAATGCCACACGCCGAGAAATTTCTTAGGCGGCTCACAAGACCAAAAAGCGTTTTCCGGYACCAAACGTAACCCCGAAGGTCTTGCGATCCCCAACATCACGCCAGACCCTCAAACCGGCGTTGGCAAATGGAACAATGGAGACTTTGAACTGCTGTTCACCATCGGCATGTTGCCCGATACGGATTTTGTCGGRGGCGCMATGKCCGAATCGATYAGCCACACCACCAGCAAAATGACCAAACAAGACCGCCAAGCCATGATCAAATACTTAAATCAAGTAAACCCCATCGAAAACCGCATAAAAGCCAAAAAAGCCCCTGAAACCAACGATGAAGAGTGGTGATGGGCTTTTTCGAATGAGCTCGGCACGGCCCCTTGCATTCAGACCATTGCGCCCGGCTGTTGAGCGCTTTATCCTATGTATCAAGTATACATGGGATTTTTAGGAGGGGTCGACGTGAGCAAATCCGTCATCTTAGGCATTATTGGCGTCGTTATCATCGCGATCGCCGTTGGTTTCAGCGTTATGAAAGACCCGGTCGATGCGCCCGTCGCCAAAAAACCAGAAACGCCCCCCCCCGCCGAAGCTCAAGCCGAAACCATCATCCCCCCAACATTTGACGTGGTGCGGGTGAACCCCGAAGGCAACGCCGTGATGGCGGGGCGCGCCCACCCCATGAGCACCGTTGAAATTCTCGATGATGAAGCCGTTTTTGGCCAGGTCACAACCGACCGCCATGGCGAATGGGTGTTTGTGCCTGAAAATCTTTTAGAACCTGGCGAACGTCATTTGGGTCTACGCATGTTGCGCGAAGGTCATGATCCGGTTTTATCCGAACATATCGTGATCTTGGTGGTGCCGGAACGGTCCGCCAACTCAGACGGAGCCTTGGCCTTAAAAGTCCGCCGCGATGGCACGGGCAACAGTGAAGTCCTGCAAAAGCCCGGCATTTCCGACGTCTTTGGCGTGGATGCCATCGATTACGGGGACGGTCAATTGTCCATCAGCGGTCATGCGACACCGGGCAAATCTGTGCACCTGTACATCGACAACCGCTTCATCGGCAAAACCACCGCCGATGAAGCCAAAGGTTTGTGGCGCTTGTCCCCTGAAAATGACATTGCTCCCGGAACGTATACCCTGCGCGCCGATATGGTGGACGATCAAGCCAAGGTCATTGCGCGCCGCGAAATGCCGTTCCAACGGGCCGCACCCGAAGACACCCAAAACTTAAAACCCGGAACCTTTGCCGTGGTTCAACCCGGCAACAGCCTGTGGCGTTTGGCGCGCAAAACCTATGGCGACGGTGTGCGTTATCATTTGATTTTCGAAGCCAATCGGGACCAAATTCAAAC
Source organism: Rhodospirillaceae bacterium (assembly GCA_002732845.1). Lineage (GTDB taxonomy): Bacteria > Pseudomonadota > Alphaproteobacteria > Rhodospirillales > Magnetovibrionaceae > JANLGW01. The sequence goes on from NVSZ01000003.1 coordinate 39,007, forward strand.
CCCTGATATGATTTATCCAGGTCAGGTCTTTCGTTTACCCGACAATCAGTGATACATAGCTATTCAAGAAAGCTTAAAACTTTGGGGATTTCCCCCAAAATGAAAAAGGAAGACTGCCCGTGAAGGACGTATTGGTACCGATTAACCCAGCAGGTTGGCCATTTATCGCCATGTTTGCCGTGATTGCTCTGGTTCTTGCTTACATTGCTGAACCTTTGGGTTGGGTTGGTGTTATTTTGACCCTGTGGTGTGTTTACTTTTTCCGCGATCCCAATCGCGTCACCCCGATCCGCGAAGATTTGGTCATCGCACCCGCCGACGGACGCATTTGCCTGATTGACGAAGCCATCCCGCCCGCAGAATTGGACATGGGCGATGCGGCTTTGCAACGGGTATGCATTTTCATGAATGTATTTAACGTTCACGTGAACCGCGCACCGATGGAGGGTACCATCACCAAACTGGCATACCGCCCCGGCAAATTCTTAAATGCCGATTTGGATAAAGCCAGTGAATTTAACGAACGCCAATCTTTGCGCATGAAAACCAAAGAAGGCCACGACATTGCGTTTGTGCAAATCGCGGGTTTGATCGCACGGCGCATCGTTTGTCAGGTCCAAGAGGGCACCGAACTGAAAGCCGGCGAACGCTTTGGCCTGATCCGTTTTGGTTCTCGCGTTGATGTGTACATGCCCAAAGGCACCGCACCAATGGTCGCCGTTGGACAATTGACCACAGCTGGCGAAACCGTGATTGCGGATATTAAATCCAAAGAATCTGCACGTGTTGGTGAAATTCACTAAGAATAAAGGTTCTGATCCATGTCTGACCCCACGCCTGACCAAATGTCTGACTCGGAAAAGATGAAGCGACCAAAACGCATCCGCTTATCTTTAAACGTCATGATACCCAACATGCTGACGTTGTTGGCGTTGTGTTCCGGGCTGACGGCCATTCGTTTTGCCTATGAAGGACGATGGGAACATGCGTGCTTGGCGATTTTTGCCGCCGCCGTATTGGATGCTTTGGACGGACGCATTGCGCGCTTACTGAAAGGCACCTCTAAATTCGGCGCCGAACTTGATTCCCTCGCCGATATTTTAAGCTTTGGTGTGGCACCGGGCATGATGTTGTATTTCTGGTCTTTAGAAACCGTTGGGCGGTTTGGCTGGATCTTGGTGCTGATTTACGCCATGGCGTGCGCTCTGCGTTTGGCCCGGTTCAACACCGCCACCGAAGACCCGAACCCGCCGGCGTGGGCCGCAAATTTCTTTGCCGGAGTCCCGGCCCCCATGGCTGCCGGGCTGGTGCTTTTGCCCATGGTGATTTCGTTTAATCTGTTCGGTGATTTCATGCGCCGCCCAGAAGTGGTCGCCGGATTTGTCTTGCTGGTCTCCTTCTTGATGGTCAGCAATATTCCAACTTATTCCTTTAAAAAGGTCAAATTGGCCCCCAGCTTGATTTTGCCGTTAATGGTCGCGGTCGGCATGGTCATTGCTTCGATGTTAAGCGCGCCTTGGGTCACCCTATCCGGCATTTTGGCGAGCTATATCATTTCGATCCCGCTGTCTATTCGCAGCCACCGGATAATCAGCAAAGGCGGCATTCCAGACCTCTTTGAATTGGATGATACGAACGGCGAAAATCGCCCTTAAGCCGCCCGTTTGTGATGCCACCATTTCGAAACATTTTCCCGGACCATCAATGCCGATGGCGTGACGAGCAGTGTTAAAATGGTCGCAAAACCCAAGCCATAAACGATAGAGATAGACAACTGCACCCACATCATATTGGCGGGAGCCCCCACAACGATTGTACGGTTGATAAAGTCCAAGCCCACATTCATGGCCATAGGCAACAGGCCCAACATGGTGGTGATGGTGGTCAGAAGCACCGGACGTAAGCGTTGAGCCCCGGTATGCAAAATTGCATCGCGCACACTTTCATGGTCGCCCCGCAAACGGTCAAAGGTGTCGATGAGCACAATATTGTTGTTCACAACGATGCCCGCCAAGGCAATCACACCAATGCCGCCCATGACGATGCCAAACGGTTGCCCCGTCACCAACAGGCCAATAAAGACCCCCAACGTAGACATAATCACACCCGACAAGATTAAGAATGCGGAATAGAAACTGTTAAATTGCGTGACCAGAATAATCGCAATCAGAAACAGTGCCACGCCGAAGGCCTTGGTCAAAAATGCTTTGGCTTTGTCTTGCTCTTCGTCTTCGCCTTTAAAACGCACAGAGATCCTGGAATCGATATCAGCCGTTTCCATATAGGCCTGAATGCCTTGCACAATATTGTCCGCCAAAACACCCTTTTGCACATCGGCCTTGATCATCACGACGCGGCGAGAATCTGTGCGGCTGATGGTGCCGACCTTGGGTTGAGGACGTTTGCGAACAAAGTTTGAAATCGGAATCAAACCAAAATCGGTGTTCACACGAATGCTATCGACTTCTTCTAAATTTCGATAGCGCGCCGGAAAACGAACGCGGATATCAATTTCATCATCGATATCTTTGGGCCGATAGGTGCTGAGACGAATGCCCGATGTCGCCAAGCGAATGGTTTCGCCAACCGACGAAATACTGGCGCCAAATTTTGCCGCTTGAGCACGATCCACATCAAACACCCAATCAATGCCCGGCAAAGGCAAGGTATCTTCAATATCAATCAAACCTTCGATGGTGCTGAGTTTTTCTTTGATCGCTTTGGCCGCCGGAATCAACAAGTCCGGATAGCGTGAAGACAGTTCAATCTGTACCGCCTTACCAACCGGAGGCCCACCCTTTTGCTTGACCGCATTAATGATGATGCCCGCAATTGGCTCTGTGCGTTTGCGGACTTCATCCAAAATCCAATCGACCTTGGGCCGGGTTTGCCAATCATCAAATTCTAAGAACACCGTGCCAATAATATCTTCGGCGGCTTCGCCCGTGGGGTTGGATCGCGTACGGGTGTAGACCATTTGAATACCCGTCACTTTTGCGGCTTCTATTTCGACTTCGCGCATCAAAGCATCGCGCTCCCAGATGGACAAATTGCCCCGTGCACGGACTTGGATTTGGGCTGTTGACGGTTCTGAATCCGGAAAAAATTCAATGCCGTTGCCAAATTCAACATAGGCAAACAACACCAAAAACAAGGCCGCAACCGAACTTGCCAAAACCGTGGCGGGACGATTTAAGGCCCCTTTTAAAATCCGCAAATAAGCTTCGGTTATGGGCGAAGGCTTGCCGTCATCATCGTCGGCGGGGGCAATCGGCTTTCCAAAATACGCGCCCAATGTGGGCACAAATACCATCGCCATCAACAACGACGCACTCAACGTCGCGATCAAGGTAATGGGCAGATATTTCATAAATTCACCCACCACACCCGGCCAAAATAGCAACGGCAAAAAGGCCGCCAAGGTGGTCAGCGTGGATGCCACAATCGGCGGGGCCATCCGTTTAGCAGCCAGCGAATAAGCAAGTTTGCGGTCCATGCCTTCGGTCATTTTTCGATCGGCAAATTCGGTGACCACGATGACACCGTCCACCAACATGCCAACCGCCAGAACCAGCCCGAACAAAACCACGATGTTCATGGTCAGGCCCATCAGGTGCAACACCAACACACCTGTCAAAAACGATCCGGGTATCGCCACACCGACCAAGGTCGCTGACCGCCAGCCGAGCGCCGCCACAACAACAACCATCACCAACAGCACCGCACTGATGACGCTGTTTTCTAACGTTGATAAGCGTTCGATGATGACCTTTGATTTGTCCTGAGCATAAGAAATTTCGATCGCATCACGGACTTCATCCGGCCATTCGGCGCGGTCGCGCTGCACAACCTTTTTAATCTCTTCGACCGTGGAAATCAGATTTTGCCCGGAGCGCTTGGATACTTCTAAGGTCACCGCTGGGTTGCCGTTGATGCGGGCAAAGCTTCTGGGATCTTTGAAACTTCGGCGCACTTCACCGATGTCGCTCAACACAATCACCGCGTCGCCCTGTACCGTCACGGGCAACTGCATAATTTCTTCCAATGAATTGATCAGGCCCGGAATTTTTAAGGTAAAGCTGCCGTGCCCCGTATCTTGTTTGCCCGCCGCCACCAATCGGTTTGAACTTTGCACGCTGGCAATCGCTTGAGCCGGGCTGAGGCCATAGCTTTCGATCTTCACCGGGTCAATCAAAATTTCGACCATTTCTTCACGCGTTCCGGTCAGTTTTGCTTTTAGAACGGCGGTTATAGATTCAATTTCGTCTTTCAAATTCAGCCCCAATTGTAACAAGGCGCGTTCGGGAACCGGACCAGATAAGGTCACCACGACCACCGGGAATTTTGAAAAATTGATCTCTTCGATCACCGGAGCATCGCTGTCTTCCGGCAAATTGGGAATCGCCACATCGACCTGATCGCGGACATCGGTCATGGCCTTGTCCACATCAAACCCGGCTTCGAATTCCAACACCACGTTGGCACCGCCTTCGTAGCCCTTGGCGCGTAATTCTTTTAAGCCTTCGACCGAACGGAGCTCTTGTTCCAGCGGGCGGATCAAGAGGTTTTCGGTGTCTTCGGGGGAAATGCCTTCGTGTGACACGCGCACGATGATCATCGGAATATTGATGTCGGGTTCGGCTTCCTTGGGGATTTCTACATAGCCAATTGTGCCTGCAATCAACAACAACAGCAGTGTTGAAAGCGTGGTGCGAGCTTTGGAAAAGGCGAGATCAATGATTGCGCGCATGAAATCAGTTCCCTTGCCGGGGTTGGGAAATCATGGATTTTAAATTGCCTTCGACGGGATCAACGGTTTGCCCGACGCTGACAAAATCTTGGCCCACTGAAATGACCGTAATCGATGCTGGCAAGCCACTTAACCACATGCCATCGATGGTATCGGAAACCACCTTAACAGGATAAAATTCGACAATGTTGTTCGCACTGACGGTTTTTACGCCCACGTTGCCTTCGCTGTCCAAGGTCAGCAAAGCCGGCGTGATGCGGTGCGAAAACAAAGTTTTCATGGGCAATTGAATTTCCGCCGTAATGCCTTCGCGTACACTTTCATCCGTAATGTCCAACGTGACTTCAACATCAAACGTGCGGGTCAACGCATTCGATACACTGGAAATATAAGACACCGTACCCGTTAATTCCCGATCATCAGGCAGGCGCACCATGGCGGCTTTGCCCAAGGCGATATCTTGAATATTGCGTTCGGCAACTTGGCCCATGGCGACCATTTTTGTCAAATCAACTATGCGCCCAATGAGGCCGCCCGCTTTGTCAAAATAATCCCCGGCCTTCACAGGCAAGGTATCAATCACGCCCGCCAATGGAGCCTTCACGGTCGTATTGTCTAAGTTCCGTTTCATACGCGTGACTTGAGCTTTTGCGGCTTCCAAATCGGCCTTGGCTTGGGCTTCTGTCAATTGCGAACTATAACCGCCCTTGCGCAATTTGCGGGCAGCCTCATAAGCAATTTCGCGTTGTTTCATGCGCGCCCGGCTTTCGGCAAGGCGACCTTTGCGGTCTTCCCCATCGATGTGCAAAATCACGTCACCAGCTTTTACCCGGTCACCCTTCGCCACCACAACGTCTGAAACATGGCCCAAGACCTGAGCTCGAATGTTCACCGCTTGGTCGGCCTGAATGCGCCCCATCACGCGAATGGTTTGAGTGTGGAGTTCGCCGCCGATGGTCATCACGCGGACACGGGGGACATAGAGGGCTTGGGTTTTCTTACTCGTGTTTTCTTCTGACACTTGGGCCGAGTTCTTAAACAGACCGGAGCCCATCCAAAGCACGGTCAGGATCAAAATCACGAGGGCTGTTTTATAGGATGTTTTCATGATTGATCTCCTTGATCGTCAGTCATATTGTCAATGACCCGCTTTAACAACGCGCACAATTGAGCTTCGTCTTGATCCGAAAAACCGTCTAGGGCCTGCGCCAGATTAGCTTCTGCTTCGGGCACCAATTCGCGCCACAACGCCGCACCATGTTCGGTCAGGTTCACATGGACTTGGCGGCGGTCGCGCACGTTGCGATCACGTTTCACCAACCCATCACGTTCCATGCGGTCGATGGTGCGTGATAATGTGGGTGTTTCTACGGCGACCCGTTCGGATAATTCTTTTTGGGTTAGACCATCAATTTCCCACAACACCACCAACACCACCCATTGAGCCACCGTCACGCCATGAACTTTCAAACGTTCGGTCAACCCTCGGTGCGATAGTTTTTGCGCATAACTGATCAGATACGTTGCCGCGGACTCACGACTTTTCTTAACCACCGCTGAAAATTCAGCACTTGGCTGGGGTGGGACATAATCGGGAATTAATTTACTCATGGGTATTTAACCTGATTTTTAATAATGTTTAAAATCAGTTAGCATGGTAATTGTTAGCTATGCAATCATTATTCCAGAAGAGGACTTTGCCCATCTGGTTGATAGGTTCCCGCTAAGTCTTCGATTTCCAAAACCCAAAGGTCCGAATCCATGTCGGATTCGCGTGAAATATAGGCATCACAAGCCTGTTCATCGTCTCCGGCCACCACCATCCACGCCCGCCCACCATTATCGGTATAGCGTTTCGCCAGCAACTGACACCCACTTCTTAAGCGATTGATTTTAATCAGAATTTGCCCTGCATCTTCGTCACCACGCTTGACCACCACGCAGGGCAGAAAGGCCTGATCGCACAGGCGCAGTTGCGCTTTTACCCAAAATCCTGATTTTAGTCGTGGCTCGCTCATCAATGCTTTTCCTTATCAAAAACTGCGTCCATACTGCCCTTAATCTGAGCTGGAGAAAAGTATGTTTGAATTACACCCGACCCTTGCCAACGACACCGTCGAAATCACCCAACTGAATGTTTGTCGGGTGCTTTTGATCCGCGACAAGACCTATCCGTGGATCGTCTTGGTCCCCGAGCGCGAGGGCCTTCGCGATTTAGACGACTTAAATGAGCCCGATCGCATTCAAGTGATGGCTGAGATTGATCAGGCCTCTAAAGCCTTAAAAGCCTTGTTTACCCCCTATAAAATAAATGTGGCGGCATTGGGCAATGTGGTTGAACAACTGCACATTCACGTTATTGCCCGCTTTCAAAACGACGCAGCTTGGCCCGGCCCAATTTGGGGAGTGGCTCCTTTAAAAGATTACGCAGATACTGATCGCGACCAGCTGGTCAGTCGCCTCAAAGCAGAACTAAACAAGATTGCTGTTTTATAGAGGAAGCAAATAGAGTACGGTGCCGCCAAGCTTATTTTTTCAAAAATAGATGGTTTTTTTCATGAAAGTTCTTGTTACAGGTAGTGCTGGTTTTATTGGCAATCGCGTTTCTGAACGGCTCCTTGAACGCGGAGACGAAGTCATTGGGCTGGATATTATGTCCCCCTATTATGATGTGAAGCTGAAAGAAGCCCGGCTTGCTAAAATCATCGATCATGAGAATTTTACCGAGGCCCGCATCGATTTGGCGGACCGCGAAGCCGTAGCCAAATTGTTCGAAGACCACAAACCAGATGGCGTGATTAATCTCGCGGCCCAAGCCGGGGTTCGTCATTCTTTGGAAGCGCCCATCGATTATGTGGACAGCAACCTGTATGGATTTGTGAATATTTTGGAAGGATGCCGCAACACCAACGTCAAACATTTGGTGTATGCCTCATCCAGTTCTGTGTACGGCACCAACGACAAAATGCCGTTTTCCACCCACGACAAAGTGGATCACCCGATCAGCCTGTACGCCGCCACCAAGCGCGCGAACGAGTTGATGGCGCACACGTATTCGCACCTGTTTCAGTTCCCCAGCACGGGGTTGCGTTTTTTCACCGTTTATGGCCCCTGGGGTCGCCCGGACATGGCGTTGTTCCTGTTCACCAAGGCGATCATGGAGGGCAAGACCATTGATGTCTTTAACAATGGCGAAATGTCACGATCCTTTACCTATATCGATGACATTGTTGAAGGTGTGATCCGCACCTTGGACGCTCCACCCAGCCTGCAAGTCGGTGGCGAAAAAGACCCCGCCAGCAGCCATACCGCGCCGTTCCGTATCTTTAACATTGGATCAGATACCGCCGTCGGCCTGATGCGTTACATCGAAGTTTTGGAAGAAAATTTAGGGCGTAAAGCCAAAAAGAACATGTTGCCCATGCAGCCCGGCGACGTCGCCTCGACATGGGCGGACGTAAATGATTTGCGCGATGCCGTTGGCTATCAACCCACCACAACCGTGGAAGATGGCGTCAAAAAATTCGTAGAATGGTACAAAGACTATTACGGAGACTAAAGTTTAAGACCCATGCCCAAAATGCTGTTCACCGTCACCGAAGACTGGGCGTTTTGTTCGCACCGCCTTCCCACCGCTTTTGCAGCGCGGGATGCGGGCTATGATGTTGTGGTCGCGACACGCATGGGCAAACACCAAAAACAAATCGAGGCTTTAGGGTTTCGCACCGTGCCGTGGGCCATCAAACGCGAAAGCCTCAACCCGTTTTCGGAATTGTCTGCACTGATGGACCTGATCCGTATTTACAAACAAGAACAACCTGACGTGTCTTATCATGTGGCGGTCAAATCCATCATGTATGGATCAATTGCCGCACGCCGCGCCAAAGTCGCAAAGACCCTGAATTTGTTTTCCGGCATGGGTGTGGTCTTTATTTCAAACGCCTTTAAGTTCCGCGTTATCCGCACCATCATCACGCCTATTTTACGGTGGGCCTTGGCACCGAAAGCCGCCCGCCTTCAGGTGCAAAACGATGATGATAAAGCATTGTTAAATGGGATGGGTATTTCAACTGCGGACCGGACCGACCTTATCCCCGGATCGGGTTTGGACATGGAAAACTTTCCGTTCACGCCGGAACCTGAAAACACTCGTCCCAAAGCCTTGGTCGTATCAAGGATGTTGTGGGACAAGGGTATTGGCGAATTAATGGATGCCGCCCGTTTGTTAAAATCCAGAGGCGTGAATATCGACATCGAACTGGTCGGCGCGCCTGACCCAGCCAACCCGGCGTCAATTTGTCAGGCTCAATTAACAGCCTGGCAAGACGAAGGCTTGATGACGTGGTTGGGGCGTCGTTCAGACATTGCTGATCTGATCAAAAACAGCCACATAGCGGTGTTGCCTTCGTACAGAGAAGGCATGCCACGCAGTCTGTTGGAAGCCGCCTCAATCGGTCGCCCGCTGGTCGCCTTTGATACACCGGGCTGTCGCGATTTGGTCCGCGATGAAAAAAACGGACTGTTGATCGGCTTTAAGGAAACAAACGCATTGGCCAGAGCTTTAGAACGCCTCGCCACCAACCCGAAACTTCGCCAACGCCTTGGCGAACAAGCCCACAAAGATATCGAAACCACATATTCCGCCAAAGCAATCCAAGCCCAACTTCAAAGAATATTTGAGACCCTACAACAGGAGTGATTTATGGCCGCACACAGCAGTGAAAAGATGACCTTTCCCGGTGCTCATGGGCATGATTTGGCGGCGCGGCTGGATCTTCCGATTGGCCCGCCCAAAGCTTATGCTTTGTTCGCCCACTGTTTCACCTGTTCCAAGGATATATTTGCTGCATCACGTATTGCCGATGGCTTGACACAAAATGGCATTGCCGTATTGCGTTTTGATTTTACCGGATTGGGTGCCAGCGAGGGTGATTTTGCCAATACCAATTTTTCATCTAATGTGGACGACTTGGTAGCCGCCGCCGATTTTTTACGCGCCAATCACCAAGCTCCACAAATTATCATCGGCCACAGTTTGGGCGGAGCCGCTGTTTTGGTCGCCGCCAAACATATTCAAGAATTAAAAGCCGTGGTCACCGTGAATGCCCCTGCTGACCCGGCGCACGTGATTGAAAATTTCCAATGTTCCCTTGATGACATCAAAGCCAATGGACAAGCCGATGTGCAATTGGCCGGGCGCACCTTTACCATTCAAAAACAATTTTTGGAAGATATGGAAGAGCAAAAACTATCTGCCGACATTGCCAACCTAAACAAGGCCCTGTTGGTGTTTCATGCCCCCGGCGACGAAACCGTCAGCGTCGACAACGCCGCGCATATTTTTGGCGCTGCCAAGCATCCCAAAAGTTTTGTCAGTCTCGACAATGCCGACCACTTGCTTCATCACCACGAAGACGCGGCCTATGTTGCCGATGTGATTTCGGCGTGGGCGACACGCTATATTTCAGTTCCCAGCGCCTCCGTCGCTAAGGGTGAAAAAGGTGCCGTTGTTGTTCAGGAATCTCACGCGGGTATGTACACCCAATCTGTGGTCATGAATAACCTGCACATTTTAACCGCCGATGAGCCGCTGGGCGTTGGCGGAAATGACAGCGGCGGAGCCCCTTATGATTATCTTTTGGCGGCCTTGGGGGCGTGCACATCCATGACCTTGCGCATGTATGCCAATCGCAAAAAACTGCCCTTGGACAATGTCCACGTTAGCCTTAAGCACGAAAAAGGCGAAGGGCGTGTTGATTTTATAGAAAGAGATATAACATTAAAGGGAGCGCTTTCAGACGAGCAGCGCACGCGCCTTATGGAAATCGCGGACAAATGCCCGGTCCACAGAACCTTGCACGGCGAAGTTCAGGTCACCACCAGAGAACGGTAAAATGAAATTAACTTTTTCCATCGCGACTGCCCTGTGCCTGTGGTCCCTGACTAGCGTAGCCACTGAAGTTTCACCACCCTTGTCAACAATCATCAATTTTCCGGCCGATGAGCAAAGGGCTTTGATTGCCAAAAATCTTGCGCGAAAGTTGTATCTGGAAAAATCGACCATCAAACAGGTCGGGGGCAATACATTTAACGGATGCGATACCGCCAACATCGATAAACACAGACAAATCCAAGACAAGCAGATTCCCATCACCCAATACAAGGGCATTCCCATCATCGGAAGCCCCTATTATTCCGTTTGGGTTAAGGTCAAAGAAAACAACAACAAAATGTATTTGGATCGTTTTATCAGTGCCTTAAAGGTCATTGAAAAAGACACTCCCGAACTTTTTTCACAGCTCACCCAATTGATGACCGAAAAAGGCGGCTATTTTATTGTTGGAAATTTCTGTCCAAAAAATGGTGGGTTGACGCTCGGCGCGTTTGCCCCCCTGCCCCGCCGCAAACAATTTGTGGTGATGGTTTCGTCGACCCTCTTGTTGATGGAAGACCTGTTTAACCCGTACGACATTGCCGCAACAGTGGTTCATGAAGCCATTGGGCATGGCATCGCGTATTACAAAAATGGCTCATTGTCGGAATTTCCGGCGTTTGCCGCCCAAGCCGATTTTGCAGCCGCCGTGGGTGATGCTCAGTTTAAAGACGTCAACAACAGAAGCTCAAATATCCGGCATAAGATGAAATTGAGCCTTTCAAATKTGGGGCATTATCTTGATAAACCGGATGAATAAAAAAATTATTTAAGATTTTTCATCCGCGTATTTTGCACGAATGTTTAAAATAGCGGGCAAACATTCATTAAACAAAACCACCAGTTTTGGATCAAACTGAACACCGGATTCTTTGTTGATCAACTCGACGGCGTCTTCAACGCTCCAGGCCTTTTTATAGGGCCGTTCCGAGGTCAAAGCATCGAACACATCACAAATTGCACAAATGCGGCCTTCGATGGGGATGTTTTCGCCTTTGATTTTGTTGGGGTAGCCCGTGCCATTSCATTTTTCATGGTGGTTCAGGGCAATGATGCGGGCCATCTTCATCAGCGGACTGGCATCGTTGCCAATGATGTCGGCACCGATCTGCACATGGGTTTTCATGACTTCCCACTCGTCGGGTTCGAACCGTCCGGGTTTCAATAAAATACCATCAGGAATGCCGATTTTTCCCACATCATGCATGGGGCTTGCATTTAAAATCAATTCACATTGTTCCTCGCTCAAACCTGCGGCCTGGGCGAGAACTTGGCTGCTTTTACTCATGCGTACCACGTGCATGCCTGTTTCATTGTCGCGATATTCGCCCGCGCGCCCCAACCGACGCACCACTTCCAGCCGGGTTCTATCCAATTCCATGTTGCGACGTTCAAGCTCTAGCGTACGATTGCGTACCTTTTCTTCCAAAATTTCATTTTGCTGTTTGCGTTCGTTATACAGCAGACGCACTTCCAACATATTTGAAATTCGATTAAGGACTTCGCTCTTATCAAAAGGTTTGATCACAAAATCGCGCGCCCCCAACTGCAACGCTTTCAGGCGGGTGTCCATATCGTTTTGAGCGGTCAAAACAAGAACTGGAATATAACCGCCGTCATTAAGGTCGGACAATTGCGCCATAACATCAAAACCATCCAGATGCGGCATACGGATGTCCAGCAAGATCAAATCAAAATCTGTTTTTTTGGCAAGGCCCAAAACTTTCCTTGAATCTGTGGTGCTTTGCACGTTGTTGTAACCAGAAAATGACAACATCATTTCCAAAAGCCGAACGTTATCGGCTTTGTCATCAACAATCAGAATATTTGCATTTGCAATTTTCTGTTGATCTTCAAACATTTAGGGCTCCACGGCCGTCATTATCGGTCTCTGTATTAACCAGCTTGGGGCAATTCTAAGCAGACTTCGGTGCCTTTGCCAAGCTCACTCGTCACAGTAATTGATCCCTGCATCAAGGTCATTAAATTTTCACACACAACGAGGCCGATACCGGTGCCTTCAACTTCGGAATTTTCAGCACCGATCCGACTGAACGGTTTAAAGAGTTTTTGTTGGTCTTCTGCGGTCAAGCCGGTCCCCGTATCTTTGATATAGATGCAAACGTTTTGGTTTTCAGATCTTTCAACACGAATGGTCACCGTACCATGTTGCTGATTATACTTGATGCCGTTGGTCAGCAAGTTCAAGAATACTTGTTTTAATCTGATATGATCAGCCCGGACCTTGATCTTGTCCTCTCCCTCGCTTGGGATCACAATTTCGATATTATGTTTTAGGGAAAGCTCTGTCACCATGGGCAGGCTATCGTGAAACAGCTCAAGAGGTGAAACGTCTTCAAACATCATTTCGACCTTGCCAGATTCAATTTTAGCCAAATCTAAAATGTCATTAATCAACGTAAGAAGATGATTGCCGCCCTTCATGATGAGATCAACACATTCTTTTTGTGCCACCGTCAGGGGTTCTTTTGGATTGTATTCCAGCATCTGGCTGAATCCCAAAATTGCATTCATCGGGGTTCTGAGTTCATGGCTCATGGACGACAAGAATTCAGACTTGGCCTTGTTGGCTTTATCTGCCTCTTGCTTAGACAAACGCAAATTTGATTCTAAGTTTATATTTTCCGTAATTTCCGTGCGAATACTCACATATTGAAACGGCTTCCCATCTTCGCCAACATTGGGGACAATGGTCGTACGTACCCAATAATATTCTTTGTTTTTATTTATATTTTTAACATCAGCATGCCAGACTTTTCCGTTGGAAATGGTTGCCCATAAATCTTCAAAAAACTCATCTGAATGTTCGCCTGAACACAAAATATTGTGTTTTTCCCCCATCAATTCATCACGGTAATAGCCGCTGATTTCACAAAACTTATCATTGGCATACGTGATATTCCCCTGTGCATCTGTGATGCTGACAATAGCGTGCTCATCGATGGCAAATTTTTGAAATTTCAATTCCCGCAATTGAGCTTGTCTTCTTTTGGCTTCTTTCTGAAGGGCTTTGTTGCTGACCTGAATTTCTCTGGTTTTGGCGCGAACACTCTCACGAATAACATTTGTTCGCAATTGGTTCGTGAACATCACGTATGAAAATAAGGCACTTAAAACCAAGCCAAAAAAGAACACTCCGGTGGATTGATATTGTTTGTTATTTTCAAAGTATTGCCGAACCGGCACCATCATGATTTTCCATTGGCGGCCCGAAACGTCTAAGGATTTTTTATCAATAAATGTTTTGGTTTGCCACAATTCGGCATACGTCATAGGCGTATCTTGATTGCTGATCCGCGAATTGTGCCGGTAAATGATTTCTTCGCCATCATCGGCCTCGACATCAACAATATAAACATCCAAACCGCTGGGCTCGAGCTTTTCTAAGGCGGCTTCCAAGGCCAGACCAATATCATATTGCAAAATGATAAAACCAAGGTGCTTATCTCTGCGTTGTTTGATGGTTTTGAGCGGTGCTGACGTAGTATAAACGGGCTGAATAAGGCTCACTTGAGATTTCGGGTGTTCCAGCTGATCAATTAAAAAATGAGGCGAGGAAACGCCCGTAATCGGCACAATCATCCCTTCATCACGGGCTTGTTCAAGCAGGCTCAAAATTTTTGGATCTGAGGCCATGTCAAAACTGATCTGGTCCATCAATTGCTGTTCCGGTTCCCCATATAAAATAGGAAAATGGATATCGCGTTCAGGCGATGGCAGGTGATGATAAATCGGATTAAAGGGGTCTGCGTCATGAAAACTGCGACCATTCAGGCCTTGCTCCCACGCTGCGGTTTCCAAGGCATTGCGCTGATTGCCCAAAATTTTAGGCAGCCAAAGGATCGCCCGTGTCTCATTTGACTTTTGCACCTGTGATTTTGTGAAGGCCGCAAATTCTTTTCGGTCAACAAAATTTGAACCTTGAAAAAACCGTTGCCCAGCTTCAAGCTCAAGCACAATATTGCGCAATCGACTTTCAAAGAGTTGCCGATACGTACTGGCCGACAGGTGAAACGTACTTAACAGGCGCTCGGTTTCCCAGCCCCGTACAAAATTAACAGAGGCAATAACAACGATGACGCTTAATAAAGACAGCAAAATCGGTGCGGCGAAGGAAAAACGGCCCCGTCCATTGATTTCGTCCTTATTGCTGGTCGACGTCTGCATATTCATGACTAATTGCGCAATTGCCCCAAGGTTCTGTTGAAAATTTCCTGATAGGTTCCGTCTTGTTTCATTTCGGCCAGAGCCGTTGAGGCTTTATCCACCAAATCGGCATGTTTGTTATTGAGGTACATAAACATTTCACGTTTGGCCAAGGGTGGTTCGGAAACCTGAATATTAATGCCCAACTGTTGCGCGCGCCAAAGCCCTTGCCAGCGTTCGTACAACATAAGATCAACCTTGCCGGAACTTAAAAGATCAAACATTTTCTGAGCATTTTTTGTCCGTGTGGTGGCTTTGTGGTCAGCCAAGTTATTTTGAAAAATCTGCCAACCATTAATATATGCGATCTTTGCCCCTGCCATCGCCGACCATTCATTTGTCGCGACCGGCGGGTTCATGGAATAGGCCACAAATTCGTTATCCATCAATTTTTCAGGGATACGGATAAGGTTCGGGTATTTTTTTTCAAGACCCTGAATACGCAACGCCGCACCATCATCAATACCATTATTTGCATTGATCAAAGCTTTGGCAGAATTTTGATACACGATCAATTTGGCATCAATATCAATGCGGCGAAAAGTTTCATGAATAATCTGATCAATAAACCCATCACCCTTATTGGTCGTAAACGGGTCGCGAATGCCTGTGTTGAAAATAAGTTTTTCCATGGCAATAGCCGGAGACAGGCCGCCAAAGGCAACACACATCAACACCAAGACTAATGTTCTTTTCTTCATAACAGACCTTTCCTTAATTCTTATCGTGAAGATAGCCTCGTTTAACCAGAATTGGAACCGTTCTATTTCATAGGGTTAACCCTGATGCGCACCCGGCGCATTGTTGTTTGTCCAAACGTCATCTATTGTTTGGCACGGCTTTCCCAACGCCTCGGGTTCACCAGAGCAGCCTCAAAAGATTCAAGAGGAGACCTGCCCGCATGGACTTGTGCATTTACAAAAGAGCCCGATGTAAACATCAAAAATTCTGCTAAAGTCGAATATAAACAATGCATTTTGCATTTCCCCAAAGCCCCTAAAACTTAAGAACTTTCCCCAAACAAAAAGTGTAACCTCTTTTTGTGGAAATGTTAAGCTTGCTCAACCGATCATTTTTATGAACATCAAGCCGACGTCAAAACAGGGTACATTTCAGGGTCCCTAATTATTCTGACTTGCAAAATCCACCTTCCATGATTAGGGTTAAAGAAGATTCAAAAGGTAGAAGATGTGAAATATACCGCCGTAAAAAGTGGTTTCCATCTTGTTTTTTAAGTTTTGCAAAAGGTTTTGCTCATGGGGGGCTTCTCCAAAACACAAATAAAAGCGCATCAGGCGCGTCGCACGTTTGCGATGTGGTTGGCTATTTGTGCCTTGGTTTTGCAAACCTTTATGCCCTTGGGCCAAGCCTTGGCTGCGAATGCTCTGCAAAATGATGATTTTCAAATCATTTGCACGGCAAATGGCATTCAACAAATTCCAACCAGCCAAAATAACGTCCCCATCGTACCCACAAATTCCGGGCCATGTTCGCATTGCTTGATGCATGTCTCTGCGGCTTTGTTTACACCGCAAGACACAGGTGCAGTTCTTTTAAGCATCCCAGCCGAACATGTTGTTGCCTTTGCCCTGCCCAAACAACAAATCCATGCCAGCACCTGGCGCGGATTACCCCGGCCCTCGCGCGCACCGCCTAAGTTCGTTTAATTTAAAACCAAATTTCCAAAAAATTAAATGAAACTATAGGGACCGCCTACTTTGAGGGCGCGATGAATACTTATGTTGACCAAAATTTTAAGTGCGGGCAAAACCCGCGCCGCTTTAAGCACGCTTTTGCTTTCCTCCACCGCTTTGATCCAACCTGCCTTGGCCCAAAATGCACAAGACCCAATGGTTTTGGAAGGTATCGTGATTGAAGGCAAAAGCTTGCCCGTAATCATCAATACCGAACTGAACCGCACCGACATTGCCCCTGCGGCTGATGTGGGGGATTTCCTGCGCGGTATTCCGGGTGTGGACGCCGTACGGATGAGTGGTCACGGACTAGACCCCGTCATTCGCGGACAGCAACAAGATCAGTTAAACGTCATCAGTGATGGGGCGTTTATGTATGGCGGTTGCCCCAGTCGTATGGACCCGCCCGCATCGCTGACGTCTATCGACAGCTATGACAGCGTAACCATCGAAAAAGGCTTCCAAAGTGTTCGTCACGGCCCCGGCGGAACAGGCGGAACAATTATTTTGGAACGCAAACGTCCTGCTCTTGATGATCAAAAACCGTATCAGGTTAAATTTGGTATTGGCGGAAATTCAAACGATTCCGCTTATACCAGCAACTTAGACGCCGCTTATAAGCTGGGTGAAGGCTACGTGAAAGTTTCCGGAACCAAAAGCCATGCCGCAAATTACAGTGATGGATCTGGCAAAAAAGTTCGCAGTGCGTTCAATCAATGGTCATCCGGTTTAGAATTAGGCTGGACTCCTAACGCCCGCACAGAACTTACATTGGGTTATGAATATGACAATACAACGGATGTCTTGTTCGCGGGTGCCGGCATGGATTCTCCCGATGCCACCACAGGCGTTATTCGCCTGAAATTCAAAAAAGATGTCGAGGGCTCAACAGTCAAAACGTTCCGCTTTAATGCCTATGATACCCGCGTCGATCACCTGATGGATAACTATTCTTTGCGGACTGTTGGCGCGATGTACATGAAAACGCCCAGCACCTCCGATACCCAAGGTTTTAAGGTCGAAGGTGATCTGAAGGTTTCAGGTCTGCCCGTTTTGCTTGGCCTTGACTACAAAGGCCTAGATCGCACCGCCATTCGCTATCGGGGCACAAACACCACCAACGTTGATACCACGCAAGCCTATATTTGGCCGGGTGTCGAAAGCCGCGAAATTGGTTTGTTTGGGGAAACCACATACGCCTTTGACGACACAAGTTCGGTTAAATTTGGACTGCGCTATGACAACGTCAACGTCACCGCTGGTAAAACGAACATTGTTGCCGATATCGCGGCCATGGGCGCGGATCGTTCCGCCAACCAACTGTACAGTATGTATTACGGTTATGAATTTTCAGACGTCACCGAACACAACATCAGTGGTTTGATGCGGTTTGAACAAAAATATAGCAAGGATACCTCTTCCTATATGACGCTTAGTCGTTCTGTGCGGACCGCTGATACAACGGAACGCACCATTGCGGCTGATAATATGACGGCCACCAATCGTATTATTGGCAACGCCCGTTTGAATCCTGAAAAACATTATCAAATTGATGTGGGCATGAATACAAATCTTGGTGGATTTGACGTGTCGGCTTCGGCTTATTATGACCGCGTAAACGATTACATCTTCCGAGACGTGGCGCGTGGACAAAGCGAAATTTTGCTCAACGATACAGCCGTTGTGTTTCGCAACATTGATGCGAACTTGATGGGTTTTGACCTTTCTGCAAACCGCACCTTTGCCAACAAAATTTCAATGGTCAGTTCCTTGACCTTCACCCGTGGTGAAAACTCCGACACCAACGGTGCCTTGGCACAAATTCCACCATTGAAAATGACCATGGATGTTTCCTATCCAACAAAGGGTTGGTTGTTGGGTGTGCGCGGCAATGCGGCCATGAAGCAAACCCGTGTGGACGATGATACAGCCACAGGCAGTGGGCGCGATGTCGGAAAAACAGCGGGCTATGTCACCGCTGATTTTTATGCGGCAAATTCCCTGACCGATAACCTGGACTTAGGCTTTGGCGTAACCAACATGTTCGATACGACCTATGCCAGCCATTTAAACAAGGGCAATTCATTTGACGCAACAGAGACACAAGTGAATGAACCCGGTCGCGCATTTTACATTCGCCTGACCGGAATGTTCTAAGTCAAAGCCAGACAATGCCCTTTGTGCACCAAACCATTTTAAAAGCCACAGCCTCCCTTGGGATGGCTGTGGTTGTGCATGGGGCATTGTTTTGGGGCTTTGTCCAAACGGATCAAAAGACCACAACACCACCGCAAATTCTCAGCAGTTTTGAAGTTGTTGAATTGGCCTCTTCGGGGGCCCCAAAACAAGAAGAGCCAATTGAAGACATCCCCCCAGAGACCATCCCCAAAAAAGTCGTGGAACCCAAAATTATACCGGTGGCTGTCTCGCAACCCAGCCCTGTTCAAGTTGCGAAGGTAAAACCGAAACCTGAGCCAAAACCCGTACTAAAGCCTAAGCCTAAACCTAAGTTCAAACCCAAACCTAAGCCCATTGCTAAAGTTAAACCCATCGTTAAACYCAAGCCGACCCCCAAACCTATCGTTCAATCAAAACCAGAAACCATTGCGTCTCGTCCCGCTTACGTGCCACCCAGCCAGCATGTCGCTTATTTAAAAAACCCTAAGCCTGCCTATCCAACCCAAGCCCGAAAACGGGGCATGGAAGGGCGCGTTATTTTACGGGTTTTTGTGCGGGCGGATGGCGGTGTAAAAAGTGTCGTGACGGACACCAGTTCCGGTTATGGCCTGTTGGACCGAGCCGCCCGCGTTGCCGTATTACGCTGGCGTTTTGCCCCCGCGACACGCGGCGGAAAAGTGGTTGATGGGGAAGTGCTGATTCCGTTTGATTTCCGTCTGACCTCTGGCTAATGAAAACTTAAAAGGACCTGTTATGGAAAATGTAAATTTAGAAATGATGTCATGGTGGTCCGATGCCGATGCCATCGTGCGCGGCGTATTCATCACCTTAATCGTCATGTCGCTGGTCAGTTGGACCATCATGATTTTTAAAAGTGCTCAATTGTTTTCAGCCTTCAAAGCAGAACGTCATTTTAAGGGTGTGGGCATACCCGCCCCGCACACACCTTCTGCCCATATCTTAAACGGCATGACGACTGTATCGGCAAGCGATGCTCGTTCATTGATCGAAGCCTTAGCCAGAGAAAGCCGCCTTAATTTTGAAACCGGATTAACGATGTTAGCCACCATCGGCAACACCGCCCCGTTCATCGGATTGTTGGGCACCGTTTGGGGCATCATGCATGCTTTGCAGGGTTTGGGGGGAGCCGAAACCTTGAGCATGGACCTGATCGCTGGCCCCGTGGCCGAGGCCTTGGTCGCCACCGCCGTGGGTTTGTTCACGGCGATCCCGGCGGTTGTCGGCTATAACCTTTTATTGCGCCAACTGAGGCGTTTGTTCGGAGCCGTCGACAGCAATGCCGTGCGCCTTTTATCCACCTTAAAAGAGAGCGCGTAACATGGCTGGCAACATTTCAGACGGTGGCCCCGACCAGCCCATGAGCGATATTAACGTTACGCCGTTGGTGGATGTAATGTTGGTATTGTTGGTGATCTTTATTGTTGCGGCCCCCTTGATGGCGGAAGCTTTGCGTGTTGATTTACCCACCGCCAAATCTGACCCCTTGCAAGATCCGGTCGTGACCACATTGGAAGTGATGGAAAACGGCACATTGTTGTTGGATTCTGAACCCGTGTCTGACGATGTTTTGGTCCTTCGCCTGACGGCCATTTTTCATGAAGATTCAAAACGTGTGCTGAAATTGGGTGGTGACGGGGCTGTGCCTTATCAACGCATCACCGATGTTTTGGCAATGGCCAAGCAAAGCGGCATCAACCGCATCGCTTTTGCCACAAAGTCGCCTTAGGGTCAGGACCTAAACACCACCGCTGTGCACGATTTCGTAATACACGGCTTCAAGCTCGTTTTTGTGTTTGGTTTCTTCGATCGCTAAAAATGTAAACAGGTCTTTTAACGGCCCAGCAGGTGTCTCGCTGGCCAAGGCTTCGTATTGTTCCATCGCGGCATGTTCGCGCATCAAGGCGTATTGCAAGACTTCCTGATCGTCAGGTTTGTCGCCCAATTCAGGCACATGAATGCAATCGGAAAACTTGCGGTCCGAGGCGGGGCGTTTGATTTTGGTTTTTAACAAACGATCCACGCTGGTTTTTTTTGCCATTGCGTCAAACAAGTCAAAATGACGCTGTTCTTCTGCGGCTAAATCTTCGACCAAGTACCGCAAATTTTTACTCACCTTAGGGATAAGGTCGGTATAAAAATCACGCGCCGTGCGTTCGAATTCCATCGCCACATCCAAAACCTCTTGCAGGGTCGCGAGGGGTTTGAGCGTTTTATATCCGTGCCCTTTTCTCATACCTTAGCCTCCTTTGTTTGGAACACTGCCTGAATGCTGTCGGCGATGCGATGACCATCGGCCACCGCATGAATGACGTCAGGGCCTTTGACACAATCGCCACCGGACCACAGCCAGCCTTCGGACGTGCGCCCGGCGTCGTCCACTTGCAGGCGGCCCCGGTTCCATTCCAAGGCTTCGGTTAAGTCTTCGCCCAACAGGCTTATATCCGATGCCTGACCGATGGCTTCAATGACTTGATCGGCTTTGTGGATTTGTTCATCGTCTTCGTCATAGCTGGGGGCAAAGCGGCCCTTGGCATCAAAGATCGATTTCACCGCCCACGTTCTCAGCCCAACTATTTTGCCTTTACCATCAACCATGATTTCTTGTGGTCCACGAGCATCCAAAATTTCGATGCCTTCTTCGCCACATTCTTTGACTTCATCCGCGTCAGCCAAGAAATGCTCTAAATCTTCTAAGGCGCTGACGATCATATTCACCTTGCCGTATTTTTGCTTTTGCAAACGGGCAAGACTGCGGGCGATGTCCATGGCAACGTTGCCGCCGCCAATCACCACGGCCTGTTTGGGAACCTTGATTTTTTTACCATCGGTAATTTCCCGCAGCAAATCCACGGCTTTGCCGACGTCTTTGTGATCCGAACCGGGGATGCGGGTGGATCGGCCCAGATGCAGACCAATCGCCAACACCACGGCATCATAATCTTTACGCAGGTCGTCCATTTTGATCTTGGTACCGATGCGCGTATTGCACTTGATTTCAACACCCATAGCCTCAATCACGCCGATGTCKCGGTCTAGGGCATCGTACGGCATACGGTATTCAGGGATTCCGTAACGGGGCATACCACCGGGCTTTTTCAAGGCTTCGAACACGGTCACTTTATGCCCCATGCGCGCCAAGTCAAACGCCGCAGTCAATCCTGCTGGGCCAGAGCCCACAATGGCAACCGATTTTCCTGTGGCCTTTTTCGGTTTGCCTAAAATTTTAGCGTAACGCTTATAAGGCACCTGATCCGTGATGTGGCGTTTTAACCAACGGATGGCAATGGGGTCGCCTTCATGACGTGACGCACAGGCTGTTTCACATTTGTGTGTACACACGCGTCCGCACACTTGGGAAAACGGATTGGTTTCATACAACAGTTTCAGGCCGGCTTCATAATCGCCATCCCGGATCGTTTTGATGTATTGCGGGATCGACATGTGCGCCGGGCAGGTTGAAATGCACAGGCCGCATTCGACGCAGCGGTCGGCTTCCAGCTTGGCTTGTTCAATCGTATAGCCCGCAACAATTTCAGAAAAATTGTCGATGCGTTTTTCGCTTTCCAATTCGCCCATAGGCACGCGGTCGTGCAGAGTTAAGGTATGGCCTTCGGGGCGGCGATAGCCCAATTCGGCATCGTCCCAATCTTTCTTTTCCACACCGGGAATAAAACGAAACGCATCCGCGTCCGCGTCAACCCAAGTGTAAGAATTCGACATGGTCAACGATCCGGTCATGCAGACGTCAACGCACAACGCACACCAACAGCACCGTCCATAATCGATGCGCGGGCGCAGGCCGGAATCACCGTCCTTGGTTTTGATGTCTTTGCCGCCTTCGAACCCATCAACCGGAACCATATCGATAGCGCCGTTTTGACAGATGGTTTCGCACGTTCCACACCCAATGCATTTTTGCGCATCGTTTTGATGAAAGCCCCGATAMCGCGCGGCCCCCGGACGATCATTCAAAGGATCGCGGATGGTTACCGGGTTTCGAAATAAATATTTCCACGCTCGGAAAGGAGATAGGATATTTTTTAGGGGCATTGTTATCTCTCAATCTCGGGTGGGTAGGTGTGCAGCGAAACCATCAGGCCCGCCACATCGGCGATATTTAAATTCACGATCAAGCGTTCTAACAACGCCATCGCATGGGTATAAGACGGTCCGCGCACGTTCACCCGGCGCGGATAACCGCTGCCATCTGTGACCAAATAATACCCGTATTCACCACGTGAACATTCACCACGGATATAGGTTTCTCCACGCGGGATTTTCCAATGCAACACATTGGGGATTTTCGCCATCAGCTCACCTTCGCGGGGCATTTTGGACAAAATCTGACGAATAAGATCGRGCGACTGCAAAGCATCTCGGCGGCGCACATCAGCGCGGGTAAAGATGTCTGAATCCGTGCCGATGTTGGGCTCGAAATCCAATTCATTATACACCAAATAAGGCTGGTCTTTGCGCACGTCTTTKGCAACTCCGCCACCGCGCGCATTGGGCCCGGTTACGCCATACGTATCGAACAGTTTTGGGTCGATATAACCGACACCTATGGCGCGTTTTCTGAACACCGCATTCTGAAACATCACGTTTTTGACGTCTTTCAACGTTTGCTCGGCGACTTTCAGGGTTTCTTCCATGCGTTTGTCAAAGCCGTCGGGAAGACCATCACGGACCCCGCCCGGCAAAATGAACATGTGATAAATGCGCGCGCCCGTCAGTTCTTCGAAACGGTCCAACATTAAATCGCGCACGTAAGTTGTCCATTGACCGATTACGCCCAAACCAAAGCTTCCGGATTGGCCGCCCAGATACATCATGTAACTGTTGAACCGTCCCATTTCCAAAATCAACGTGCGCATCCAATCGGCACGTTCGGGGGATTTGATGCCCGCCAGTTCTTCGATCGCGGCGGCATAACAGTATTCGTTGAAATCGGGTTCTGGCACACAAATGCGACAGACAATCGGAAAACATTGAATAAAGGTGCGGCGTTCCATCAGCTTTTCAAAGCCGCGGTGCAGGTACCCCACATGGGTTTTGCCTTCAACCACTTCATCACCACACACCGTCAATTCGACCGACATGTTGCCCGTAATTCCGGGGTGATTTGGGCCTTGCCACAGTTTTAGATATTTGCCGGACGTTAAATCAATGTCCAACGTTCCATCGGCTTTTTTGCTTGGGTACTGGCTGCGGTCTGGTTCATACGGTGCCATGTTAGCCTTCCCCTTTTTCGCGTTGTTGTTTCATGTATGCGGCCGGGTCATGGGTTTCGCGGCCCGGTCGAACGGCAAAGGTTTTGTCGGAATACGCTTTGGTATCGAATTCGCGGCGATACGGTGGAATGTCATCCCAGCCTTCCAAAATAAATTCTTCATCAACACGCGGAGAGCCCGGAAAATCAATGCCAAACATTTCGCGTAACTCACGCTGATAAGTCGCCGCCGTGGGCCAGATATCGTGAATGGTTTTCATGGTTGTGTTGTCGCGCGGCAACATCACGCGCACGCCGATGTCACAGGCTTCGTCGCGATTATTCACCAAATACGTCAGTTGGAACAGATCTTCTTCGATCCAATCGACTGCGGTTAAAAGCACAAGGTGCGTATAGCCTTCGACATCGCGCAGATGCGACAGCAATTCATGAAGCCGATCCGCCTCAACCGTGACAAACGCAAGGTCATCGCGCTGTTGTTTCAGTTCGCCGAGCTTAAAACGCTCTTTTAAGGTGTCATAAAGTTCAAGCATAATTTTTTACCAGTTATAATCGGGCATATCCCAATCCTTGATGACTTGCTTTTGGTTTTTTTTGTACCATTCGAAATTTTTAGCGTATTCATTTGCGCCTTCGGCTTTGCCGGCGCGAATGATTTTTTTGATGTCGTTAAACCCCGCCAACAAGGCTTCGGGGCGCGGCATACAGCCCGCGATATAGGTGTCCACGGGCAGATATTCATCCAGTTTTTTAATGGTATTGTAGGAATCCCAATACATGCCGCCGTTGATGGTGCACGACCCCAACCCCACCACGTATTTGGGGTTTTGCATTTGTTCATAGGCACGGATCGCGCGTTTGAGGGTCTTGGTCGAAAGGTAGCCTGAAATCATCAGCAAATCGGCTTGGCGTGGGGTCGGTCGCCATTGCACGCCATACCGATACGCATCAAAACGCGGCGTCATCAGCGGGCGCATTTCAATCGCCCCACAGCCCGTGCCAAAACCCAAAATCCAAATCGATTCAGAGCGCGCCCAATTGAACAGGTCCTCGACAATTTTTACATAAATCGGAGGATGTTCTTTTGGCGGCTCTTCACAGAAATAGTCCTGCATTGGATCGACTTCGAATTCGAATCCATCAGGGCCTTTTATCACACGTTTTTTAAGTTCGTCTTTCATATGACCTCACACCCAAAACAGGCTGACGATGCTGACTGGCACCGCCCACACCAAAAACCAGCGAATGGATTGTTCCACGCGAAAACGCGGAAATACAACACCCACAAATGCTGAAAATAAATAAAGCAAGAACACCTTTACCGCAAATTCGGTCCAGCTGGTCGCACCGCCGAAAAACAGGTTCATATACACCACGATTTTCGCCACCGGAAACAACACCCGGTTGGTTTGCATCAGCGCCAAATAAGACGAATGGTATTCCGTCGGCGGGCCAATGGGAATTTCTTGAGGGGCCAAGACCACATCAAACGGAGGCCGCATCATCGCACCCAAAAACGCCATCGTACCGGCAATCACCGCAAACGGGTTGGTGAATAAAGTCCAGTTTTGAATGCCGCCTTGCTGGGCCGCGACGATATCGACAAACGACAGGCTTTGATATTGCAGCGCCACGGCAAACACCGCGATGACAAAGGGTAATTCCGCCGTGGTCACCTGAGCCAAGCCCCGCGACACACCAATGGCGGCGTGCGGGTGTCCGCTTTCGCCAGCCCCCAACGCCATGCCCAATGTTCCAAAGAACACAAAATACAGCGCCAAAATTAAATCGCCGGAAAACGACAGGTTTGAAAACATTTCCGAGTCAAAAATCGTCGGCACAAAAACCAATAAACCAATGCCACCCGTCAGGCGAAATACCGGGGCCAGATAAAACATATAGCCATGGGTAATGCTGGACCGTTTTGCATAGTTTTTCAGCARRTCAAGGTAGTTYTGRTAAATYGGRATRCCAAAACGACGTCCGGCCCGCGCGCCGATTTTTTGAATCAAAGCGGTCAAAATCATGCCGTAGTTAAAGACGATGAACACCGTCAGCATCGCATAGGGAATTTTAATCCATGTAAATTCCAKGMCRTTTTCCATGACSTTAYGCCCCTACCCAAAACATATAAATAACCACRACAAAGCCYAAATAATGSASMGCRTAATGCTGACCATCGCCSGTRTACACKCGCCGCRMWACRTCRGAYACGGTRTGYAAMATRCKGSTGATRAAATCCCAAAACTGYGTSACAAACGGCTGCATCAAAAAGCCCARGGCTTTSCKGTACGGGGCAAAAAAGTTCCACGCAAAATGGGTCGTTTCCGGACGGWACGGRCGTTCGGCRGAAAAKACGATGTTAAACTGTTTCACCCGCTGMGCYTTGCGRTTTAWAAACRTCAGCCATGCCAACAARGTGCCAAARATCACCATYGTGACAATCATRATCGCCACSGGATTCCAATAGCCAAATTCACTGGTGATGGTCAGGCCTGACCAGCTCAACCCGTGATTKGGGAACAGGTCCGCCAGATARGTATCCACGCGGCGAAGCGCCAAGCCGGGGAAAATCGCAAAGCCCATCAAAAACGCGATAAAGATCATTTGCGGAACGACAATCCAAAACGGAGGTTCCTTGAGGCGGCGATGTTCGTCTTTTAATTGGCCTAAGARAATGGTGTGGATCAAACGAAACAGATACAAGAATGCAATCGGACCAGACAAGAAAATGACGATCATTGGCAAGCGATATTCCGCCGTCAAAATCGCATTNAYASRRNNTCCAGCGCCCACCAAATCCGGATAATGGCGGCACACCAGACATGGCAATAATACCAATCAGGACCGCCACAAATGTCATCGGCATCAACGTGATCAGACCACCCATTTTATACATCAACCGGGTGCCTGTGCGTTTGGCAACACCGCCAACCGCCAAGAACAACATCGATTTATATACATAATGGTTGATCACAAACATCAACGCCATCAGCCAGCCCAGATGGTTCATCATCGCCAAGCCGAACAAGGCATAGCCCATTTGTCCAATCGATGAATACGCCAGCAAGCGTTTGGCATCTTCTTGAAACGCCGCCATCAAGTTGCCCAACAGCGCCGATAACGCACCGATCCACAACAAGATATGGGTCAGTTCAACACCATACAGTTGGGTTTTACCCATGGTCATCAACAAAACCATCAAACCAAACAACCCGGCTTTTAACAAAATGCCCGACACCATCGGCGACACATCGGTTTCAGCCTCGGCGTGCGCACCGGGCAACCAAATATGCAAACCAATCGCCGCAGTCTTTGTCAGGAATCCTGTGGCCAAAAGGATGAAGACCCAAGGCGCCGCGTCTTCGGCGACCTTGGACAAACCAGAAATCAAAAACACCGCTTGGCCATCCGCCGCCAACGCAAAGCCCGCCAAAATGGCAAAGGCACCGCCCAGCGAAAACAGGATGTAAGACAAAGCATGAGGTTCAGAATTTTTACCGCGTAAAATCAGGAAGTACGAACCAATGGTCAAGGTCTCCCACGCGGCAAAAAAGGCAAATGAATTTTCGGCAACGATCAACATCGCCATGCCCGCAAACATCAAAAGCGTTGACGGATAAAAGCCGATGCGGGGGCCGCGTTCATGATAGCTGGCCAACAAAATCACCGCGCCACCAATCAAGATGATGCTGGCAAAAATCAGCTGCAAGGGATTGTAATCGGGGTAGCTCAAGACGAACAGGCCCACCAGCCCAACAATGGCGATGGTATTTTTGATGCGGGCGTCCAAACCTTCAAGGAACAAAAACGCCAAGGCAAACAGCAATATTCCATTGCTGAGTAAGTTTACGTTGCCCGAAAGCTCGCCCCAGAGATAACCGATGGTCCAACCCGCAATCGCCGTGATCATCACCACGCCAACTTTGCGGACTGAAAAAGTGATGGCTTCGGCGGTTTGTTCGCGTTTCAGGATATAACCAAACCAGCGGAACAAATATCCGGCTTCGATGAGGGATCCGACCAAGATCATCGCCACCAAACCGCCGCGTCCTTCGGCCATCAAGGTATGCACCAGTTCCCATTTTGCATAAAAACCAGGGAACGGGGGAAGCCCAACCAACATCGCCATGAACGTGACAAAAGCAAAGATCAACAGTGGGTTTTTGCGCAGAACGGCCCAGTCGGTCAAGTCTCGACCTTTGACCATGCCGGAAATCCAAAACAGGCCCGCCTTGGCAATCGCGTGGGCAAACAAAATGCCGCCAGCGATGAACATATAGCCATCACCCAAAACGTCTTTGAGCCCGATCACGGTCAAGATCAAACCAATTTGCGCGATGGACGAATACCCCAGCAACCGTCGATCATTGGTTTGCGATAACGCCAAGACATTGGATGCAACAAACGTAAAGATACCAATGCCCGTGACCAAGGGAAGCCAGCTTGCCCCGCCAATCAGCAGAATTTTATCCATGGCAAACAAAGCCGCAGCACCGGACGCCGCCGAAAATATTGCGGAAAAGGCCGGATGCGCGGACTCGTAAATATCCAACGCCCAACCGTTCGCCGGGAACGGTTTAAGTTCGGCCACAAATGCCATCAGCAACAAGAAAAATGCCACCGAACTGCCCTTGGCAAACGTTGAAGCTTGCACAATGTGGTCAATGTTAAGGCTGCCGCTGTCGTGATAGACAAAGATAATGCCCARCAACATCAAGATCGAAATGATCTGGGAAATGATCAGGTATTTAAAGCCCGCACCCAAGGCGCGTTTGTCTTCGGACAACAGCACCAGACCACCCGTGGCGATCACGGCCAATTCGAAAAACACAAAGATATTAAAGATATCGCGGCTGAGGATGATGCCGCTGAACGCCATGATCGCAATCAACAAGACCGCCATAGCGCGACGCCCCAAACGCAACAGAGATCGTTTTAAATAAATTGCTGACAATAAACCACTTAAGGATACCAACAACACCAACGAAGCCTCGGCTAGTCCCATGCGCAGATTAATGGCAAACGGTGGTTTCACGCCGGCGGTATACACATCAACGGTTTGCACCGCCCCGGAGGCTAAGGCCCAAGTCCAATCGGCGGCGATCCAACTCATGAACGCCAACGCCAAAACCGTTAAGCCATAGGCAAGGCCTTTTTGACTGTCGCGCAAAAGTCCCAGTAAAAAGGCGGTGCCTAATCCGGTGGTAATGATGAAAATTGCACTTACCATTTCAGCTCCTTAAATTTAGAAATATTCAAGGTGCGTTTGGTTTCATACAAACGATAAGCATAGGCCAACATCAACGCGGTGACGCCCAAACCAATGACAATGGCGGTTAGGACCAACGCTTGGGGAAGCGGATCGATAATACGGTGTACGGCGTCAACGACCGGAACCGCATCATCCAAAATTGGCGCGGTACGTCCGGTCATATAACCAACCGAAACCAACACCAGATTGGTGCCTGTATTGGCAACGGTAAAGGATACGATCATGCGCATGATATTTGTATTGGTCAGCGCCCCGTACAGCCCGATCAGGATCAAAATAAATCCGGTGCCCATCATAACATAGACCATTATTGATCCTCCGTTTCAGACAAGCTCACCATCATCGAGCTAAATTCGGCACCGACTTTCAAACCGATCAGAACATAAATCAATGGAATCGCTCCGGCCGACAACAAGGCCCCAAATTCGCCCAACGGTAAAATATGGTTGTCCAAAAAGCCCCCAGCCATGGCCATACCCAAAATACCGATGGCGACATAAAACAGCCCCATGGTGGATTCCAAACGCGCAATCAAACGGTGGCTAAAGCGGCGAAGCGGATTGGTCAGCAACAGCAATAAAACGGCCGAGGCAATAATAGCACCGCCTTGAAAGCCACCGCCCGGAGTCAGGTGACCGTTGATAAACACATAAGCGCCAAACAAAACAATCAGGGGGGCCAACAGACGCGTTCCGACTTCTAACAATTCACCCGCC
>NVSZ01000081.1 GCA_002732845.1 Rhodospirillaceae bacterium
CAGAAATGATTAAGGACTCGGAAATTTTTAATTTTAGCGACTCGGATAAAGTTACTAAATATTAAGGGTTTGTGGCTGATAAGTATACAAACGGATGGAGTGAGGAATCCCATTATGAGTATCAATTTAAGCGTGCCCCAAAATGAAGCTATTGAACTGAAACCACGGATCTCTGTTGTGGGTGTCGGTGGTGCCGGTGGTAACGCGGTCAACAACATGATTGCCGCCCAGCTCGAAGGCGTCGAATTCTTGGTTGCCAATACCGATGCTCAGGCCCTGGCGTTTTCGAAAACGGATCGTCGCATTCAATTGGGCTCTGGATTGACTCAAGGTTTGGGTGCCGGATCAAAGCCGGAAATTGGCCGTGCCGCTGCCGAAGAATCCATCGAAGAAATTACCGAACAAATAAAAGGTTCGCATATGGTCTTTATCGCTGCCGGAATGGGTGGCGGTACTGGTTCGGGTGCCGCGCCGGTTATTGCCCGCACCGCTCGCGATTTGGGTGTGTTGACCGTGGGCGTAGTGACCAAGCCTTTTCAATTTGAAGGCCAGCGCCGCCAAGCCATCGCCGACAAAGGTATCGAAGATTTAGAACAATATGTTGATACGTTGATTGTCATTCCGAACCAAAATCTGTTCCGTGTTGCCAACGAAAAAACAACATTCGCAGATGCCTTTAAAATGGCCGACGATGTGTTGTATTCTGGCGTTCGCGGTATTACCGATTTGATGGTGATGCCGGGTCTGATTAATTTGGACTTTGCAGACGTCCGTTCCGTGATGAGCGAAATGGGTAAAGCAATGATGGGCACAGGCGAAGCCGAAGGCGAACGCCGTGCTTTGGATGCTGCCGAAGCCGCAATCTCTAACCCCTTGTTAGATGACACATCCATGGCCGGAGCCAATGGCGTGTTGATCAACATCACGGGGGGGTCGGATATGACGTTGTATGAAGTTGATGAAGCCGCAAACCGTATTCGGTCCGAAGTGGACGACGATGCTTATATTATCTTTGGTTCGACCTTTGATGACTCATTAGAAGGTTCCATCCGGGTTTCTGTTGTGGCAACGGGTATCGATGCCGAAGCCAGCGTGCGTCCTGAACCGGCCGTTCTGAACGTGCATAGCGAAGCCGTTTCTACGGTTCATGTCCCGGCTCCAGAAGCCGAGGAAATTTTGGAAATATTAGAAATTCCTGAAGATCGCGAACCTTCCGTCGCTCAAGTGCTCAGCGAAACAACACCGGACCCGGTCGAAGGTATTGTCGTCGAAGAAAATACCGACATCTCAGAATTTAGCGCAACAAATGCGGATATTGCTGAAAACATTGTCAATGAAGCCTTGGCTCCTGATATGGCCCTTGATTTTGGGGGGGCGCAAAACGAGTTTTCTGATCAGGTTAAAGAAACACTTCAAAGCGGGCACGTCAATCTCGTCAATGAGCCAAGTGTTGCCCAGACCGAAACCGAACTGTTTACAGCTCCGGCGGCTATGCCCAGTGCCTTGAACGAAGATCCCTTCATTCCTTCAGAACCTGTTGTTACGCCAAGTGGGGTTAAGTCAACGCCCGATCCCATGGCCGAAGCAGCGATTATGAACGGTGCACTATCTGATGCCCGTGAACCGCAAAAACCTTCCGAAGCTACACCAAGCTTGTTTGCTCGGGTGACCGGTGGGGCGATGAGCAAAGTTTCAGCCTTTGGCCAGAAATCAACGCCCGCGCCGACACCGCCTGCTGAAGATGATTTTACGGATATGCATACGGCACCAGCTCAACCGACCACAACACCGGTTATGCGCAGCCAAAGTTCTGTTGATTTGGAACCCACTTTGGGCGGCTTGGACCCCCAAGAACAGCTCCAGCAATCTCAGGCAGAGCCAAATCTTTTGGATATTCCGGCGTTCTTGCGTCGCCAAGCTAATTAAGGCCTTTTGAAGTCCAAGAGACTGTAACAAAAGGTAACACTGTTTGATTTGAGCGCTTCAGGTGAGGGTGGTATACCCATAACTGAAGCGCTCTATTCTTTTGGGGTGTTGCTCCAAAATATAAAAAGCAGTCAAGAAAGCGAGAGACTTCCGTGGGTAAGCAATTGGATAAACCAGAAATGATCATCAAGCAAAAAACCTTAAAAAGTGCCATCAGTTGCACGGGCATTGGTTTGCATTCCGGTGAAAAAGTTTCCATGTCCTTGTTACCAGCAGACGTTGATGCGGGCATCACCTTCCGCCGCACAGACGTTGCGGGCGAAGGCGCCGAAATCAAAGCTGCTTTTGATAACGTTTGCGATACCCGCCTGTGCACCACAATTGGTTCCAAAGATGGTAAAACCATTGGTACCGTCGAACACCTGATGGCCGCTCTGGCTGGTGCGGGTATCGATAACGTCACCATCGAAGTTGGTGGCGCGGAAGTGCCGATTATGGATGGCAGTGCGGCTCCGTTTCTGTTCTTGATTGATTGTGCGGGCGTTGTTGAACAAGATGCTCCACGCAAAATCATTCGTATCTTGAAAACCGTATCCATCACCGAAGGCGATAAAACCGCAACGTTAGAAGCCGCCGATGGCTTCTCACTGGATTTTGCCATCGATTTTGCGAGCCCGGTTATTGCCAGCCAAGATTTCTCTGTTGGCCTGAACGATGGTGTCTTTAAAGACGAAATTGCCCGCGCGCGTACATTCGGTTTTATGCACGAAGTCGAAGCCTTGTGGGCCGCTGGTCTTGCCAAGGGTGGGTCGCTCGACAATGCGGTGGTCATCAGCGGTGATAAAATCATGAATGAAGAAGGCCTGCGCTTTGATGATGAATTTGTGCGTCACAAAATATTGGACGCGGTTGGTGATCTTTATTTGGCGGGCAATCCTATCGAAGGTCATTACACGGGGGTTCGCTCCGGCCACGCCTTGAACAATCAATTGTTGAACGCCTTGTTCTCTGATCCTGCGAATTATGAAATTGTCGATATGGTTGATCATGACAGCGGCTTGGTTTCTCAAAACACGGGTTCCGGTGCATTGACCAAAGCGACCGTCGCAGCCAGCCCAGCAACCGCCTAGTTTTTTACAAACGAAGGCTGTCCCTTGGCGAGCGCTAAAAATAAAGCTTTAAAAGCCTCTGATCGGTAATGGCTCAGAGGCTTTTTTTTATTGGTTTTATGGACACAACTTGTATTCCCCGTGATATAATCTGCCAAATATTGAATCCGGACCTTGATTCTGGTTAAACGTTAGCACTGGGAAAACCATACAAACCATGGCAATTCACTCTTCACTTCGTGTTGTGACACTGACTTTGACGTTGGCTTTTGGGGCCGTGGCCTGTTCTGGCGATCCGGCCCAAACCGCTGCCCCGCAAACCTTTTCTGAAGTTTCGGTCGAAGAACTGTATAACGTCGCCGTTGATGACCTGGAACAAAGCAACTATGCGACCGCATCAACCAAATTTGACGAAGTTGAACGCCAGCACCCGTATTCAACATGGGCTGTAAAAGCCCAGATTATGGCGGCCTATAGTTTATATATGGCCAACCAATATGACGAAGCCGTGGTCGCCTTGGATCGTTATATCCAACTGCACCCCGGCAACAAAGATGTGGATTACGCCTATTACCTGAAAGGCCTTTGCTATTACGAGCAGATTTCGGATGTGGGGCGGGATCAATTGATGACCCAATTGGCACTGAGTACTTTAAAAGAACTGATCACGCGTTTTCCCAAAAGTAATTATGCCAGAGATGCCAGTCTGAAAATCGATCTGACTTATGATCACTTGGCTGGCAAGGAAATGAAGGTTGGTCGGTATTATCAATCGAGTGGTCAATGGCTGGCCGCGATCACCCGCTTTAACGTTGTGATCAAAAAATTTGAAACCACCACCCACGTGCCAGAAGCGCTCCACCGTATGGTCGAAAGCTATCTGGCCCTAGGCATGCAAAGCGAAGCGCGTAAAACGGCGGCCGTTTTGGGTCACAATTTTAAATCAAGCCCTTGGTATCTTGAAACCTATGCCCTTTTGGATGATCCGACGATTAAGGAAGAAGCCGATAGTTCTTGGTACAAGCTCTGGTAATTCAGAAAGGCTCCCGCCCGCATGTTAAGCCGTCTTTCTATTCGTAATGTTGTTTTGATTGAAAAACTGGACCTTGATTTTGCTCAAGGCCTCAGCGTTTTGACGGGCGAAACAGGAGCGGGTAAATCGATTTTGTTGGATAGTCTTGGTCTGGCTTTGGGCAGCCGCGCAGAGGCTCGCTTGGTCCGTCATGGCACCGACCAAGCCATGGTCACCGCAGAATTCAACTTAAATTCGGACCATCCGGCCTTTATGATTTTGAAAGAACACGGCCTCGATTTGGATGGCGAAGCCTTGATTGTGCGCCGTCAGTTGAGCGCGGACGGACGGTCCCGAGCCTTTATCAACGATCAAACGGTCAGCGTTGGTTTGCTGCGCGAAATTGGCGATGAAATTGTTGAAATTCATGGTCAATTTGACAACCACCGTCTTTTGAATCCGGCCACCCATGTCGGGCTTTTGGACACCCACGGTGGTCATGGGGCATTGTTGAAATCCGTTAAGGCCGCGCACAAAACGTGGCGTGAAGCCGCCGCCGAACGCAAACGCGCCGAAGACGCTTTGCACGCCGCGCGTCAAGACGAAGAATTCTTACGTCATGCGGTCGAAGAATTACGCACCTTTAATCCCCAAGAAGGCGAAGAAGAAAGTCTGGCCCAAGAACGGCAAATGTTGATGCACGGCGAAAAGCTGATCGATGCCATGAATGCGGCGTCAAAGGCTTTGGACGGTGGCAAGGGTGTTGAACGCTTGCTGCGCAATTCTATTCGCGCGTTAGAACCCGTCATCGAAAAAGCAGATGGCATTTTAGACACGTCTTTAAAGGCTTTGGACCAAGCCGCAGAATATGTGGCTCTTGGTCTGCAAGAGCTCAATCAAGCGGCAAATCGTGTAGACCTAGACCCCCGTCATTTGGAACAGGTCGAAGAACGCTTGTTTGCTTTGCGGGCTTTGGCACGAAAACACAACGTCGACATTACGGCCTTGGCGGGACTGTTCGAAGATTTAAGCCGACAGCTGGCTGAAATTGACGATGGTGGCGAACACTTAGATGCTCTGGCCCATGCCGAAACTCAAGCCAGAGGTGCTTATGGTGAAACGGCCGCAAAGCTTAGTCAGGCCCGCAAACATGCGGCGCAGGGCTTGGACCAAGCCGTTTGCAATGAACTGGGCCCCTTACGTTTGGGATCAGCTGATTTCAGCACTCGCATTACGGCCTTGGACGAAGAAAGCACTTGGGGGGCATCCGGCTGGGACCGGGTGGCCTTTGAAATTGCGACGAACCCCGGCGCTCCGGCTGGACCATTAAACAAAATTGCCTCCGGCG
The DNA here is from genome assembly GCA_002732845.1 of Rhodospirillaceae bacterium. Classification (GTDB taxonomy): domain Bacteria; phylum Pseudomonadota; class Alphaproteobacteria; order Rhodospirillales; family Magnetovibrionaceae; genus JANLGW01. Next base: position 5,396 of record NVSZ01000081.1, read on the forward strand.
GTGAACTGTCGCGCTTTATGTTGGCCTTAAAAGTCGTATTGGCCCAATCAGACCATATTCCCACATTGATTTTTGATGAAGTCGACAGCGGTATCGGTGGTCAAGTCGCCGATGCGGTGGGGCAGCGTCTGGCTAAACTGGGCGAAGATGTTCAATTGCTGGTCGTCACCCACAGTCCGCAAGTCGCCGCGCGCGGCCAAACGCATTGGCATATTTCAAAGGCGGAAAGCGATGGCTCTGTCCGTACATCTATGCGCGTTTTGGACATCGAACAACGGTCCAACGAAATTGCCCGCATGTTGTCGGGCGAAACGCTCACCGATCAAGCCCGCGCAGCGGCCGCCAGCTTGTTAATTGGGGCGGCCCCATGACCTCTATGACGGTTCGTGAAATTCCCGTCGACCACTTAACATCGGTCGAGGCTGATGTGGAATTGAAAGCTTTAGCCGAAGAAATCCGTGCTCATGATAAACGCTATCATGGTCAAGACGCACCGATTATTGCGGACGGTGACTATGACGTTTTGCGCAAACGCAACCAAGACATCGAAGCCCGCTTTCCGCTTTCTGTGCGCCCGGATAGTCCGTCAAAATCGGTGGGGGCCCCGGCGGCATCTGGTTTTAAAAARATCAAACACGCCAAGCCGATGTTGTCGYTGGGCAATGTCTTTAACGAAGAGGAATTGCAAGACTTTGTCGATGGCATCAAACGCTTTCTCAAGGATTTTGAAAATGATCCAAGCCTAGCTTTGGAATTGGTTGCCGAACCTAAAATCGATGGCCTGTCCATATCGTTGCGCTATGAACAGGGTAAACTGGTCAGGGCCGCAACGCGGGGCGATGGCGTTGTCGGCGAAGATGTTACCGCCAATGCGCGAACGGTATCGGACATTCCCAAAAGTCTGCCGAATGGTGTTCCCGATGTTTTGGAAATTCGTGGCGAAGTTTATATGTCCAAGTCCGATTTTTTCGCGCTGAACGAACGCCAAGAAGAAATAGGGGGCAAACCCTTTGCCAACCCCAGAAACGCCGCCGCCGGATCGTTGCGTCAATTGGACAGCACCATCACCCAACGTCGGCCCTTGAGCTTTTTTGCGTATGCGTGGGGGAAGGTGAGTGACGAACATTGGCCCACCCACGGTGATTTTATCGCACTTTTGAAAACGTGGGGGTTTAGCGTAAATCCGATGACCAAGGTTTGTGCGGGTGTTGATGCGGCGCTGGCCCAATACGCCCACATCGGCGAAAGGCGCGCCCAGTTGGATTACGATATTGACGGCGTGGTTTACAAGGTCAATCGCTTGGATTGGCAACAGCGACTGGGCTTTGTATCGCGTGCACCGCGTTGGGCCATTGCGCACAAGTTCCCGGCGGAAAAGGCCGAAACAATCCTCAACGAAATTTCCATTCAGGTCGGACGGACGGGGGTTTTGACGCCGGTGGCCGAACTTGAACCGATTACGGTCGGCGGTGTGGTGGTGTCCCGCGCCACCTTGCACAATGCGGATTATATTTTAGACAAAGACATCCGGGTTGGTGACCGTGTGCGTATTCAACGCGCCGGGGATGTGATCCCCCAAGTCATCGAAGTGATTGATGATGGTCAGCACAGCACGCGCCCTGTGTACAGCTTTCCCAAGGCCTGTCCGGTTTGCGATAGCCACGTGCTGCGTGAAGATGGTGAAGCCGCAACCCGCTGCACCGGGGGGCTGGTCTGTGCGGCCCAAGCCCACGAACGCCTCAAACATTTTGTTTCGCGCAATGCTTTTGACATTGATGGTCTGGGTGGCAAACATGTGGTGGCCTTTTTTGATGATGGTTTGATTAAAACGCCGGGCGATATCTTTCGCATTTCCAGCGACGATTTGTCGGGACGCGATGGCTGGAAAGATAAATCGATTCAAAATTTGTTGGCGGCGATTGACGCCAAACGCAAGATCGATATGCCGCGCTTTGTATTTGCCTTGGGCATTCGTCATGTGGGCCAAGCCACCGCACGATTGCTCGCCAAACAATATGCCAACATGGATAATTTGCGCCAAGCCATGCATGATGCGCGCGTGATTGGCTCCGAAGCCTTAGAGGAGCTGTTGAACATCGATGGTATTGGCAAGGCTATGGCGGATGATTTGGTGCAGTTTTTTGAAGAGGCTCACAACATAGACGTTCTCAACGACTTGCTCAGCAGCATTGAAGTCGAAACATTCAAGGCCCCCAGCACCGAAGGCTCTCCGGTGGCGGGCAAAACCGTAGTCTTTACCGGAACGCTGGAAACCATGAGCCGGGGTGAAGCCAAGGCCAAGGCCGAGGCTTTGGGCGCGAAGGTTTCAGGCTCGGTCAGTAAAAAAACTGATATCGTCATTGTTGGCCCCGGAGCAGGCGCCAAAGAAAAGAAAGCCCGCGAGCTTGGCTTAAGGGTGGTTTCGGAACAAGAATGGCTTATATTAATCGAAGGCTTATAAAGTTAAAGGATTTCAAGATGAGTGAAATCATGCATCAACAGCGTTTGTTGTTAGAGTGGCTGGTCATGGCGGGCAACATTGCCGTGTCGGATACGGACAACGGCAGCTTGTTGTACAAGACCCAAGTTGAATGTGAAAAAGCCGGGTGGATTAAACTGACCCAATTTGGCAGTGGATTTTTTATGGCCGCCATCACCAATTTAGGTAAGCAAGCTATTCGTAACCGCCGTCTGGGCCGTCTGGATAATGCAGGCCCGGATCGTCGCCGTGCGATGACGACGTAAAGTCGGGTGTCCACTTCCCAGCCCATCCTGTACAGTTTTCGCCGTTGTCCTTATGCCATGCGGGCGCGCTTAGGCCTGATGCACAGTGGTATCGTTTGCGAACTCCGTGAAGTAGTGCTGCGCAACAAACCCGCGCACATGATTGAGCTTTCCGCCAAAGCCACGGTGCCTGTGTTGCAAACGATTGCAGGCGAAGTGATTGACGAAAGCTTGGACATCCTGTTGTGGGCCTTGCGTCAAAATGATCCGGATGGCTGGTTAGCACCAGAGCAGGGGAGCCTTAACGCGGCTCTGGCTCTGATTGCTCAAAATGACGGAGATTTCAAATCTCATCTCGACCGTTATAAATACTCAGGTCGTTATGAAAATGTAGAGGCCTTAGATCACCGCGCCCAAGCCGAAGTGTTTTTAAAAGACTTAGAGGCTCGTCTGAGCCAAACGCCGTATCTGTTTGGCCATAATCCCTGTATCGCTGACCGCGCCATTGCCCCGTTTGTGCGGCAATTTGCCCACGTGGACAAGGCTTGGTTTGACCAAACGCCCTATACCGGCTTAAAGCGATGGCTAGAGGCCTTTTTAGCAGGGCCTGAGTTCGCCGCAATCATGACAAAGTATCCGCCATGGGCAGACGGTGATGAAGCCGTGTTGTTCGGTCACAATCTAGACTAAAAAAAGCCCCGCTCAAATTAATGAGCGGGGCTTTTAATTTTTTTGAGCAGAAGAAAGCCTAGTTTAGCTTGCCTTCAAGGCCCTTAATTGAATCGTCGATCAAAGCGTTGGCTTTGGCAGCCGAGATATCGTCCGTCAAGATGCGTTTAGCGGCATCCATAGCGACGTCAACGGCCATGCTTTTAACATCTGCGATGGCCTGGGCTTCGGCTTGAGCAATGCGGTCGGTTGCCAATTGTTCGGAACGCTTTAAGTTGCGGTCCAATTGTTCGGCAGCTTCGGCCGCAAGACGTTCAGCTTCTTGTTTAGCCGCTTTAACAATGCCTTCGGCTTCTTTCAAAGCTTCGTGCTGTTTTTTCTCATAAGAGGCCAAGATGTCCTGTGCTTCTTCGCGCAGGCGGGTGGCTTCTTCGATTTGGTTTTGGATAGCAACAGCGCGATCATCAAGCATTGCGCCGATAACGCCGCCCATTTTTTTACCAAAAAGGACAAAGAACGTAACAAAAGCAACAGCCACCCAGAACGTTGATGTTTCATAGAAGGGTACAGCGTGTTGAACAGCGTCGGTCGCAGCGTAAGCTTGGCTGATAAACATATCTTTCTCCTATGCTTGTTCTTTGAGCGAAGCTTTGAYAGCRCCGTTCAAGGWTTTYGTTTGAGGGGCATCACCGATCAGTTTTTCGACAACGGATGAAGCAACGTCGGTTGCAATATCTTTAATGCCGAGAAGAGCTTCGTCACGGGCCTTAGTAATGGCTTGTTCAGAAGAACTGATTTGCGCTTGTAGCTTTTTGTTGAGAGCGGATTGACGTGTCGCGGCCTCGGCTGCGGCACTGTCTTTGACTTCGCGGATCGCTGTTTGAGCGTTCGAACGAGCATCAGACAATGATTTCTCGTACGTTGCACAAGCCGCTTCACCTTGAGCCTTAAGCTCTTCAGCTTTCGCAAGATTGTCATCGATCTTGTTTTGGCGTTCTTCGAGAACATCACCAATGCGGGGCAGGGCCACGTTGCTCATCAGTACATAAAGCACAACGAACGTAATGACCAACCACACCACTTGAGGTGCAAAAGTGTCGATGTTTAACTGCGGAAGACCTTTAGCAAATGCAGGTGAAGACGCAAGGACGCCACTTACCAATGCTGATAGGCCTAAAGCCGTTTTTTTATTTAGAATCCGCATGTGCGGGCTCCAGCCAGTTATAATTTAGGTCAAACTCATCTTGTCAATGGTGGCGAACTCRTCGAGCCCGCCACGTATCATTGAAGCTAAACTTAGCCGAACAAGATCAAGAATGCGATAACGAGCGCGTAAAGAGCAACCGCTTCAACCAGGGCGAAGCCCAAGATTGCGCGACCGAAGACTTTGCCTTCAGAAGCAGGGTTGCGAGCAATAGCGCTAATCAGAGAGGCAAAGATGCTGCCGATACCGACACCAACGCCACCA
>NVSZ01000082.1 GCA_002732845.1 Rhodospirillaceae bacterium
GCTGCCAATGACGCCCAAACCTACATCGGTGATTTGTGCCGTGCCGGGTTTGAAAAATGATTTGCTGCCCATTTCAATGACGACACCCTTGTCGTCTTTTTGCACTTCGATCTCTTGTTCCATACTCATTTCAAACGCGGCAGACTCAATCGCCGTGACGGTTTGTTGTGTTATGGATTGTGCGGAATCCTTACCCAAACCGATTTCTTCGCTGATGCCCGCCATGACGGCTTCGAACATGGGCAGATCAATTTTGGAAAACGACACCAGCATCACAAAAAAGGCCATCAAAAGGGTAATGGCGTCGGCGTAAGTAACAAGCCATTCTTCTTCGTCTGGTTCTTCGGTGATCGGTGGTGGCGGCACAATAAAAGCTCCGTATTATTTGCGTGCTTTGTCGATGCTGAAATGGATAGCCGGATCAAGATAGCTGTTCATTTTATCCTGGATGAAACGTGGATTTTTATTGTCCGCCATTAAAATCAGGCCTTCGGCAATCAGGTAATTGCGAAAACGGATGATTTGTTCGCGTTGCATAATTTTGTTGGCCGCAGGTTTGTAAATCAGTTGGGCAAAAATCACGCCGTAAAGGGTGGTGATCATCGCAACCGCAAGGCCACCGCCCAATGCAGATGGGTCTTCACCCATTGAATTCAACATCACCACCAGACCAATCAAGGTCCCGATCATGCCAAAAGCCGGAGAAGCCGAAGCCATATACTTCAAAATATGGACCTGCACGGTATTGCGGCCAAATGAGGTTTCAATCAGGTTGGTCATGATGTCGCGAACTTCGGCACCCGTATAGCCACTGATGACCATTTCCACGCCGAATTTCAAAAATCGGTCGTTGCGGGTGGCTTTCATGGCTTCTTTTTCAAGGGCGGGTGGGCCGCCTTTTTGCACGATGTAAGACCACCGGATCATGCGACCAATTTCGGCCTTCAAGATGTCACGACCAACTTTGGGGGTGAACATGATGCGGCCAATAAGTTTAAGGGACAGAAGAACATAGCGGGGTTCGTAAGAAATAAAGGAGGCCGCCAAGGTTCCACAGACCACGATGATGAAGCTGGACAGGGAAAGGAAAACCGTAATGTCATCGGTTTCCATCAAAATTGCCCCGATGAAAAGACCAAAGGCCAATATCAGCGAAAACAGTGTTGAAATGGATAGTTTCATTAGGTTCTTCCCCCAAGTTCCAGCACCTTGGAACTACGTATACATTTTCTATGTGATACGGATCTAATCGACATACATTATAGCTAGCTTGCGAATCTTATATATATTATAGAATCATAGGGTCAAAGTCTTGATTAAAAATAAAGATTTGATGAGGAGAAGAAAGCTCAACGTTCGCGGAAGGCTTCTTCTTTTAGTTTCAGAACGGGTTTAACCAAATAATCCATAACGGTTTTTTGGCCCGTGCGAATATCAACCGTGGCTTCCATACCCGGCATAATGGGCAACATTCCCGGCGTATCGCCCAGATATGATTTTTCCGGTTGGATGACAACGCGGAAATAAGGGTTTCCGTCTTCGTCGATGCTGGTGTCTGGAGCGACCAAAATGACTTCACCATCTAATCCGCCATAGCGGGCATAGTCATAGGTTGAAATCTTCACCAAGGCACTTTGTCCTTCGGCCACATAGCCACGATCTGTGGGGGGCAGGCGGCTTTCAATCACTAAATTTTCACCCGTTGGCACAATTTCCAAAATGGGCTCACCCGGTTTGATGACATTGCCAATATTAGTGAAGGCCAAATTGATGACGATCCCGTCGATGGGGCTTTTGATTTCGGCGCGCACGCCTTGTTCTTCGGCTTTTTTCAGCAATTCACTGATGCGAGCGATGGTTTGTTCGGTTTTGTTCAGTTCATCTTGGGCTTCGCGGCGAAACCGTGTTTCGTCTTCGCCAACCCGGCGCTGGGCTTCCGATACGGCCGCGCGTGCACGGGGGATAGACGCTTGAATGGATTGCAACTCACCCGCCAGGTTGGTCATTTCCGCTTCGATTTGCAGGTGATCCACCCGTGACGTCAGGCCGTCCTTTAACAGTTCGGTCGAAATGTTAAAACGTTCTGTGGTCAGCTTGATATTGCCTTCAACGGCCCTTTTTTTGGCCGTCAATTCATCGACTTCGAGTTTTCTTTGTTTGACCAATTCCCGCAAAATCGCTGTTCCCGCAGACAGTTGACGTTTGCGGGCGTCAAAAGTGCGGCGTTGGGCGTTGGCTTGCAGGGGGATGCGTTCGGCAAGTTCGGCTGGAAAGTCAGGCTGTTTTTTGCCGGTGGCTTCGGCTTCCAAGCGGACACGGGTCAGGCGCTCACTGTCCAGTCGCACTTTTAATTCTTCAATATTTGCCCCACTTGAGCCCAAATCCAGCTGCATCAAGGTCTTTCCGGCAAACACCAAATCGCCTTCTTTGATGAAGATGTCTTGGATAATGCCACCTTCTAAGTGCTGAATGATTTTTGATTTGCCTAAGGGAATAACATTGCCCGGAGACACCGCAACCTCATCCAGTTTTGCAAAATTAGCCCACGTTACGCCCAAAATGATCAACGCCATAACCGGCCACGCCGCTTGACGCCACGTTGGCACGGGGTGTTTTTCTAACATGTTCTCTAATGGGTCTGGGTCTTTTTCCAAGGTGTCTTTTTCCAAGGTTGATGTCGTTTCTTATTCAGCGTTATTGCGAAGACGGATCGAAGCACCAACTTTTAAGGCGGGGCGAGATAGAGACTGCCCGGACCGAATGCTTGTATCTTTACGGGGTGGCGAGAGTGTCACAGTTGGTTTCACTTGGCGCAAGGTCGGCGTCGCAGATGGTTTCACAAAAGTCTTGGCTTGGACTTTTTGTGGGGTTGCGCGGGTGGTGACCTTGGGGATCGCCTTGCTTCCGGATTTCGGAGCCCTCAAAACGGCGGCAAGTTTTGCTTTTGTCACGGATCTAGGTTGCGGGCGGCGCAACACGGTGGCCTGTTGAGGCGCGGCACCAGCCGGGCGCGCCACGGCTGCGGCTTGCATGCGCGGCGCACTGATTTTTGCTTTAACAGGGGCTTGTACAGGGGCTGGAGCCGGAGTTGTCTCAACTTTTTGAGGTTCAGGCTTAGGTGTTGATGCGGCTTTCTGTGCAGGGGGAGCCATTAATGAGGCCAAGGTTGCGCCCGCCGGTTTGGCCGCCACAGGTTTTGTTACAGCCGGGCCAGCCTTTGCCACAACGCCCGCTGGAACCGGGGTGGCTTGGTTTGGGGCTTTGTTGGGGACGGGCTTCGCTGTTGCTGTTGGTTTTGCAGCAAGTGTTGCGCCGCCTTTTTTGGCATCGCCAGCACCTTTGCCTTTTTTGGCAGCCTTGCCCCCAAAGAGGCGCGGAAGAACCTCGCTGGATGGTCCGGCAAGGGCCAGACGTCCACGGTCCAGAGCATACAAAAAGTCACACGCCGAAAGCAGTGTTGGGCTGTGGCTGACAATAATGACGGTCCGGGTTTTGGCAATTTCAACCAAGGTATCTTTCAGTTCGTGTTCGGCATGGCGATCAAGGCTGGAAGACGGTTCGTCCAACAACACCACGGGGGGTGATCCCACCAAGGCGCGGGCCACGGCAATGCGTTGACGTTGACCGCCGGATAAACGGGACCCGGCTTCACCGATGTCCGTGGCGTATCCATCGGGTAAATCAATAATGAAGTGATGGACGCCAGCTTCGGTGGCGGCTTTGATGATTTCTTCGTCCGAGGCCGTAGGCATGCGTGACGCAATGTTGTCGCGTACGGTTCCGGTAAACAGCACGCTTTCTTGGGGGACATAGCCCAACCAATCGGCCAATTCAGACCGGGTGAACTGTGCCATGTCCGCACCATCCATCAACACCCGACCTTTTTGGGGGGTATACAAACCTTGGATGATTTTCAAAAGGGTTGTTTTGCCGCAACCGTTTCGCCCCACCATGGCGTGGATGCCGCCGGGATTGATTTCAAGGCTGATGTCACAAATGACCGGGGCCAAATCTTCGGAATAAGAAAAAACCACATTTTCAATGGTGAGCTTGCCCTTGGGCTTTTTCAGCTTCACTTCACTAACCGCCCGATCCGCATCGGAAGCAAAGATTTCGCCCAAGCGTTCGGTGGCTTGCAAAAAGTTTGAATAGGTCCGCCACATACCGACCAATTGGTTCAGCGGGCCAATAATTTTACCCGACAGCATATTGGTCGCGATCAACGCGCCCATGGTCAGGTTCTGATCAATGATCGCCAACGCCCCAACGGTGGTCAGCAACAAGGAGGTCGCTAAGGACAGTGATGAACCAATGTTGGAAAAAGCATCGGTTTGGGTGCCGCGGTGAATAGCATTTTCAATGTTTTCCGCGTGCTTTTCTTCCCACACGGGTTCCATGGAACGATCCAGCGCCAAGGCTTTAATGGTGGTCCGTCCGGAAATCATTTCCGCGACCAACGCATCCCGAGATTGAGAGGTTTGCCGTTCTTCGCCACTGGCTTGGGACATAACGCTAGAAGACCGCCAGGCCACCAGCATAAACACAGGCAACATGATCAGCAAAACCCAAGCCACCGGGGCCGCAATCACAAAAATCAAAACCAAAAAGAGAATGGCAAAGGGAAGGTCAGCCAGCAACAGGGCGCTGGCTCCCGAAAGTGTATTGCGCACCACGTCAACATCGCGAAATAAAGCAGACCAGTGCGCGGATGTTCGGCTTTCTAAGGTTTGCAAGGGCAGCCGCATCAATTTGCGAAACAGCCGACGTCCCAATTCAACATCAACGCGTAAAGCCACGGTTTGCAGGATACGGGCACGCGATTGCCGCAAAATAAAATCGAAAATCAGCACTAAAATCATGCCGACAAAAAGACCTTGCAGGGTGCTGATGCCGCCACTGCCGACAACACGGTCATAAACTTGCAGGGAAAAAACAGGGATTGCGAGGGCCAAAATGTTGACGAAAAACGACATCGCCACGACTTCACGGAAGACGCCTTTAAAAGGTTTTAAAAACGGTTTTAACCACCGTCTGTTTTCTGGGCTTGGCGATTCAGGCAACCAGTTTCTCCAGTTAGCTTGTTGTTTTTAGGCCTGTTTTTGTTTTTATGGGCCTAATGATATGGGGTCAATTTGTGAAACCATATCGCTTCGGGGCTGTTAACTTCTGTCAACATAGTTTAATTAACGGACCAGTTAGAGTGAATAAAAAGTCTTAAATTCACACTGGATTTTTATTATGCGATTTTCCACTATAGTAATTCAAACATTAATATAGCATAAAGATAGCAAGGTTGTATTTGTTTTTGTAGTTAGATTCCAATAGCTTCAGGGGTATAACTTCATCTACCTCATAAAGATTATAACTTTCAAAACAACTTGACGGTACGGCTTGCAACCTTGTCTAGTTAACATTCAGAATTTACAGAGGGATTTCCGGGGATGACGGGTTTTTTGAAAAAGGCGTTTAGTTTTGATCGCGTGATTGGGTTGATCTTGCTGGGCGTGTTGTTGACGGTATCCAGAATTGACCCGTATCCGGTTGAATTTTTGCGCGAAAAAAGCTTTGATTTTTATCAGCAGTTCAAGCCCAGAATTCCCCCCAAACCCGAAGACCGCATGGTCACCATCATCGATATCGACGAACGCAGCCTGAAAGAAATTGGTCAGTTCCCATGGTCGCGCAAGATCATGGCCCAGTTGGTGATGAACCTGCACAATATGCAGATTGGCGTGACCGCATTCGATATTGTGTTTGCGGAACCCGACCGCATGAACCCTCAGGGCATTGCCAAAGCTTTGGATGGGCTTGATGAGGAGACCCGCAAAAAAATCAGTGCGCTGGACAGTTATGATGAAACGTTCGGCCGCATCGTCGGTCAGGCCAACGTGGTTTTGGGGCAAGCGGGGTATTGGGATCAATTGCCCAATACGGCGGGCAAGCCGTTTAAAAAATCAGTGGCGGTGCGTAAAATGTCAAAAAGTGCGCCAGATCCTACCGATTTTCTGAACGAAATCCCCACCTTGATCCGAAACTTGCCGGTTTTGGAAAAGAACATTAAGGGCGTGGGCATGTTTTCGTTGAATCCATCGTTGGATGGCATCATTCGCGAAATTCCGCTGGTCAGCAAACACAATGGGGATTTGTACCCGACGTTGTCGATCGAAGCCATTCGCGTCGGTTTTCAGGTGTCGACGTTGCTGGCCGAGGTTAATGATTTGGGTATTCAGGCCATCGGCGTGGCCCCCAAAAGTAAGATCAAGCCGAAGGGCTTAAAAATCTCCACCGATGCGCGCGGCATGGTGCGTCCGTATTTTGCTAAACACGACAAGTCCCTCTATGTATCGGCTGCCGACGTTTTAAATGGCACGGTTGATAAATCCAAAATTGCCGGGAAAATCGGTTTTGTCGGAACCTCTGCGGTGGGGCTGTTGGATATTCGGTCCACGCCGATTGATGCTCTGATTCCGGGGGTCGAAGTGCACGCCCAAATGATTGAAAACGCCATCGCCATTGACCGGGACGTGGGGATCGTTTCTGCGGATCTGTTTTTAAAACGGCCCTTTTTGGTTAAGGGGGTTGAGCTGACCTTGGTCGCCTTGGGTGGTCTGATCATGATCATTATCGTGCCGATGTTGGGGGCTACGCGGTCTTTGATTGTGTTCCTTGTGTTGGCCGGGGGGGCCTCGGCCAGTTCTTGGTATATGTTTGCCGAACAACGGGTGTTATTGGATGCGACTTTTGCGGTGATTTCGACGTTCCTGTTGTATTCGACGTTGACGTACATGAATTTCACCCGTGAAGAAACCGCAAAACGGCAAACCCGCGATGCGTTTTCAAAATACCTGTCGCCCGATATGGTCAAGGTTGTTGCGGAAAACCCTGACCAATTAAAATTGGGCGGCGAGTCACGCGATATGACGTTGCTGTTTTGCGATGTGCGTGGTTTTACCACCATTTCCGAACAGTTTGATGCCCAAGGTCTGACCGCCCTTATTAATAAGCTTCTGACCCCCTTAACCAACGTCATTTTGGCGCGCAAAGGCACCGTCGATAAGTACATGGGCGATTGCATCATGGCGTTTTGGAATGCTCCGCTGGACGATGCCGAACACGCCAAACATGGTTGCATATCGGCGTTGGAAATGTTGGCCGAAATGGACCCGTTAAACGAACGTCTGGAAATCGAAGCCATCGAAGAAGGCCGTAAGCACATTCCGTTAAAGGTCGGTTTGGGCCTGAATTCTGGCGAATGCGTGGTCGGCAACATGGGCTCGGATCAACGCTTTGATTATTCGGTTCTGGGCGACACCGTGAATTTGGCGGCGCGTTTAGAAGGCCAATCTAAAAACTATGGTGTGCGCATTGTTATTGGCCATTCAACCTGGACCCAAGTGCCCATGTTGGCGACCGTAGAGCTCGATTTCATTCAGGTAAAAGGCAAGACGTCCGGCACACGTATTTTTGCTTTGTTGGGCGACGAAGACATGGCCCAGCAAGCCGATTTTCTCGCCTATAAAGCCCAAATTGATAAAATGTTGGACACCTATAAGTCTCAAGATTGGGACGGTGCCCTCAAAGAAATCGATATAACTCGTGAGCTGGGCAAGGATTTTGATATCGACGAAACTTTCTACGAACTCTACATAGACCGCATCGCCGACTACAAAGAAACGCCACCCACAGCGGACTGGGATGGCGTGTTTATTGCGACAACGAAGTAGGGGGCTAACCCTTCAATACCATACCAAAGGATTTAAATATGTTTATCGCCATGAACCGTTTTCGCATCGTTAAGGGCGAAGAAGCTGAATTTGAACGCATCTGGGCCGAACGCGAAACCCATCTCGCCGAAGTCCCCGGATTCGTCGAATTCCATCTCCTGCGCGGCCCCGAACTCGAAGACCACAGCCTCTACATCTCCCACACAGAATGGGAAAACGAAGACAACTTCACAGACTGGACAAACTCAGACGCCTTTAGAAAAGCCCACGCCAAAGCCGGCGACAGCAGCAAAAAAAGCGTCTACATGGGCCGGCCACAGTTTGAAGGGTTTACGTCGGTGCAGACGGTTGGGGGGTAGGGTGAGGTGAATCAATTTAGTGAGCTGTTACCGTAATTTCGTAGTTGCAGTATACTGTCCCCGTAATTGCACACAAATGAATGCTCTGGGGGATGGGGTGGCGAAAACACACATAGTAATGGCTCTGGCGGCGGCTCTGGCTGTCTCTGCTTGCCAAACGGCGACAATTTATTCAACCGAAGTCAAGCACCCTGAGCAGTTTCAAAGAGTGATCAACGGCGGGCTAGGCATACAATTCGATGACAATATAGAGAAGCTAAAAGAACTTGGCCTTGTGCCTAAGAAGTACCCACGAAAACAATACGAAGTGGGTAAATGGAGGACACCTTTAAGCAAATCGGAAGGTTTCTTCAACTTTGGTAAAGAAGCCGTTGCAGGGCCAATATCGCAGAAAATATTTAACATTAATGGCTACAGAGTGTACGGCGTTCAACGGTATGTGAGCCATTTTGCGTCCTGCGAGGAAGACTTTGAACTCCTGAAGACCCAGATTGAACAGAAATATCCAAGCCTTCACTCCAGCTACAAGCGGTACAAACTTGGAGAGCATCGTAGCGTGTCATTCTACGAAGGAAAAGGACGATATCAATTCAGCTCTGACCCTAGGTATTTTGGGCGTTCTATATCGTTGACATGTTCAATTCAAACGAGTGGTGACCAAGTTATCGGGTCTATGTTGTTTATGAATTATTCTGAAGACTATGAAACGAAGAAATTACTAAGGGCAGAACAGAAACAGGTCTTCCAAAAAGCAAGCTCAGGTCGCCTAAATAGTAAAGGCCTAAACTCTAATGAACTGTGAGTCTACATCATTCAGTTCTGAAATTCCGAGCAATTCCGAGGACAGTACACAATTCCGGAGACAGTATACCAATTAGCTGAAGCCTGAACTCATACATCCCAAGTCGTGGATACGCGGATCAGGTCCGCGCATGACGGGCTTTTTCCTTTTCCAACTTATCTCGTCATTCCCGCCCCCTTCACCGTCATTCCCGTGAAAACGGGAATCTAGGGCAACAGGTGTGATGCTAACATCTCGACAGGCCGTTTGATTAGGCACCATACTGTCGCTCATGAAACAACCCTGCGTTTATATTCTCGCCAGCAAACGAAACGGCACGCTTTATATTGGTGTGACCAGCGCCCCCGCACGGCGGATGGGAGAACACCGAAACGATCAAGGGGAAGGTTTCACGCACAAGCATGGTGTTCACCGTCTGGTTTACATTGAGCCTCACGACACCATGGAAGCGGCGATTGTTCGCGAAAAACAAATCAAAAAATGGAACCGCGCTTGGAAGATCGAGCTGATAGAGAAGGGCAATCCACAGTGGCTCGATTTATATGATCAGCTCCTGGGCTAAAAMCCGGGGAGCCAACCTAGATTCCCGTTTTCACGGGAATGACGGAGGGGGCTAGGCGTCGCTAGTTGGAAAAAAAACATGGCGAGCACCTTACCCAACAGCAAAGCAAAACTCACAGCACCGAGACCCATGGCCAGACCGAATTCAAGAATCTGGTAATGGCTCACCCGCGACATGATTTCCTTGTGGATCGTCTTTGAGATTTTTATATCTGTCATGAGACCCGAAAGTCCATCGTCATGAGTTTTATGAGACAGAATGAAGTGTTTTTCTTCATCTTTGTCTCTATTTACACCGTATTCAGGATGCTTCTTGCTTATTGTAGGGTTGCTCCAGTTCACAAGATAATGGTTGTTTCTAGAGTCGATACGCTCCTGCCACAGTGTATATTCGCCGCTTGCAAAGCGCAGGAACGAGATAAGGTAATAGGCCAAGATCAGTACTACGCCGACTGAGATGGTCATTTCGGCGTTGGGTAGGGTGAATTTGAGCAGATTTGTACTCTGCTACAAACCCTCCAAAATCAGGAACGATCACACAATTGTGTTCAAATAGCAGTTTAC
>NVSZ01000083.1 GCA_002732845.1 Rhodospirillaceae bacterium
AACGATCTCTTTTAAAACGCCTGCGACCGGGCTCGGCACTTCGACCGTGACCTTATCGGTTTCCAATTCACACAGGGACTCATCAACCTCGACAGCTTCGCCGGGTTCTTTAAACCATTTTGTGACGGTTGCTTCTGTAACCGATTCACCCAAGGTAGGAACTATGATTTCGGTAGCCATTTCGACCTCTCAAATACTTTAATATTGCGGACGTTGATGGGGTTGGTCCAGGTCGGCGAGAACGCCTTCCAGGGCTTGGTCAACCAACCATGCTTGTTGTTCTTTATGTTTTGACATCATGCCTGTGGCCGGGCTGGCAGCGCCGCGTCGGCCCACATATGTCGGTGATGTACAGTCATTATCTAAATCGCGAAGAACCGTTTCAATGCGTTGGGCGACAAATAACCACGCCCCCATATTCGCGGGTTCTTCTTGACACCACACCACTTCAGCATGGGGGTATCTAGCAAATTGTTGCATCAGGCCTTTCCACGGGAACGGATAGATTTGTTCCAGACGGATGATCGCAACATCTTTGATTTCACGCGCGCGGCGTTCTTCCAAAAGATCGTAGTAAACTTTGCCCGAACAGATAATCACGCGTTTGACATGTTTGTCCAAAACCAAACGATCATGTTCCGGCAAAATTCTGCGGAACCGGGTTTCGGGTCCCATTTCGCCCAAATTTGAATACACCAATTTATGACGCAACAAAGATTTCGGCGACATCACAATCAACGGCTTTCTGAAATTCCGACAGACTTGGCGGCGGATCACATGGAAGAACTGGGCCGGGGTGGTGCAGTTCACCACTTGCATATTGTTTTCCGCACACAGTTGCAGATAACGTTCCAGACGGGCCGAGCTGTGTTCTGGTCCTTGGCCTTCGTAGCCATGGGGCAACAACATCACCAAGCCCGACATGCGCAACCATTTTGTTTCCCCCGACGATACAAACTGATCGATGATCACCTGAGCTCCATTGGCAAAATCACCGAACTGAGCTTCCCAAATGGTTAAGCCGTGGGGCTCGGTCAGGGAATAGCCATATTCAAACCCCAACACGCCGGCTTCGGAAAGCGGACTGTCGATGACTTCGAAATGGGACTGGTTGCCGGGACGTATATTGTTCAACGGGATATAGCGTTCTTCGTTGTTTTGATCGACCAAAACGGAGTGGCGATGAGAAAACGTGCCGCGTCCTGAATCTTGGCCCGACAAACGCACACCGTGGCCTTGGACCAACAACGTTCCATACGCCAAGGCTTCGGCGGTGGCCCAATCAACGTGCTCACGGGAGTCAATCATTTTGCGCTTGTTGCTCAGCTGGCGCCGAATTTTAGCATTCAGTTCGAAATTTTTAGGYGGYCKGGAAATCGCACGYCCGACTTCGTTCAACACATCCATGTCGACCGAGGTATCATCATCGCGTAATTCTTCCGCGCCTTCCAAATAAAATAGGCCTTGCCATTTGCCTTCCAACCAATCGGCTTTGTTGGGGCGGAAGTTTTCGGCGGCTTCACGTTCTTTATCCAAATGGGCATGGAACCGCTTAACCATGTCATCCGCTTCGGCTTCGCTGATTACCCCTTCGTCAACCAATTTGCGCGCATAAATTTCCCGCGTGGTGGGGTGATTGGCGATGGCTTTATACATAATAGGGTTGGTGAACATCGGTTCATCAGCTTCGTTATGACCGTGACGGCGATAACAAAAGATGTCCAAAATCACATCACGTTTAAATTCTTGGCGGAACTCCATAGCGATCCGCGATACATGCACCACGGCTTCGGGGTCATCGCCGTTCACATGAAAAATCGGTGCCTCGATCATTTTTGCCACGTCGGACGGATACGGCGATGATCGTGAATAAGACGGATGTGTGGTAAAGCCAATTTGGTTGTTCACAATAAGGTGAATAGTGCCGCCCGTTTGATAGCCCTTCAATTGCGACATATCCAAGGTTTCAGGAACCAAGCCTTGCCCAGCAAATGCCGCATCACCGTGAATTAACAAGCCCATGGCGTGTTCTCGATTCACATCGCCCGTTTGATGTTGTTTGGCGCGAACCTTGCCCAACACCACCGGGTTTACGGCTTCTAAATGTGATGGATTGGCGGCCAAGGATAAGTGAATAGTGTCGCCATCGAACACCCGGTCGGCCGAAGCGCCCAAGTGATATTTAACGTCACCCGAAACGTCGAGCTCTTCGGGAGTAATGGACTTGCCCAAAAACTCGGCAAAGATTGCCATGTAAGGCTTGCGCATAACAGACGCCAAAACATTCAACCGCCCCCGGTGAGACATGCCCAGCGTTATCGATTTTACGCCCAGCTGACCACCGCGTTTGATGATTTGTTCTAGGGCCGGAATAACCGATTCACCGCCGTCCAAACCAAACCGTTTGGTACCTTTAAATTTAACGTCTAGGTATTTTTCAAAGCCTTCGGATTCCACAAGGCGTTCCAAAATCGTGCGCTTGCCTTTCAGTGTAAAATCCGTCTGATTGCGTATGCCTTCGATGCGGCGTTGAATCCATGCTTTGGCTTCTGGCTGACCGATGTGCGTAAACTCAACACCCACGGACCCGCAATAGGTATCTTTTAAGATGTTTAGAATTTCGCGGAGCGTTGCGGTTTCCATGCCCAGCACATGATCGATGAAAATCGGACGATCCAAATCGCCATCGGAAAACCCATAGGTGCGGTAATCCAATTCCGAATGCAGGGCGCGGCCTTCCAAACCCAATGGATCAAAGTTCGCGATGATATGGCCGCGAATACGATACGCCCGGATCAGCATCAAAGCCCGAATGGTGTCTTTGGTCGCCGCCCGAATGGCATCCGCACTGGGGCGAAGTTCCGTCGTCATAGGCGTTATTTGATGAGCAACTTGCGGCGAGCTTTCCGGAGAAAACGAATCCCGCTCCATCATTCCGTCACCGCCGTACTGGCCAATCACGGCACTTGTCGAAGGTGCCCACGAAGCGCCTTGCAAATCGGTGAGCATTTCTTTTTCAGTCGCTTGCATAGAGCCGAAAAAGTCCATCCACGAACTGTCTATTTCACCGGAGCCATCCAAATAACGGGCGTAAAGTTCTGCCACATAAAGGGCATTTGCCCCGGTGAGGAACGTATTTGTTTGAGGTGATCCCGAATCAGCCGTATCAGCCGTATCAGACATTGCCGTTATCCTTTTAAGACTTCTGTCAAAGTAGAGCCAAGCGTAGCCGGAGAATCTGCAACGGTAATTCCCGCACTACGCATGGCTTCGATTTTATCGCCCGCGGTGCCTTTGCCGCCGGAAATAATCGCGCCCGCGTGACCCATACGGCGCCCCGGAGGGGCGGTCACACCCGCAATGAACCCAACCACAGGTTTTTTGATTTTTGATTGTTTCAAGAATTCAGCGGCTTCTTCTTCGGCCGTTCCGCCAATTTCACCGATCATCACGATGCTTTCGGTTTTATCATCGGCCAAGAACAAATCCAGACAATCGATAAAGTCGGTGCCGTTGATGGGGTCGCCACCAATGCCGATACAGGTGCTTTGGCCCAATCCGGCATTTGTGGTTTGCGCCACGGCTTCATACGTTAAAGTGCCGGACCGGGAAACGATGCCGACGGAGCCCGGCACGTGAATGTGCCCCGGCATGATGCCGATTTTGCATTCGCCCGGCGTGATGACGCCCGGACAATTAGGGCCAATCAAACGAGTCTTTGATCCGACCAACGCGCGCTTGACCTTTAACATATCCAAAACGGGAATGCCTTCGGTGATGCACACTGCCAATTCGATTTCGGCGTCGATGGCTTCTAAAATTGCATCGGCGGCAAACGGCGGCGGCACATAAATGACCGTTGCGTTTGCGCCCAAGGTATCCACGGCTTCGGCAACCGTATTAAAAACAGGAAGGTCTAAATGTATTGAGCCCCCCTTGCCCGGCGTGACACCGCCAACCATGTTGGTGCCATACGCGATGGCTTGTTCTGAGTGAAAGGTGCCTTGTGCTCCGGTGAAGCCTTGGCAGATGACTTTGGTATTTGAATTGACGAGCACGGACATTAGCTGGCCTCCTTCACTTCTTGGACAATTTTATGAGCGGCATCGCCCAAATCATCAGCAGAGACAATCGGCAGACCCGATTCAGCCAAGATTTTTTTACCCAGTTCCACATTGGTGCCTTCTAATCGGACCACCAAGGGAACATTGAGACTGACTTCACGCGCCGCCGCGACCACACCTTCGGCAATCACATCACACCGCATGATGCCGCCAAAGATATTGACCAAAATGCCTTCAACATTGGGGTCGGACAGAATCAATTTGAACGCTTCGGTGACGCGTTCTTTGGTCGCGCCGCCACCAACATCCAAGAAGTTCGCCGGAGATCCGCCAAACAATTTGATGATATCCATGGTCGCCATCGCCAATCCGGCGCCGTTGACCATGCATCCGATGCTGCCATCCAATTTGATGTAGTTTAGGTCATGTTTGGCGGCTTCTAATTCGGCCGGGTCTTCTTCGTCTTCGTCGCGCAATTCGGACACATTTTTTTGACGGAACAAAGCATTGTCGTCAAAATTCATTTTGGCGTCCAAGGCAATCACTTGCCCCGCCTTTGTGACCACCAACGGATTGATTTCCAGCAGGGATGCATCCAGCGCATTAAACGCCGTGTACAGACCCAACATCAACTTCACCGCTGAATTCACCTGTTTGCCTTCTAAACCCAACCCAAACGCCAATTGACGGGCGTGGAACGGAAGCATGCCGGTGGCCGGATCAATCGTAACCTTGAGGATTTTTTCAGGAGTCTTAGCAGCCACTTCTTCGATGTCCATGCCACCTTCGGTGGATGCCATCAGGGTGATCGCAGACGTACTGCGATCAATCACCAAACTTAAATACAGTTCCCGCGCAATGTCACATCCTTCTTCGATGTAGACCCGCTTAACCTCTTTGCCTTCTGGCCCGGTTTGATGGGTGATCAGTTGCATGCCGAGCATTTGGTTGGCGGTATCGCGAACGTCTTCGATTGACGTTACAACTTTAACACCGCCGCCCTTGCCGCGACCACCCGCGTGGATTTGCGATTTCACAACCCACACCGGATCACCGTCCATGTCCTTTGCCAAGTCCTTGGCGACCGCCTCGGCCTCGGGAGCCGTATAGGCAACCTTACCATTGGGCACGGCCACACCGAATTCAGACAAAAGTTGCTTAGCTTGATATTCATGAATATTCATCGCTTAGACCTTCCTTTAAGGGATCTTATTTCTTCTTCGGTGCCGCAGGGTTTTTCGTTACAGGCTTTTTGGCTGGAGCCTTTTTAGCGGGGGCTTTTTTTGCCACTGCTTTTTTAGCTGGAGCCTTTTTGGCAACAGCTTTTTTAGGAGCCGCTTTCTTTTTCGCTACGGCTTTCTTTTTCGGCGTTGCCTTTTTCGGCTCAGCCTTTTTTTCCAGCTTTTTAATCGCGCCAATCAAGCCGCGCACGGCGCGAACAGATTTCATGAATAGGGCTTTTTCGGTCCGGTCGAGTTTGATTTCAACAACTCGTTCTACGCCCTTTTCGCCAATCACAACCGGCACACCCACATACATGTCCTTAACGCCATATTCACCCTTCAGGTGGGCAGCACAGGGCAATACGCGCTTTTGATCTTTCAAATACGCTTCGGCCATTTCAATCGCCGCCGTTGCCGGAGCATAGAAAGCTGAGCCCGTTTTCAACAAACCAACAATTTCAGCACCGCCATCGCGGGTGCGTTGAACAATTTCATCGATGCGTTTTTNGGTGGTCCATTTCATGTTGATCAGATCGGGAACCGTAATACCCGCAACGTTGGAATAACGAACCAACGGCACCATGGTATCGCCATGTCCGCCCAAAACAAACGCGGTGACGTCTTTGACGGATACCTTAAATTCTTCGGCCAAGAAATGGCGGAAACGTGCACTATCCAAAACGCCAGCCATGCCAACCACTTTACTATGGGGCAGACCGGAAGCTTCGCGCAAGGCCCAAACCATCGCATCCAATGGATTGGTGACACAGATAACAAAAGCGTTCGGGGCATACTTTTTAATGCCTTCACCCACCTGTTTCATCACCGATACATTAACGGCCAAAAGATCATCGCGGCTCATGCCCGGTTTGCGAGGAATGCCGGCGGTGACGATCACAACGTCCGCGCCTTTGATTTGAGAATAGCTTTTTGTGCCGCTCAATTTTGCGTCATAGCCTTCGATCGCGGCCGACTGTGAAATGTCCAAAGCCTTGCCTTGGGGAATGCCGGCGAAAATATCAAACATGACGATATCGCCAAGTTCTTTCAAGCCAGCCAAGTGTGCGAGTGTGCCGCCAATATTACCAGCGCCGATGAGTGCGATTTTGTTCCGTGCCATTATTTTGTTCCTCAACCTTTTTTGTCGACTTTTAGGGGACAAAGCCGAATAAGTTTCCATAAATTTCGTAACTCTATTTAAGTCCTGCCGCAAGGGCAATTTTGTTTATTTAAAAACTATTTATCGATTACTTTAACCACTTCTTTTTTCATGTCCTAACTTTATATAGGACTCCGATTGCATTTCGACCAGTCGTGATGCTGTTCTTTCGAATTCAAAGGCACCTTTGCCTTCGGTATAAAGCTCGAATGGTTCTACATCAGACGAGCAAATCAGCTTCACATGACCTTCGTACAAGGCATCAATCAGCGTTACAAAACGTTTGGCCTTGTCCATGTTTTCCGGCACCATTTTGGGCAGACCCGGAATGATTAAAGTGTGAAAACGCCGGGCCAATTCTAAATAATCAGCCGGCCCTAATGGTCGTCCGCAAATATCGTCAAAACCGACCAAGGCCACGCCCTGTGCGGCTTTGGGAATAGCCACGTCCCGGCCCTGCACCGGAATCGACGCCGCGTGCGCGCGGGCACCATTGGTCAGACGACTAAACGCGTCTTCTAATTTGGCACGGGCGATGTCATCATCGGGAGTTATATATATGTCCAGTTTGTGCATCAGTTCCAAGCGGTAATCGGTCGCGCCCGCCAATTCCAATAGATCCATTTTTTCTTCGATCAAATCGATGAACGGCAAAAATTGGTCCCGCTGTAATCCATCTTTATATAGATCACAGGGTGGTCGGTTCGATGTCACCACCACCACCACGCCATGGTCAAACAAACTTTCGAAAAACCGTTTAAGGATCATCGCGTCCGTAATGTCGGTGACTTGGAATTCATCAAAGCAAAACAAGCTGGCTTCGTTGGCGACTTGTTCGGCGACCATCGGAATGGGGTCGGCTTCACGGCCTTTAAATTTTCGGTATTCCGACAGGCGGATATGGATTTGTTGCATAAAAGCATGGAAGTGCACGCGACGTTTGCGGCGCACCGGGGCCGCGTCAAAAAACATATCCATCAACATGGATTTTCCGCGTCCGACTCCACCGTAAAAATATATACCCTGAGGTGGGTTTTCCCGGCGGCGCGCCAAGCCAAAACGTTCTTTCCACCCGGCTTGTCCGCGTTGGGGTTGGTACGATTGCAAGGCTTTGTGCAAGCTTTGTAATTTTTCGACCGCCAAGGCCTGTACAGGATCGTATCGCAATTCACCCGAGGCAACGCGATTTCTGTATTCTTTTAACGGTCCGGGCAAAGGCCCATCTGGTTCACTCATGTGAGCAATCCATTTCTGATTTGTTTAATGTCAAATGAGTGTGAAGGACTTGATGCGTTCTGGCTAGATAAAAAATCCGTATTTAACAAATTCAACTATAAAATATTTTTGACCGGACAGCATTGTCGGGGGACATCCAAAAAACCCGAAAATTCAAAGGTCATTCGGTTATGCGTTCGGCGATAAATACTGGTAAAATTTTGTAGTTTTTGCAGGCTTCTGGATAATCAGTCCATTGATACTTATCTATGAACACATCGCGCGTTTATAGGATTGACCAGTTGTGTGATAGCCCATCTTTGCCATAATGAGCTTGCCTACTTCTCTCTCTTTAATGGGCTCAAAAAACGCAATTTAGGTTGCAAAGACTACTGATTTCAAGGGTGGGAAAATGGTTTGAATCAACTAGGTTCTCGACCCAGCCATTTGTTCGTATGGATGCGCAACCCGCGCCGATAATATCGACGTTTGTGAGAACTCATAAAACAGATTACTCTAATGTTTAATTCCTATAGAACTTACCATGTACATAATTAACCTTATGGTCAAAAGAAGAGATTAAAAATGGCTGGCGAAACACTCCTGAATTTTGAGCCCTATATTCGACTTAGTGCTTTTTTTGGCATTTTTGCGATCATGGCATCCTTGGAACTGATTGCGCCAAGACGCCCATTAAGAGTGTCTAAAAAACTACGCTGGGGATCAAACCTTGGCATTGTTGTTTTGAATACGGTCGTTGCGCGTTTGGTTTTACCGATGGCGCCGATTATCTTTGCCACATTGTGTGTTGAACGCGGTTGGGGGGTATTGAACCTGATTGAATGGTCGGGTTGGACTGAAATTGTGCTGGCGGTTATTCTTTTGGATTTTGTCATTTGGTTGCAACATGTGATGGTTCACGCCGTCCCGCTATTTTGGCGGTTGCACCGCATGCATCACACCGACTTAGATTATGATGTGACCACCGGGGCGCGCTTTCACCCCATCGAAATCTTGCTGTCGTTGGGCATTAAGTTTTCGGTCATCGCTTTGATTGGGGCCAGTCCTGTGGCCGTACTGTTGTTCGAGGTTATCTTAAACGCCATGGCGATGTTTAATCATGCCAATGTGCGCCTGCCCTTAGGTCTAGACAAAGTATTGCGGATTTTGTTGGTCACGCCCGACTTTCACCGCGTGCATCATTCCATCATCGCCCAAGAAACCAATTCAAACTATGGCTTTAATTTAAGCATTTGGGATCGTTTGTTTGGCACTTATATTGCCCAGCCAGAAAAAGGTCATAAAGGTATGACCATCGGCCTGCCCATTTTTCGCGATCCGGCAGAACAGCGCCTTGATAAAATGCTGACCCAGCCAATGCGCGAAAGCCCCCCCTCAAAAAATCTAGAGGCCAAAAGTCTGAGGCCCAAGCCGTGAGCCCTTATACGGTTGAACATATTGGCCTAGACATGGCTTTTCATCATCCCCGGGGGGCAAACTTAAAGCTCGCCGATGCGGTGATTGAAGCTTATGAAACAGACAAAGAGCATGCCGAGATTTTTGTACAAACGGCGACCGATACGGCATTCAGTCCCGTTGAAATCCTCAATTGGTTTTTGATGCAAACACAGACCACCATCTCTGACCATTTACCAAAAAACACACGCCCCAGTGAAGGCCACCCGGTATTGATGACCTTTCCCATTCGCTTCGAAATCGGCACATTTTCACTGCAAACCGAAGCCGGGAAAACAGACCTTTCGCACCTAAAGCTGATGTGTAAAATCTCGCTTAATCACACAAAACATTGACGAATGGCTCGAAGACGACGATAGTCGCCGAAATATTCACTCAAAAGGACTAAAACTCCCATGTCAAATGACGAACGCGTAGACCATCGCACCGAAGATGAAATCAAAGCCGCTCAACGTGGATTGTTGAAAATCCTTGGTTTTGCGACCTTTGTCCCCGTCGTTTGGGTCGTTTTATTGGCATATAATGGCTATACAAACATTGATCAAGCACCGCCGGGTGATGAAATTTTTGTCCAATTCATCGTGACTTGGGGGCTGTTATCCCCATTTGTTTGGATGTTTTGCTTTGGCTATACATTTTTCCAAGTCAGCCGCGGCAACATGAGTGCTGGACGTTTTTTACCGCTAATCCCCGCTTTTTGGATCATCTTCTGGTTTATCATCCAGTTTGTCCGTCAATCTGACTTCTTTATGTAAACTTCGGTTTTAAGTAAACGCGGGGCCGTGAACCCACGCCACCAAAGAAT
>NVSZ01000004.1 GCA_002732845.1 Rhodospirillaceae bacterium
TTTTCGTACGGGAGAAACGGGTTATCGTCAGCTCAGCATGGATTTACGGCCGACGGCCCGTTCACGTTTCATAACCGATAACGATCATGCGAAACGCGGGCACTTAAAGTTTAAAAACTAGAGCATAAACAGCCATCAGTCAAGTCATTTTTTCCTATAAAACCTATATATAAGACTTTAATGCCTTCATAGACCTGTGGTTTCTATATTTTCTTTTTATTGCGCACTCAATATGGGCTAAAAAGTTAGATTTTACGCCGAGGATTAGCGACACGAATGGCTTCTTGTAAGCTCGGGTAATGCCCCCAATTTTAGAGGGCCGTATAAGTAGAACCTTTTAGGCGACCATGCTCACCATAGCCAACTTCTGTTTTGGCATTATACCACCGATCGCCATATTTGGGCTTTCATTGTTGTATGTCCATATCCACTTGGTGGTGGTCAAAGATACACTTTAGAGACTTTCCCCCATTTCCGCCCATTTCGTCCCCAGCTCACTGTCTCTGCACATCGCAAAGCACGCCAAAGCCCCGGAACTGCGGGGTTTGGCGGCATATATAGTCTGGCTGGGGGTTCGGTGGAGTGCGAATGGTGGGCCCGGCAGGACTCGAACCTGCAACCAGACCGTTATGAGCGGTCGGCTCTAACCAATTGAGCTACAGGCCCATACGCACTCTGCAGTCGGATTGCTTATAGCAATGATTTGGCAAATGACAAAGCGAGAACAAGCGGCATTTAATTATTTTTAGATAAAAAGAAAAGAGGCCCCGCAATCGCTTGCGGAGCCTCRTGATCTGGCGGAGAGAGGGGGATTCGAACCCCCGGTACGGGTTAACGTACACACGCTTTCCAAGCGTGCGCCTTAAGCCACTCGGCCACCTCTCCTCAAGTGGAAGCCGCAACCTAACGAAACGCTCGGGGGAATTCAAGTGATCTCTCACGTTCTTGGCGGTTTTTCTCATTGTTGCTTGGCGTTCGGTGTTTTGACCTTTAGAATTGCCACCATGAAACAGGCTCTTTCTCTTATTGGCAAACTTCTTTTGGTGCTGGCCTTTGCCTCTGGCATTGGTGAACTGGCGGCTCATGGCATTCAGGCTGAGCTCAGCTGGATGCCGTCAAGCGGCGAGGTTTGGGCCGTTTTGGCTCCGGATCGCTTTGAAGCCTTTACCGCCAAACATTCAGGCTTCCTTTGGCAAACGATGCTGGGTATTCCCGCTTGGGCGTTGTTTGGCATTCCGGGTATTGCCATCGTATTTGTCTTTCACGACAAAACCGCGGGCGACGAGGCTGAACTTGAAGACTCTCTGTTTTTATATGACGAGCTCACCAAACAGGTCAAAAATGGGGATTACGAAAATTTTGGAGAATCCGAAAGCCGGGCAAAGCAGGGCGATATGGACCCCAGAGGCGATGCACGCATCAACGTCGCCGAAGAGCACTATAGCGAAAGCGTGCTCGATCAAGGCCTCGCCCCAAAACACGATTATTTATTTAAAAACAAAGGCTGAGGCACGGCCCCGGACTTAATCGTCGCCCATTTTCAAAGCATTGATAAAGGCACTTTGCGGGATTTCGACTTTGCCGAATTGACGCATTTTCTTTTTGCCTTTTTTCTGCTTTTCCAACAGCTTTTTCTTACGGCTAATATCACCACCATAACATTTTGCCGTCACGTCTTTGCGCATGGCGGAAATGGTTTCGCGCGCAATCACCTTGCCGCCGATGGCCGCTTGGATGGGAATTTTGAACAATTGGCGCGGGATCAAGTCTTTCAAGCGCCCGCACACCTGACGTCCACGGGTTTCCGACTGCGAACGGTGACAAATAAAGGACAGCGCATCGACAGCCTCGGCATTGACGAGAATTTGGATTCTCACCAAATCATTTTCGTCATAACCATCCATTTCATAATCAAAGGACGCGTAGCCCCGCGTAATGGATTTCAAACGGTCGTAAAAATCAAAGACCACTTCGTTCAACGGCAAACGGTAAATCGCCATGGCGCGGGTGCCCACATAAGTGAGTTCCACCTGAACACCGCGGCGGTCCGTACACAAACCCAACACCGCCCCCAAATATTCATCTGGCACCATAATGGTGGCTTTGATCCAGGGTTCTTCTATGGCTTGAATCTGCGTGGGTTCCGGCATGTCAGCAGGATTATGCAGATCAATATTATCGCCATTGTTCATCTGCAGCTTATACGCCACCGAAGGGGCCGTCGTGAWCAAATCCAGATCAAATTCACGCTCCAAACGTTCTTGGATAATTTCCAAATGCAACAGACCCAAAAATCCRCARCGAAAGCCTTGGCCCAAAGCCGCAGACGTTTCGACTTCAAATTCAAAGCTGGCATCGTTCAAGCGCAATTTGCCCATAGAATCGCGAAGGTCTTCGTAATCCGCCGCATCAATGGGAAATAACGAACAAAACACCACCGGAACCGAAGGCTGAAAACCTTCTAGGGGCTCAGCGGCCGGATTGCGTTCATCAGTGATGGTATCGCCCACATTGGTATCGCCCACATTTTTGATGGACGCGGTGAGATAACCCATTTCCCCGGGACCAAGTTCGGCTATTTTGGTAATTTTTGGCGAAAAAATGCCGACTTGATCGATTTGATGGCTAGAACCCGATGACATCATGCGGATTTTCTGGCCGCGTTTTATGGTGCCGTCGATCACCCGCACCAAAATCATCACGCCCAAATATGGATCGTACCAGCTGTCCACCAACAACGCGCGGAGCGGAGCGGAGCGGTCACCTGTGGGGGCGGGCAACTGGGTTACAATGGCTTCCAGCGTTTCCGCGATGCCAATACCCGATTTAGCCGACACTTCCAATGCGCCCGAGGCGTCTATACCAATCACATCTTCGATTTGCCCGCGCACCCGATCAGGATCGGCGGCTGGTAAATCAATTTTATTCAAAATCGGCACAATTTCCAGATCGTTATCCATCGCCATATAAACATTGGCGAGGGTTTGCGCTTCGACACCTTGGGACGCATCCACCACCAACAACGCGCCTTCGCACGCGGCCAGAGACCGAGAAACCTCGTACGCAAAATCAACGTGCCCCGGCGTATCCATCAAATTGATTTGATAGGTGATGCCGTCGTTGGCTTTGTACATCAAACGTACGGTTTGAGCTTTGATGGTGATACCGCGTTCGCGTTCGATATCCATGTTGTCGAGCACTTGTTCCGACATTTCACGATCGGTCAAGCCGCCGCAATGTTGAATCAACCGATCCGCCAACGTCGACTTGCCATGGTCAATGTGGGCGATAATGGAAAAATTTCGAATGTTTGAAAGATCTGTCATAAGCGGCTTTTAGCACCCTCAGCGCCCCTTGGAAAGACAGGCTTTACAGGAAATCGTTTGTCGTCTGATTTTCAGCGCTAATTTGCCTAAAAAAACAGCCAGTACGGGTGATGTGCCAATCATTTAAAACAAGAAATTTTAATAATACTGATTTTCCTCTTTTCCCCTGTATGATTTCATCATATGATATAATCGATCGTATTAAATCATAAAACACGCAAAGAGGTTGTGATTTATAATACATAGCAACTACGCTATTTATACATACGATTTCAGTTATAAATTTTAACAATAAAAAAATTAGCCAACATACCCCGGGGATCATCATGAAAAATTTAAAGATCAGCATACGTGCTGGACTCGCCGTACTTTTACCAATTCTTGGTCTTCTATTCTTTTCGAGTTCCTCGATACTTGAAAAACGTCACATCGCAAATCAAATGCAGCGTCTTCAACACATTGCAACATTGGCCCCTGTGATCAGTGACCTTATCCACGACTTGCAAAAAGAACGCGGTGCCAGTTCCATCTTTATTGGCTCTAAGGGCAAAAAATTTAAGGCCGAGATGCCGGCTCAATACGCCATGACCGACGCAAAAATAGTCACGTTGATGGCGGCTTTCCAAAACTTTGATCCCGAAGATTTCAATCCAGAAAGCATGGCCGCCGCAAAAGAGTCCGCAGCTTCAGCCAAAAAAGGCGAAATTGTCACCGAGCAAACCGAAGACAATGAAGTCGACGATCCCCTTATCATTAGAATGCACGCCGCCGTTGATGCTTTGAACGTTATTGAAAAAACCCGTAAAAAAGTTGCCAAAAGAAGACTGCCCGTCTTACGTATGGCCAAGTATTACACCAATACCATTGTTGATTTGATGGCGATTGTCGAAGAAATGACGGTGATGAGCTCTGAAGCCAAGGTCACCGTTGCCATCGCCGCCTACACATCTTTCTTACAAAGCAAGGAACGTTCCGGCATCGAGCGTGACATTGGTGGCGCGGGTTTTTTGAAAAGTTCCTTTAAATTCTTTACCCACAAAAAATTTGTTGAGCTCATTGCCCAACAAGAAGCCTTTATGGGAGTCTTTGCCGTAAATGCCACACCAGCACAAATGGAGTTTTTCAAGCAAACTGTTTCGGGTAAAAATATTGATGAAATCAAGCGCATGCGCATTCGTGCCATTGCCAGTATTCAAAAAGAATTTGATACCAAAGGCGTCACCACAGACCATTGGTATCAACAAAGCACACAGAAAATCGAACAGCTGAAGGTTGTTGAAAATAAGATTTCCAACGATCTTACCGATTTGGTTGCAGCCACCCACGACACGGCAAATGCCGCATTTACAACCCTCCTCATCATCACTTTGGTGCTGTTGATCATCACGGCTATTTTTGTGGTTTACATCGTCCGTGGCATCACCGTACCCGTTGCTGCGATG
Organism: Rhodospirillaceae bacterium; assembly: GCA_002732845.1. Classification (GTDB taxonomy): domain Bacteria; phylum Pseudomonadota; class Alphaproteobacteria; order Rhodospirillales; family Magnetovibrionaceae; genus JANLGW01. The sequence continues at coordinate 4,769 of NVSZ01000004.1, forward strand.
ACCGTCACCATGTTGGAATTGGCCAAGGGTAATCTTGATCTTGAAATTCCTGGACACGGTCAAAAGGATGAAATTGGTCAAATGGCGACCGCCGTTGAAGTGTTCCGCGATCGCGAACGTGAAATGCAACAAATGGCAAAAGATCGCCAAGTCACACGTGATAAAGCCGAACAAGAAAAACGTAAAATGATGCTGGATATGGCTGACGATTTCGAAAACAGTGTCGGCGGTGTTGTTAAGGGCGTCTCGACGGCGGCCACCGAAATGCATTCATCGGCTCAATCGTTGTCCACCACGGCCGAAGAAACATCCCGTCAATCTGAAACCGTTGCGACCGCTTCGACCAATGCCACCAACAATGTGCAAACCGTTGCCGCAGCCGCCGAAGAACTGTCCAGTTCTATTCAGGAAATTTCACGCCAAGTTTCACAATCAACCCTGATTGCCGGAACGGCGGTGGTTGAAGTTGAATCCACCAACGACAAAATCCAAAGTCTGGCCGAAGCCGCCAACAAAATTGGTGAAGTTGTTGCGATGATCACAGACATCGCCGACCAAACCAACTTGCTGGCCTTGAACGCCACCATCGAAGCCGCACGGGCGGGTGAAGCGGGCAAAGGCTTTGCGGTTGTGGCCTCAGAAGTGAAAAATCTTGCCAATCAAACGGCCAAAGCGACCGAAGAAATCAGCTCGCAAATTTCTAACGTTCAAGGTGCCACACAAGATGCGGTCACCGCCATCGGCAGCATCGGCAATACCATCTCGCAAATCAACGAGATTTCATCCAGCATTGCCGCCGCCGTCGAAGAACAAGGTGCGGCAACGCAAGAAATTGCCCGCAACGTCGAAATGGCGGCCGGAGACACCACCGAAGTTTCCACCAACATCGCGGGCGTGACACAGGCAGCCGACGAAACCGGAAATTCTGCGGATCAAATGTTGGGGGCCTCTGACGAACTGTCCCAACAAGCCGAAACACTTCGGACCGAAGTCGAACGGTTCTTGAACCAAATCAGAAAGGGTTAAGAAAACCTGCCGATTTCAGCAAAATAAAAAGGCCCCCAGATTTCATCATCTGGGGGCCTTTTTTATGCGTTTTTATGCATCATCTAAGGAAACGGGGAAACGCCAATCACCAGCGTGTGGGCCCCAAACAAAACACTATACAAGGTCAGCCCCCCCAGTCCCGGAACCATCAGCATATTACACCAATCAAATTTTRTGCGGCCCTGTAAGATCGCCAAAAAAGGTATATTGGATGTGGGGCCAGATAATTTCAGCCATTCTGCTTCACCCAATTGACGGCGATGTTTTGAATCCAAGCTTTTTGGGCCAACCAAGCCTAAGGCCAAGAACAAGCCAAAGAAAAGCAGGGAAGCGCTGTCGCCGTTGGGCACAATATGAGCGCCCGCCCACAGGATAAAGGACCAGATCAAAGGATGACGGGTGACGGCCACAATGCCCGGTTGGCTAGCCTCAAACGCGGCCGCCTTCACGCCAACCGACAACGGATTGGGGTGCGTCAACGCCCCCACCAGCAGCACACAGGCAAAATACATAGAAACGATGGGAACCCAACGCATCCACGGCTGTTGCATCCACACCAAATCGCTGTCGGCGCGTCCATAAGCCAAGCTGACCCACACCAACAACGCAATCGACAACGCCGAATAACCGACGATATAGCCGGGCTTGCCCACGGCTAAAATCAAACGTGTGCGCACCGGACCAATGGCCGGAATGAGATGAAACAGAATAAAAACGGTGAGACTCAGCAGAAGCTCTTGCATCGACCAATACGCCTGTATTTACGGTTCAGGAATGCCTTCGATGCGGCAACACGCCGTGACCGTGGCCGCCAGCAATACTGCAATGGTCATGGGGCCGACACCACCGGGCACCGGGGTGATTGATCCCGCAACTTGGGCCGCGCTGTCATAATCCACATCGCCCACCAAACGCATTTTGCCTTCGCCGCGTTCGGGGGCAGCAATGCGGTTAATGCCCACGTCAATCACGCACGCGCCGGGTTTGACCCAATCGCCCAAAATCATTTGCGGACGACCAACCGCCGCCACCAAAATATCGGCGCGGCGACATTCTTCGGCCAAGTCTTTGGTCCTCGAATGGGCAATGGTCACGGTGCAGTGTTCATTCAACAGCAATTGAGCCACAGGCTTGCCAACGATATTGGATCGCCCAACCACAACGGCGCGCAGGCCCGACAGATCGTCACCCAAGGCATTCTTAACCAACATCACACAACCCGCCGGCGTGCACGGCACCATAGATTTTTGGCCCGTGGCCAATCGACCCGAATTGATGACATGAAAGCCATCCACGTCTTTGTCGGGATTAATCGCATTGATCACGCGGGCTTCGTCAATATGATCCGGTAATGGCAATTGCACCAAAATGCCATGCACTAAGGCATCCGCATTTAACGCTTCGACCTTCGCCAAAAGTTCATCTTCGCTCACCGTGTCGGGCATTTTAAATTCAAACGAATTCATGCCGCATTCTTTGGTTTGCACACCCTTGTTGCGCACATAAACTTGCGAGGCCGGGTCATCGCCAACCAAAATCACCGCCAAGCCCGGCGTGATGGAATGTTCGGTTTTGATTTTTTTAACGTTGACGGCAACCTGTTTACGCAGGTTTTCCGCAAAGGCTTTTCCGTCTATGCGTTTAGCTTCACTCATCTGCGTATCCTTTGCGTTTGGCCCAAACCTGTAATGTTTTTGCCAGTTGATCCGCATTCCCCGAAATGTGCAGGACTTTATTGCGGCTGGTGTGGCCTTGTAGCACTTGCAAGGTGGATTTTGCCAGCTTCCATTCTTTCGCCAACAATTTAATCAGGGCCAGATTGGCTTTGCCGTTTTCGGGGACTTGGGTCACGGTGGCCTTTAAAACGCTTAAGCCATCAACATTTTGCATCACGCCATCGGTGCATATCGCGCGCCCGGATGGTTTTAAGCGGACCCGGACCTTCACACCATCTTCGACAAGGGCATAAAACTTACATCTGATAGAGCACATCTCTCAACAGGCCTTGAATAAAGTAAATACCCAGCAAGACGATGATCGGCGATAAATCGATATTGCCAAAATTGGGAAGCATGTTGCGAATGCGACTGTATAAGGGTTCGGTCAAGCGATAGGTGAAATCCATGACCATGTGGACAAACTGATTAGACGTGTTAATGACGTTAAAGGCCACAAGCCAGCTGAACACAACATTGGCAATGATAATATAATAATAAAAATTAAGGGCAACGATCAGCACCTTGAGTAAATTGATAACAATGATATCCATGTGCTTCACCACTTAAATTAAAAACTATATCCAGAACTTAAGTCGCTACAGCTTTGTTCGCAAGGGTGTGATTAAGGATTTTATGTTTCATTTTATATGTTTATAAATAGTGTAGAATATATCTTCATCAAAAGTGTGGGGATATTCGCACTAATGAACTGATACAGTTATACAATTACTTTCTGAAGATAAGGATACGAATCCGTGGGCCACATAGATTTTGCCACCCTCATTGGGTTAATTGTTGGTGTAATTGTTGTTGTTGCAGCAATTTTAGTTGGCTCTGGTCTCGATATTTTCCTCAATCTCCCCGGATTTTTGATTGTGGTCGGCGGCACCATGGCCGCAACATTCGTCAAATTCCCCCTCAATAAAGTGTTTATCGCTTTAAAAACCGGGGGCCAAACGGCGGTCATGAACGTACAACAAGACCCCCGCGCCTTGATCGATACATCTTTGAAACTGGCCGAAATCGCCCGCAAAAATGGCGTTCTGGCCTTGGAAAGCGTCGAAGTTAAAAACCCTTTTTTCAGACGCGGCATCAAACTTTGCGTCGATGGACACCCCACAGAGGTGATCCGCAGCGCCATGATCCGTGATATGGAATTGTCTATTCATCGCAACGAAGAAGGCTCCCATATTTTTTCCGCGATTGGCGACAGTGCTCCGGCCTTTGGCATGATCGGAACGTTGGTGGGCCTGGTACAAATGTTGTCGGCGATGGACGATCCTAAATCAATCGGTCCGGCCATGGCTGTGGCGCTTTTGACCACCTTGTACGGGGCGATTATTGCCAACCTGATTGCCCTGCCGATTTCAGACAAACTGGAATCAAAAACCGAAGAAGAACGCCTCACCAAAGAGCTGATCTTAGAAGCCATTATGCAAATTCAGGCGCGCCAAAGCCCGATGATTTTAGCCGATATTTTAGAAGGCTTCCTTCCGGAAAACCAGCGCGCGCGCGTTGGTGATGATGATGATGGAGGATACGACGAGGAAGAAGGCACATGAGCAAAAAGAAAAAAGGCGGGGCGCCACTCTGGATTGTTACTTTTGCTGACCTCATGAGTTTGTTGCTGACCTTTTTTATCCTGCTCTTATCCTTTTCAAACATGGAAGTTCAGGAATTCAAAAAAGTTGCCGGCGCCATGCGCAGTGCCTTTGGTCTGCAAACCCAAGACCGCCTTGCGGGCCTTATTGAATTGGATGGCTTTACCGAAAGCAAGGCCGTCAAGCACGTGGTGCAAATCCCGCTTCCCGAACAAGACATCACCGATATGGTGATTCCCGATGTCGAAGACGAACCCGATGCGCCAATTGCCGAACCCGGCCCACCGGCACCCACAGCCGAAGAGCTGGCCCGCGATAAGTTGTTGACCGATCTAACAGAGATCATGGCGGACGAAATGAAATCCGGGGCTTTGGAGCTTTTTCAGGATGGCAATTCCATCGTCGTACGCTTTCCCGCCGAACATTCATTTGCCTCCGGTCAAAACGGCCTGTTGCCCCAAATCCTCCCGGTCCTAACCAAAGTATTGGATCAATTGGAAACATCCGGCGGGCAAATTATTATTTCAGGTCATACCGATAACATCCCCATCACCACCGATCAATACAGATCCAATTGGGATTTGTCGGCCAGTCGGGCAACCTCGGTCGCGCACTATATTTTGGACTACACAGGCATTCCCGCCGAGCGCATCACGGTTCAAGGCTTTGCGGATTCTCGCCCGCTGACCAACAATGATACCGTTGAAAATCGTGCCAAAAATCGGCGCATTGAATTGATCATCGACAATTTCACCAAAACAGTGCCAACAATGCCTTAATGTTTTTTGAGCACGGCTTCGCGGTGCGCCGTGTAAATGCCGGAACCAACGATGATCCCCGCCCCCACCCAAGTCCAAAGATCCGGCGTTTCGGCAAAAAAGACATAGCCCATGAAGGCAATAAACGGAATTTGCACAAAACCAAAGGGGGCGATAAAGGACGCATCCCCGTGGACAAAGGCCCGGTTTAAGGCCAAGTGCGCAGCCGTTGCCACCAATCCCAAAACCACCAACCACGCAGATGTTTCCGCGCTTGGCCACTGCCACACGGGCAATGCCGACGGCAGCGAAAACAAAGTCATAAATAAGCCCATCCACACCACCATGGCATTGGGATTTTCACTTTTGGCCAAGGATTTATTGGATAACATCGCGCCCGCAATCAACACCGCACATAAAATGGCGATCAACTGAACCTCGCCAACATCGCGATATCCCGGGCGAATAATCACCAAAACGCCGATAAAGCCCATAAAGGTCGCAAACCAACGCCGAGGCCCCACCTGTTCACCCAAAAACAGGGCCGCGCCCAAGGTGGTGAACAGTGGGGCTGAAAAACTAATGGACGTGGCCTCGGCCAAGGGCATTTTGGTGATCACCCAAAACCACGACAACATGGCCAAGATGCCAAAGGTCGAGCGCCGAATGTGCGCCCACAATCGGTTCGTTCGCATCACCGCAAAGCCCACCACAAACAGCCACGGCACCATCAAAAGAAGCTGGGCGATATTTCTGAAAAACGCAATTTCAAAGGGGTGAAGTTCGCCCGATACCTGACGCACCAAAAGACTCAAGGTCGCCAACAGGCATGCCGCCAAGACCATCCATGCGGCCCCAGAGACGGCGCGCGCCTGCAGATTTGATGCATCAGCCTGTTTCATAAAACAAAGACTACGGTGCGCAACCTAAGAAGACCAGTGTGTTACAGGCATGGCTGGGTTGCACTGATGATCTTCGTCTGATTAATCTTCGTCCGAATGTTCTTGAGGTTTTGCGTCACGATCGCCTTCGGCGGTTTCGCCTTGGGCCAGCAGTTCGCGGTGACGCAGGTGTTTGGTCAGCGCAATCAGTCCCGCAGAACCGTGCAAAACAATATCAAACCAAGACATCGCAATCATACCTTCACCATTATAGATGATCATGATTTTTTCGACGATATGAGGTTCGGGGGCAAACGGCATAAGGAAAAAGACCGTGCCCAGAAAAACAGTTGGCCCATAAGCCATTTTGTCCAAAATTTTATTCACGTACTTAATTCCTCGTATGTTAGCGTCTTAATTTAGAGCTTATAACAAGCTTCACCTAAAAAGACCACCATACGGATTGAAACCTATGCCGACACTTTCGTTATATATTACCAGCGTCCTGATTTGGGGCTCGACCTGGTATGCCATTAAATTGCAATTAGGGATCGTGGCACCGGAAGTTTCAGTGGCTTACCGCTTTGCCATCGCTGCCGTTCTGTTGCTTTTATTCTGTGTCATCCGCCGCAAAAATATGCGGTACAGCCTTGTCGAACATAGCTGGATGGCGGTCTTGGGCTTTTTTCTGTTTTGTTCCAATTATGCGGTGTTTTATGTGGCAACTGGATACTTAACGTCCGGCCTGGTCGCCGTGGTGTTTTCCACCGTGGTGTTTTGGAACATCTTTTTTGCGCGGATTTTGTTTGGTACAGCCATTTCGATCCGGGTTGTGTTCAGTACTTTTTTAGGCACCGGCGGATTAGCCTTGGTATTTTGGCCCGAAATCGCCAACCTGCAAAGCGATGGCGATGTGATGCATGGCCTAACCCTGTGCATCATCGCCACGGTTCTGGCTTCGCTGGGCAACATCACCTCTGGTCGCAACCAACGCAAAGGCCTGCCGGTGCTGCAAAGCAATGCGTACGGCATGGCCTATGGCGCGGCTTTTACGGCGCTGTATGCCTTGGCGGCGGGCTTAGACTTTAACTGGGACCCTTCACCCGCATACTTAGGCTCGCTGATATATCTGGCAATCTTTGGCTCCATCTTGGCCTTTGGTGCCTACCTCACACTGTTGGGCCGTATCGGAGCGGGAAAAGCGGCTTATGCCGCCGTATTGTTCCCGGTTGTGGCTTTAACCATGTCGGTGTTTTTAGAAGGCTATATGTTTACGCCGCTGGCCGGATTGGGCGTAATTTTGGTGTTGGGCGGAAATGTTATTGCGTTGTCGAAAATCAGGACTGTGAAGCCGCAGTCTCAAGACGCCCCAAAAGACGCGCAAACAGAACCCGTTCTTTCGCCAAAAAGCGATTAACGCGTTCGGCGGTATCGGCGTCTAAATTCGCCAAATTTTCTTCCATTTCGGTCAAATGGCCTTGTTCTTCGGCGAGCAGGCTTTTTAACGACAGCTTAATCCCCGCCGCATCCAAACAGGTTTGATACAATTCAAACGACCACACCGCACGAAATTCAATAATCATCGACATATACAGGTACGCAATGCGCAAGGGCTCGGCTTCGTCTTTAACGTCCTGCGCGATATAGCTTTCCAGACGTTTGAAATACATGCGCGCGAACGGCGATGCGATCATGTCTTCTTCGGCGTATTCCAAGGATCGCCCGGCCATTTTATCGGCTTTGCGTTTGAAAAAGAACGCATGGCGGACTTCTTCGGACATGTGTTTTAAGGTTTCTTGGCCCAGACCCGCATTGCTTTGCGTGATCATAATCCGCCGCGAGCCCATGTGTTCCATCATCGACAGGGTATTTAAAAACCGCGCATGGGTTTCTTTATCTTTGACAATGGTATCCATGCACACGCCCAATCGCGCCGCAAAGGGCTGATTGGCGGTTTCAAAGTCCAAGTAGGTCGGGTGCGTTTGAAAGGGCATGATAAATCTTATCCAAGTCGTCGTCGGTCACACAATACGGAGGCATTATATAAACCGTGTTTCCAAGCGGACGCAACAACACATCGCACTTTTGAAAATAGTCGTACAGTTTAGGCGCGATATTTGACAGGTAACCTTGGTCTGAAACGGTGATATCCACCGCCGCAATCGTACCGCACTGGCGCGTATTTGAAAACCGTGGATCAGCGGCCAGCTTTTGCAAATGATCATTTTGGCGACTGACCAAAGCATCGATACGGTCACGTACAGGCTCATTTTTCCAAACTTGAGTATTGGCGTAAGCCACCGCACAGGCAATCGGATTTGCGGTGTAGGAACTTGAATGAAAAAACATGCGCGCCCGGTCTTCGCTGTAATGAGCGTCAAAAATGCGCTGATGGCAGAGCGTCACCGCCAACGGCATTAATCCGCCCGTCAGACCTTTGGACGTACAGAGAATATCGGGGACAATATCGGCTTGTTCACAGGCAAACAGAGTTCCGGTACGGCCCCATCCGGTCATCACTTCGTCGGCGATAAACACCACATCATCGCTTTCGCAAATAGCCTTTAAGTCTTTTAAAACAGTGGCGTCATACATCAACATGCCGCCCGCACCCAGCACCAAAGGCTCGATAATCAGGGCTGCCACCTGTCCCCGATGGTCGACTAGTAGTTTTTTCAAGGCCTCGGAAGTTTCCCTTTCTTTTCCCGGGGTTGGAAAGGGAATGGTATCGACTTCAAACAACAAAGGGGAATACGCCGCGTTATAAACACCGCGTTCGCCCACCGACATGGTGCCGATGGTGTCGCCGTGATAGCTGTGTTCCATGACAACGATGCGTTGGCGCTGGCCTTCGCCCAAATTATGCCAATAGCCCAAGGCCATTTTTAAGGCCACTTCGACCGCCGTTGAGCCGCTGTCGGAAAAGAAAATTTTGTCTAAACCCGGTGGCACCATCTCCATCAAGGCCTCGCCAAGTTTTTCCGCAGGATCGTGGGTGTGGCCCGCAAAAATGACCTGATCTAACTTGCCCACCTGCTCTTTCACGGCTTCAACCAGTGGTCCATAACAATGCCCATGAGTGATCACCCACCACGATGAAATGGCATCGATGATTTGGCGATTATCAGGTGTATACAGATATGCACCTTGCGCTCGATCAATTTTGGTCATTTCCCCCATCAGGGCATGTTGGGTGAAAGGATGCCAAATATTAGATAGACTCATTTGATTATCTCAAAATCTTGGGCGTTAAAATTACGGTCAAAGGCTTGCTTCAAATTCTTCACATCTAGTTTTGCCAGCAACGGCAAACGTCCAAGCACTTTTTGACCACTTATTTCGCCAATTGTGCGCATATTATCCGCATTTTCATCACCAACAAAAAGTACGCCCAACACATCCATGTCACGCGCCCGCAAAGCTTCTAGGGACAACAGAGTATGATTAAGGGTGCCGAGCCCGGTCCGTGTCACCAAAATTATCGGCTGATTCCAGCTTTTGAAGACATCAATAAAAAGCGTTTGGCGGTTAACAGGCACCATCAGCCCCCCGGCACCTTCGATGATCAAGGGGCTTTCATTAGGCGGCGTAAGCTGCCCCAGATCAATGTCCACGCCTTCCAATTCCGCCGCACGGTGTGGCGAAAGCGGCGCTTTCAGCACCACCGGGCTTGGCAATATGCGATCAGGGCCCAATTTTGTCATGCGACGAACGGCATCGACATCGGTTTCTGGGTCTGTTCCGCATTGGATGGGTTTAAAATATTTTGCCCCCAAAGCCAGCGTTAACATTGAAGCGACGACGGATTTGCCAATATCGGTATCGGTTCCAGTGATAATCATGACGCCAGCGCCTTTGCCAAATCATCAATATCGGATTTTGTAACGTTTAAGGTGATACTGAGCCGCAACCGCGCGGTATTTTTCGGCACCGTGGGGGTGCGAATGGCGCGAATGTCGAAGCCTTGGTCTTGCAAACGTTTGGCCTGATCAAAGGCCGCCCCATCGTCACCAATCAACAGCGGAAGGATTTGCGTTTGCCCCGCCACGTTTTTAAAAACCGTGTGGGCATGGGCCACTAAATCCAACAGATCAGCCCGGCGTTTTGGTTCATCGCGCACGACTTTTAACGCCGCCTCGACCGCGACCGCCATCAACGGTGTCGGGGCCGTGGTGTAAATAAAGCTGCGCGCCGTATTGATCAGATACTCTTTTAAGACTTGAGACAAGGTCACCAGCGCGCCCGCTTGGCCCAAGGCTTTGCCGCAGGTATGAACGGCAATTAGGTTTTCAGCGCCTTCGAATACGGCGCTCAAACCTCGCCCGCTTGGGCCATAAACACCCGTCGCGTGGGCTTCGTCGACAATTAAATACGCGTCATAACGGTTCGCGATGTCCATCAATTCGGCCAACGGCGCGATATCGCCATCCATGGAATACACACTTTCCACCGCGATCCAGATGTTTTTGGCCCCGCGGTCGCGCGCGCGTTTCACCGCGTCTTCGCAGGCCCCAGCGTTATTGTGGGTAAACTTTGAAAATTTTGCAGGCGAGGCGTGGATGCCTTCTTTGGCGCTGGCGTGGACATATTCATCAAAGATGATTTTGTCCCCGCGTGCGGTCAGGGCCGTAAACACCGCTAAATTCGCCAAGTATCCGGTGGACATAAACAACGCGGCCTCGGCGCCAAAAAATTCGGCGGCAAAACGTTCAAGGCTTTCGTGTTGTGGGTGATTGCCGCGCAGCAATCGCGAGCCGCCCGCACCCAAGGCGATGCCGCTTTGCAAGTGTTCAATCAAATTTTGGCGAAGCCCGGCATGCTGAGCCAAGCCCAAATAATCATTCGAGCTGAAATCAATTCCATTTGCCGAAATCAGAGCGCGTCGTTTATTCAGCACCGACAGCGCGGTCAGCTTGTCCTGAAACGGGTTCGTCACGGGCGACATCCTGAGTTTGGGCTTGAGGCGCTTGCGGTTTTAAATCAAGCCGGGAAAGAAGGTCCATATCGTTGGCCGATTGGACATTGGGTGTGGTCAAAAGTTTTTCGCCAAAGAAAACCGAGTTGGCACCGGCAAAGAAACACAGCGCTTGCGTTGCTTCATCCATGCTTTCGCGCCCAGCCGACAAGCGTACATACGAATTTGGCATCATGATGCGTGCCACGGCGACAGTGCGCACAAAGATGAATGGATCGATCTTATCGGCGTTTTCCAAGGGCGTACCTTTGACCCGCACCAACAGATTTATGGGCACGCTGCCGGGGTGCTCACCCATGTTCGCCAATTCCATCAAAAGAGCCGAACGGTCAGATTCACCCTCACCAAGGCCCAAAATGCCCCCGCAGCAGACATTAATGCCGGCGTCACGGACTTTTTCTAGGGTGTCGAGGCGATCTTGGAATTTTCGAGTGGTGATGATTTTTTCATAATGTTCGCGTGAGGTATCCAGATTATGATTGTAATAATCCAACCCCGCGTCTTTTAGAGCACGCGTTTGATCTTCATCTAATGAGCCCAACGTGACACAACATTCCATGCCGATCTGTTTGACGCTGCGGATCATTTCTAAAACCATCGGGAAATCACGTGAATTTGGATTTTTCCACGCCGCGCCCATGCAAAAACGTGTGGCCCCTCGATCTTTGGCGGCAACGGCCTGTTCCATCACCTTTTCAATTTCGACCAGGCGTTCTTTTTCCAAGTCCGTGCCGTGATGAGCACTTTGCGGGCAGTATCCACAATCTTCGGGGCAACCGCCCGTTTTGATCGACATCAAGGAACTGAATTGAATTTCATTTGGGTCAAACACAGATTTGTGAACCGTGTGGGCGCGATACAGCAATTCCATAAACGGTAAATCGTAAAGCGACTGAACTTCGTCGAGTGTCCAGTCATAGCGCAAGGTCAAATCGGTCATGAAATTAGCGGCCCATATATGATGTATTACTGTCCTAAGGTAGGTTTGCCGCATCACCGGGGCAAGTTAATTATGACAAAGTCTTGAAAAATCCCCGGCATTGAGTCATTTTGTCGCCAAATTAAAATTGAGGAAGACCATATTATGAGAGGTTATTTTGGCATTGGTGCCGAAGGTATCAGCAAGTCCATGAATGTCGGCGCGATTTTTCGCACCGCACACGCGTTTGGCGCCAGCTTTGTTTATACCGTGAACGCGGCCTATGGGCGCAAACAAGGTGGTTGGGCTGACACGTCTAATTCATTGGAACATCTACCTTTTTACGACTTTCCGACGATCAACGATATGCAATTGCCCAAAGACTGTCGTTTGGTCGGCGTAGAATTGACCGACGATGCGGTTGAACTGCCCAGTTTTCGCCACCCCAGCAAATGTGCCTATATCTTAGGGCCAGAGCGTGGGTCTTTGTCGCCTGAAATGGTCGAAAAATGCGAATTTGTTGTGAAAATCCCCACCAAATTTTGCATCAACGTGTCAGTGGCGGCGGCTTTGATTATGTATGACCGAACTATTTCAATGGGTCGTTTTGCCGAGCGTCCGGTGCGCGCGGGTGGTCCAGTCCAAGAATTAGCCGAACACCAACACGGTCTTCAATTGCTTAAAACCGCTGAAAAGTTTTTACAAACGCCGCCTATGGGCGAAGGCTTTGATCCCGATGGATACAATGACTAATCATTCAAAATCTGCTAGGTTAAAATTATGAACATATTGCGCCGATTTATATATATCCTTGCCTGCGGACTGTACGCGGCCCCAAGTTATGCCGCTACCACCACGCATGGGGACTGGTTGGCTTACAGCCAAAAAGAACGTGGCAATCAGGCCTGTATTATGTCCAGCGAACCCAGCAAATCGGCTGGTAAATACACCAAACGCGGACAAATCTACCTCATCATTGCGCATCGCCCATCCGAACAACGGTACAATGAAGTTAGTTTTCAGGCGGGCTATACCCTTAAAAAAGAATCCACTGTTCTTGCCGTTATCGATGGCAAGACAAAATTCAGCCTGCAATCGAACAAAGGCCACGCATGGACCATCGACGCGCAAACCGATGAAGCCATGATTAAGGCCATGCGGGCCGGCACAACTTTGGTTGTCAAAGGTGTGTCGTCACGCGGCACAAAAACCACCGACACGTTTTCGCTAAAAGGCTTTACGGCCGCTGTGAAATCCATCAACAAAACCTGTAAAGTAAAATAGGCTACAAACGGCACAAGAATATGACCCAATCGCTCACAAACCTCGTCGGACTAAATCGCGATCAATTGATTGCGGTGCTCGCCAGCATTGATGAAAAGCCCTTTCGCGCAAAACAGCTTTGGCATTGGATGTATCATCGCGGCGTGACCAGTTTCGATGACATGACAAACATCGGCAAACCGCTGCGCGCCAAATTGCAAGAGGGCTTTTATGTCGGCCGCCCAGAAATTGTCGAAGCCTTGGTCAGTAACGATGGTACGCGAAAATGGCTGTTGCGGTTGGAAGACGGTAACGAAATCGAAACCGTGATGATTCCCGACGACGGACGTGGCGCGTTGTGTGTATCGTCTCAGGTGGGCTGCACCTTAAATTGCGATTTTTGCAATACCGGTACGCAACGCCTTGTGCGCAACTTAACGTCGGCAGAAATTATCGGGCAAATCTTGGTCGCCCGCGATCAGATGCAAGAATGGCCGTCCGGGGTCGAGGGACGCATTCTCACCAACATCGTGATGATGGGCATGGGGGAACCGTTGATGAATTTTGACAACGTCAAAACCGCGCTCAACATCACCATGGATGGCGAAGGCTTGGCTATTTCGTGTCGCCGCATCACCCTGTCCACATCCGGCGTTGTGCCGATGATGGAACGCGCCGGGCATGAAATTGGCGTGGACTTGGCCATCAGCCTGCACGCCCCAAACGATGAATTGCGCGATGTGCTGGTGCCTATTAACAAAAAATATCCGTTGGACGTATTGTTAACCGCCTGCGCGTCTTATCCCGGAGCCCGCAATGCGCGCCGCATCACCATGGAATACGTGATGATCAAAGACTTAAATGATAGCCCTGAAGATGCCCGTAAATTGGTCTCCTTGATGCGTAAATACAAAATACCCGCCAAGTTCAATTTGATTCCGTTTAACCCTTGGCCCGGTACCAATTACGAATGTTCGACCAATAATGCGGTTCACCGTTTTTCAAAAATCCTGAACGACGAAGGATATTCGGCACCCATTCGCAAACCCCGGGGCCGTGACATTATGGCTGCCTGTGGGCAATTAAAATCGGCCAGCGAAAACAAAAAGCTTCTTGAACGCCAGGCAAAACAACAGCAAAAAATAGTCTCAGACGTCGCCTAAAAAACTTCACCCTTGGAAGATTCAGAATTATTTGCTATTCTTAACCGATCAGTCAAAAACTAGGATTTTTTCATGGCCCGCCCCCAAGCTTTTGAACGCGCCGATGTTCTTTCTTCTGCTCTGCAGGTGTTTTGGCAGAAAGGCTATGATGGCGCATCGGTTCAAGACCTGGTCGAGGCCACCGGGCTCAACCGGGGAAGCCTGTACAATTCATTTGGCGACAAAGCCGATCTTTTTGCCGAAGTCATGGAACTTTATAAAAGCCACTCTCCTATCAAACCCATGATTATGGCCGCCGATGACGCAGATGTATCGCTCCTTTTTAAAGACTTTTTTCAAAGATTAGTGGACCGCGCTCAAGCCGATCCCGACCACAAAGGCTGCCTGCTCACAAACACGGCCGCCGGATTTTATGGCTGCTCGGATCAAATGACCGAATGGGTCTGTGAAAGCTTAGACAGCCTAGAAGCCTTGTTTGTGCGTTTGATTGAACGCGGACAAGAATTTGATGACATCAGTTCATCGGCCGATCCCCTGAAACTCGCAAGGTTTCTGATCGCTGCCGCACAGGGCCTTAATGTGATGGCCCGAACCGGGGCAAATGCACGCATGCTACAAGATATTGCAGACCAAACCTTAGAAGCCCTTAATACCTAACTCGCTTATTTGAACGTTCGTTCAAATAAGCGCTTGACGTTTTCCTCCCGAATGATAATCTTTAATTATATTTGAACGTTCGTTCTATAACTAACTCAATAAGGAGCTTCTCATGCCTTTATCAACCTTACACACTTTGGAAACTGCGCCAGAAGGATCACGCGACGTCCTGCAAGCTTATCAAGATCGTTTTGGATTTGTGCCAAACATTGTTGCTTTGTTGGCCGATTCACCCGCCGCCTTAAACGGTTATGCAACGTCGTATAACCTGCTGGATGAATCTGATTTCACGCCGCCCGAGCAACAGTTGATTTTTTTGGCGGTGAGTGTTGCCAATAAATGTACATATTGCGTTGCGGCCCATTCCATGGCGGGCAAAATGGTTGGGCTGGATGATCAGACCATCAATGCGGTTCGCGATGGCACAACCGTTTTGGATTCGAAAAACGCCGCCATTGCCGATTTTGCGACAAAAATTGTCAACGCACGCGGTTTTGTCAGCCCTGACGCCATCAATGATTTCTTAGCGGCTGGACATACTCAGGCTCAAATTTTAGATGTATTATTAGGGGTTTCGACCAAGACTATTAGCAATTACGCCAATCATATTGCTGATACCCCCTTGGATGAGGCTTTTGCACCCATGGCTTGGACGCCACCGGCCGAGAACATTCGCAAGGCGTCTTAATGATTCGCTATCCCCAGCGCCCTTCCCTTGATTGTTTTTTCTTTCCTATTTAGGTAAAGACAATCAAGGGGATTTTTTCAACGAGGATGTTTTCATGAAATCTGAGACGGATATCGTTAATGCCTACACCTATCAATTAGGACCGGGTCGACACATTTTGTATTTTGGCGACCCCATGTGTTCATGGTGTTGGGGATTTGCCCCCGTCATCAACGAAATGCTCATCGCCACCCAAACTAAATCTTCCTTTCAAGTCATCACGACGGGTCTTCGCCCCGGTGTTTTAGAGCCGTGGGATGATCAACTGCGGGGATCTATTCGTCATCATTGGCAGAGCGTCGTTGACAAAACCGGGCAGCCGTTTGATTTTGCCCGCGTAGATGATTCAGGCTTTATTTACAATACCGAGCCCGCGTGTCGTGCCGTGGTCACGGTTCGCAATCTTAAACCCAATGCGACGTTTGAGATGTTTGAGTCCTTGCAACGGGCGTTTTACGCTGAAGGCCAAGACATCACCACGGCAGAAACTTTAAGCGAAATTGCCCGCACCTGTGGCGTTGATCCAGCAACATTTATGAAAGAATTTAACCAACAGGTCACCCAAGATCAAACCCTTAAAGATTTCCAACTGACGCGGATTTTCGGTGTTCGCGGGTTTCCGACCATGCTGTTGATCAACGATCAAGGCATCCAAACTTTAACCACAGGCTATCAGCCGTGGAAATCTTTACGGCCTCGCTTGGAAGAATGGTTGAACACGTAATGTTTTCGCCTATACTGCGCCCGCCTAGGGTCTAGGCTCATGGGCCGCGTGGCCCTCACATTATTCATTCAAGGAAATTCTTTCATGTCTCGCGATATCAAAAAAGTCGTTCTCGCTTACAGTGGTGGTTTGGATACATCGATCATCTTGCGCTGGCTTCAAGAAACCTATGCCTGTGAGGTTGTGACGTTCACAGCCGATCTTGGTCAAGGTGAAGAAATTGAACCGGCCCGCGCCAAAGCCGAAATGATGGGCATCAAAGACATCTTCATCGAAGACATGCGTGAAGAATTCACCCGCGATTACATTTTCCCAATGTTTCGCGCCAACGCGCTGTACGAAGGAACGTATCTGTTGGGCACATCCATCGCCCGGCCATTGATCGCCAAGCGTCAAATTGAAATCGCCCGCGAAGTTGGTGCGGACGCGGTATCACACGGGGCCACCGGCAAAGGCAACGATCAGGTTCGCTTCGAACTTGGTTATTATGCGTGCAATCCATCCATCAAAATCATCGCGCCGTGGCGCGAATGGGATTTAAGCAGTCGCACCAAGCTGATTGAATATGCGCAGATGCATCAGATTCCTGTGGCCACCGACAAACGTGGTGAATCCCCGTTCAGCCAAGACGCCAACCTTTTGCATATTTCTTCGGAAGGCAAAATCTTGGAGGACCCTTGGCTCGAGCCCGATTATGACCTGATTTTAACACGCATGGTCACGCCGATGAATGCGCCCGACAAAGCCACTGAAATCACCATTGATTTCGAAAAGGGTGATCCGGTCGCCATCAACGGCGACAAGTTGTCCCCGGCCACTTTGCTCACCAAACTAAACGATCTGGGAGGCAAAAACGGCATTGGTTGCATCGATATCGTCGAAAACCGCTTTGTTGGCATGAAATCTCGTGGCGTTTATGAAACACCGGGCGGCACCATATTGTTCCAAGCCCGGCGGGCCATGGAAAGCCTGACGTTGGATGGTCCAACCACCCATGAAAAAGACGCTATGATGCCGCGTTATGCCGAAATGGTGTACAACGGTTTTTGGTTTGCCCCAGAACGTGAAATGCTGCAAGCCGCCATCGACAAGGCCAGCGAGCGTGTCACCGGCACCGTGCGTATGAAATTGTACAAAGGCAACGTCATCATCACCGGCCGCAAATCCCCGTTCAGCCTGTATGACGAAGACGTCGTCACGTTCGAAGAAGACACCGTTTATGATCAAAAAGACGCCGCAGGCTTCATTAAATTAAACGCTTTGCGTCTGCGTTTGGGCAAAAAATAAACCCTCAAACGTTTGCTTTTAAGAAGGCCTCCGCGCGAATGATTTCGCAGGGGGCCTTTTTTGTTGTGAAAGAGGCTTGCCTAAACACAACATATGCTTTTATGTAATGTGCTATCTAGATATTATAGGGGCTATTTCATGACCGAGAGTAAAAATCCACAAACCCAAGTTTTGCACGCCGGATGGCGCGCCGACCCAACCACGGGTTCCGTTGCCGTGCCGATCCACCAAACCACATCGTTTCAATTTAACAGCACAGAGCACGCATCGAACCTGTTTGCGTTATCCGAAATGGGCAATATTTATACCCGTATTATGAATCCCACGAACGACGTGTTGGAAAAACGTATCGCGGCCCTAGAAGGCGGAGCCGCAGGCCTGGCCCTTGCCTCAGGACAATCCGCATCCGCAATTGCCGTTCAAAATTTAGCTAAGGTTGGCGATAACATCGTCAGTTCGACCGATCTATATGGGGGAACATGGAACCTTTTTGCCAATACGCTGAAAGATCAGGGCATCGAAGTCCGTTTTGTTGATCCCGCCGACCCCGAAGCTTTTCGTGCGGCCACCGATGACCGCACCCGGGCGTATTACGCAGAAACCCTGCCCAATCCAAAATTGCGCGTATTCCCCATCAAAGAAGTTGCCGACATTGGTCGGGAAATGGGCATTCCGTTGATTATGGACAATACCGCCGCGCCAACCCTGTGTCGTCCCTTTGAACATGGCGCTGCGATTGTTGTGTATTCCTGCACCAAATATATCGGCGGACACGGCACATCCATCGGCGGCATGATCGTTGACGGCGGAAACTTCGATTGGGAAGCCGCCGGCGCAGACCGCCAACCCGCGCTGAATACTCCAGACCCCAGCTATCACGGTGCCATTTGGGTCGAGGCCGTCAAGCCCCTGGGCCCGGTGGCCTATATCATCAAGGCCCGCACCACGTTGTTGCGTGATTTAGGCTCGGCGATGAGCCCCTTTAATGCGTTCCAAATTATCCAAGGCATGGAAACTTTACCTCTGCGCATGCGTGAACACTGTGCAAATGCCAGCAAAGTTGCTGACTTTCTTGCTAAACATGCTGATGTCACCAAAGTTATTTACCCCAGCCAGCAAGACGGCGAAGACAGACGCCGGGCAGACACATATCTGTCGGGTGGCTATAGTGGATTGATGGGCTTTGAACTCAAAGGCGGCGCAGACGCCGGACGACGTTTCATCGAAGCGCTCAAAATGTTTTACCACGTCGCGAACATCGGCGATGCACGGTCCTTAGCCATTCACCCTGCCACCACCACACATGCGCAATTAACCGCCGAAGAACAAGAAGCCAGCGGCGTAAATGAAAATTATGTGCGGTTATCCATCGGAATCGAACATATCGATGATATTCTTGCCGATCTTGAACAGGCCTTAAACGCAACATAACAGGCATTTTCATAATCGCTCAACAATCGATGAAAGCCGGGATTTCTTTATATAGAGTCCCGGCTTTTTCTTGTTATTTATTAAGCCTACTCAAACATTCTTAATTTTAACGCATAAGTCACTGATTTAAAAACTAAATTTTATAAAGCTTTTTTAATTATCTAAAATAATGACTTGTTTTTCAGCTATTCTCCTTGCTCACTTTGCGTGGTATTCTGAAACGCCYAGMYTTTTTYYRCAACCGMAGAGGCCCTTAAAACGATCTCGGTATGCCATATTATGGTGTAGCATTTAACAATACGCCTCCCCAAATCAATACGACTTAAGAMTATATAGCGCTCCATTCCCTCGTAATTAATAAGCATTATTAATTATGCTAAGTTCATATTATGTTGATTGGACCTTCAACTCACTTTCTCAGCAAGGCCGTTGGGTTCTCTGAACAAGTATAAGCGTGTGATAAAAGTCTTATTTTATTTGTTTGAAGTATTTGTTTTTATTGATTTAAATAAACAAGATTTATTTTAACAACTTAAATATAAACAAAAATCAGGTGCAACTCGACGCGCGTACAGCTGATAATGCTTGTAAATAAAGATTAAGATAAAAATCTAATTGACGGAACCCGTCAAAAGCACCTGACCGACCGCAAAGCTCCACACCGAAACGGGCATAAAGCCAATTTCGTGATCTCCGACAAAACGTTTGCCGGACATGTTACGGGTGAGGGCTTTAGATGGCGTGGTGGGATTGTTTTCATCCAAAAATTCCAGCATATCGCCTAAAACTTCATGCGGGCGAGCAATGGCTTTGTTGGACCAGTCCAATTCGATGCATTTTATAGGCTTGTCGCCCTTAAGCGGCATTTCGACCAAAGCAACATGTTTGTGTTTGCGGCCTTTTTTCCAAAAAGCGTAAAACAACCGCTGAAACGTTGGAGAATGCATAAATTGTGAAATGACCGCCGTTTCCGCAAGACGGCCCATAGCTTCATCCTCGGCGGCGGCAGGTCCGGTAAGGCCCGCGCGCATGGACGGCGACGTCAAATAAACCTTAAAACGAGTCTGACGCTGGAACCGTTTGCCTTTGCCATCAATCCGCCAAATGCGTTTGATCAAATAGGCAGATTCCAAGAATTCCAAGTACTTACGAAGCGTATTTTTCGCAACATTCATATCTTTTGAGAGGTTTTCGATGCTGGTTTCCAGACCCGATTCCAACGCCAAGCGGGTCATCAATTTGGCCACTTCGCGGTGATCGGCAATGCCACACAATCCGGCCAAATCCCGGTGGATAATTTTAGACACCACATCAACGTTATTGACTTGGCGCCCAATCGAAAACGCCACTTCGGGAAAACCGCCGGAATTTACATAATCAACAAAGGCTGCATTTAGGCCCTCTAAGTCTTCCAGTTTTCCATAWGAATCAAAGAGYTTTTCCCGAATSCGTAAGATATGCAGATATTCGGCAAACAAAACCGGCGGCAAAATRGTTTGAATAAACGGACCGGGCTGATCCTTTGCATCCTTTTTCGCCGGATCAATGCTGATTTCGGTCATTTCCGCAGACGGCATCAATGCTGAAACGGCCGTGAGGCGACATTCGGGATAATGCTTGGCGGTTTCATGCAACACATGTTCCCATTCCGGAACGTTGTGCATGTCATCYAAAAAGACATACGCGCCCTTGCCGCCGAGCCCGACACCAGAGGCGTCAAAAGCGTGGTCCAGCAATTCAACCAAGTTCATATTAGAAAAGGCCGGGTTGTCCAGACGCACATAAATGATAAATTTAGGATCAATTTGACCCTCAAGCAATTTTGCAATGGCTTGTTTGACCAAAACCGATTTGCCCACGTGTCCAGGACCGGTCAAAATCGCAGCAACGCCCTGTCCGCCCCGTACGCGTTCTAAAAAGGGGTTTACGAAGGCCCGGCGCGCCAAACGTTGAACCTGAACCTCAACAGCCCCGGTCGTCCACCAAGGATTGTCCAAAATCAATCTGTTTTTTAGTTCAGAATCAATCACTTGCAGCCCCTCATAAGAATTACGATTAATAGGATAAACCAATATGCATTGTAATATAAGCAAATCTATATGATTTTATTTCGTCAAGCAAGTCATAAAACGACCAAAACAACGGCTTTTTCCGATCTTTGCGTTATGAAGACGTTCGTCTTTTTACGTGGAGGCTTTATAAAAATTCATTTGCGGTTCAGCTGTTATCCTTCATGATCTTTTTTTAAGGTATTCACTCTTCAAGGACCCGACAGATGGCGCGCACGTTGCAAATTGGTTTGATCATTGTTGTTCTGGGGACGCTTGGCTTTGCGTGGACGCTCTTTAACCCCAAAATTATCCCCGTGGCTAAACAAATTCAGGTCGCCGCCGCCGTATTGGAGCGGGCCCGCACCGACCATTCGGTGCGGGTCTTGCCCGATTTAAACTGGACGGTCCTGCCCCCGGTTAAGGCGGCCAAAGACCGCAAAACCCTGTTTATCGCAAAAATGTTGCCCCTGATTGCGGAACAAAATGAACGCATATTGATCCAACGCACCCGCGCCGAAACGGCGACCTTGGGTTCGCCCAGTTATAACGCGCTCAGCCATGATTATGGTCTGAAAAGCGGTGCGTCCAGAACGGCCTTGCTGTCGCGCATTGATCGCATTCCTGAATCTTTAACCTTGGCTCAAGCCGCCATTGAATCGGGTTGGGGGACTTCGCGTTTTTCCCAACTGGGRCACGCCTATTTTGGCGAGCGCACCTATAATAAAGACACACCCGGCATGACCCCCCTTAAAGCCACGGGATTTAAGGTGAAGAGTTTTCACAGCGCATCCGGGAGCATCCGTTCGTTTATGCGCACCTTAAATACCCATCGCGCATACAAAGCGTTTCGCGCGCGCCGCGCCGCCTTGCGCGCGCAAGGTCAAAAAGCCTCTGGCGCAGACCTTGCCCCCACTTTAAAGTCATATTCCGAAATCGGTACGGATTATATCGATCGCATTCTTCTCACCATCCGCGCCAACAATTTTGAAGGCTTTGATGGYATWRAWCATGTGGATCACTAAANTTTNTRAAAAACAAAAAGGARACCCCCGTGGTCAGTGTTGTMTTTGTCTGTTTAGGAAATATTTGTCGKTCSCCMACYGCSGAAGGYATTTTTAGASATTTGGTCGAAAATGCCGGRTTRRACGARCACATTCAYATCGACAGCGCSGGRACYCATTCYTTTCATGTGGGATCGCCSCCSGAYGGCAATGCYCARGCCGAAGCMCGMCGCCAYGGCATCGACATCAGCCACCTGCGCGGACGCCAAGCCAAAGCAGATGATTTTCATAAATTTGATTATGTTTTGGCCATGGACAGCGAAAATCACCGCAATTTGTTGAGCATTTGCCCAACAGGTGCGGAAGGCAAACTTCACATCTTTTTAAATTTCGCGCCCAGCGTAGGCCTGACGGACGTGCCGGACCCTTATTATGAAGGCGGGTTTGATTCGGTATACGACATGATCGAAAAGGCCTCGCACGGGCTGTTGGCCGATATCCAAGAAAAACATCTRTAAATGAACACCCTTGCCGATGACCTRGAAGCCCTGACCGGACAACGTCCTGATCAGAYTTCAGAGCTTTCGGGGGGCTGTGTCGGCGATGTTTACCAAGCCCGGATGCCCGATGGGCAAACATGGGTGATCAAACGGGGTGATCCAGATTGTGGCCTTAAAATCGAAGGCCGCATGCTTGAATTTTTAGCCCACCAGTCCAAACTGCCGGTCCCCAAAGTGCATTTTAGCACCGATACACTTTTGGTGATGGACCATCTGGCCAACGACGGACGATTAGATACAACCAGCCAACACCATGCCGCCGATTTGGTGGCAAGCCTGCATGACCTCACCAGCCCCAAAGGATTTGGCTTTGATGAAGCAACCGTCATCGGCGGTTTGGTGCAAATCAATCCGTGGACCGAAAGCTGGCTGGATTTTTTTCGCGATCACCGCTTGATGTTTATGGGCACAGAGGCCCACCGGGTGGGACGCTTGCCAAGCTCAATCCTTGGCCGCCTGGAAAATCTCTCGGGGCATTTGTCAAAATGGTTAAGTGAACCCAAGCAACCATCCCTCATCCATGGGGACATGTGGAGCGGCAATGTTTTAAGTGCGCGYGGRCGYATYACRGGCTTTRTCGATCCGGCRCTTTATTATGGCGACCCWGAAATCGARYTSGCSTTYACCACRTTRTTYMATACMTTYGGSMCWGATTTTTTTGAYCGYTATCAAGAACACMRMYCCTTAAAGCCCGGCTTTTTCGARCAACGCCGCGATCTTTATAATCTGTATCCATTGYTGGTGCATGTGCGSTTGTTTGGSGGRTCKTAYGTSCARTCGGTSGASCGMACSCTTAAACAATTYGGATTTTAGRCYGAANNCGCACASWKKNNCGGCCYGCYTYTTTGGCCTKRAACAAAGCCYTGTCGGCGCGGCCMAAWARTGTATCGCAATCATCRCCATCACARACTTCKGTGGTGCCAAGRCTRATGGTYAASRGRGATTGATCMGGCAAGGAGACGATGCTCGCTTGCTCAACAACCTGACGTAAATTTTCCGCGATGACCTTGGCACTGTCCAGCCCGCAATCTAACATCAAGACCGCAAATTCTTCACCGCCCCACCGACACAAAATATCGGTTTCGCGAACGGTCGCCCGCAAAAGCTTGGCGATTTCCATCAAAGCCAGATCACCGGCAAGATGCCCCAAAACATCGTTCACACGTTTAAAATAATCGATATCCAGCAAAATTAAGGAGATCGGTTTACCGTCACGCAAGCGCCTTTTTAAGGCTTGATCCAAATTCAGGTCAAACATTGAACGGTTGCCAATACCCGTTAATTTATCGGTGGTCGCCATTTTTTCCAAACGCGCTTGATACAAATTGACCGCATAAATGATAATCACAAGCGTCAACGCAATCACCACAAAGCCCACGATCAGATTTGTGATCAAGCTTTGCCGAATGCCCGCCAAGGCATCAGATTCCCGTTGTTCAACAATCACGCGCCAATTCAGCGCAGGAATCGAACGGGTATTGACCAACATAGTTTCGCCAGCACGCGTGTATTCAAAAAAACCACTGTCCTTCGCCATCAAATCTTGGGCTATGTCAGACATGCCGGAAGCCGTAAAAATATCATCTTCGGTGATGGCGCTGCCTTGGGACCGCACCATAATTTTACCTGTATCGTCGACAAAATAGATGTGCCGCCCAAAATCCTCTTTATAACGGTCAACAATTTTTGCCAGGGCCTGAAATTCAAGGCCAACCCCAATTGAGCCCAAAAATCTATTTTCATAATCTAAGATTTTGTGGTTGATGAAAATGGTGAGGGTGTTGTCTTGTTCCGGATTGACATCAACATTGATTTCATGGTTTTGCTTCATATCGCGAACCCTAAAATACCACATATCTTGAAGGTCTTGTTTTGAAATAACCTGTGAAATACCGCTGAAATGGTAATAATTTAAGGTCTTATCTGACACCATAAAGCTTGTAAAAACGTCATATTCATTACGAATTTCGGTCAGATAACGGGTCATGCTGGCGATGTTTTGTTCCCCACTTAAGATCCAGTCTTTGACAAATGTATTGCTGGACATCAGGGAGGCGACAAAAACGGGGCGCAACAGATCGCGTTGAATTTCAGAATAAATATTGTTGCTGGTGAGCGGCAGTTCATTGCCGATCAAGGCTTTGCGCAGGCTGGCTTTAGAGACTTGATAGCTAATGATGTTGGTGGTTAGAAATCCCACAACCAAGATCAACCCCACCGTTATGATTAACGGGCCGCGAAAAAATAAAGAATTTTTCCATCTCAACATTGTGCATCCAACATGACGACTGGTCTTTCTCTACAAGGCCCCCCCACAGCTCAAACTATGTGTAATTGGGCGCTGTGGCAAGGCATCAAAACGTTAAATAAAAAAAGTAAAAAAAGCTTTTCTTTTATATTCGATTATGCTTATATATGATCATTACAACAACAAGTAGCGTCGTTGTAACACTATATACCCCTGTTATCTCTAGGTGAGCTCCCCCCCCCCTCTCCTTACCTTTATGAGATAGCCTACTTAAGCCCGCTCCTCCCCTAAGGTGCGGGCTTTTTTTGTCCAAACAGCTGCATAACCTTGGGCGCCAAGCGCTTCACAATCACCGCGACGCCTTGCGCATTGGGGTGAATGCCATCGTCTTGATTCAAAGCCGGGGCCGCCGCCACACCTTCTAAGAAAAACGCATCGAACATGACATTGTGTTTAAGGGCAAGATCCCCATAAAGCGCCTTAAATTCGGCTCCATAATCCGCCCCTAAATTCGGCGGGGCCATCATACCCGTCAATAAAATGCCAACCTTTTTATCTTTCAGGCGCTGCAAAATCCAATCTAGATTTTCCCGCGTGACCGAAGGCTCTATGCCCCGCAAACCATCATTGGCCCCCAATTCAATAATCACCAAATCAACGGAGCCATCCACCAGCCAATCCAACCGGGCGCGTCCCCCCGAAGAGGTATCGCCAGACACCCCCCCGTTCACCACTTCGATATCATGGCCTTGGGCGCGTAAATAAGCTTCAAGCTGACGGGGAAATGCATCGGGTTGCGCCATGCCATAGCCCGCTGTTAAGCTGTCGCCCAACGCCAAAACTTTATAAGTTGGTTCGGCGCGCGCGGAAAAGCCCAACACCAAAACGAGTACAAATATACTCAATAAATTGACAAGACGACACCGTGCGCCATATCCCTTAAGATGCGTTATTTGGAACATTAGAGGCCTTTCATGACCAACGAAAAAAATTCGCCCGCTATTCAATTGAACGATATCCACCTCACCTTGACCAGTGAAGCGGGTGAGGTCAATATTCTTCGGGGATTAGACTTAACCATTGATCGTGGCGAAACTGTGGGTTTGGTTGGACCCAGCGGTTCTGGAAAAACATCGTTATTGATGATTGTCGCGGGTTTAGAACGCCCCACATCGGGACGCGCCACCATCGCGGGTCAAGACATCACCGATTTAAATGAAGATAAATTGGCTTTGTTCAGACGCGAACACACCGGCATCGTGTTTCAAAACTTTCATCTGGTGCCCACCATGACCGCATTGGAAAACGTCGCCTTGCCTTTGGAATTTGCGGGCATCGAGCGGGCCTTTGATTTGGCCCGTGATCAATTGGCCGCCGTTGGTTTGGATCACCGCACCCAACATTACCCCGGACAACTATCAGGTGGCGAACAACAACGTGTCGCCTTGGCCCGTGCATTTGTAGCGGAACCCACATTGTTATTGGCCGACGAACCGACCGGCAATCTGGACGGGGCCACCGGCGATCATGTCATGGAATTGCTGTTTGATTTGCACGCCCGCCTGAATACAACTTTATTGCTGATCACCCATGCCCCGGCGTTAGCCGAACGATGTGATCGCACATTGTGCATGACCGATGGCCACTTAATTAGTGATAGCAAACGCGATGCATGATTTACGGCTCGCTTGGCGCATCGCTCGGCGCGAAATGCGCACGGGCCTGAAAGGCTTTCGTGTATTTTTAACGTGCTTGGCTTTGGGCGTTGCGGCCATTGCCGCCGTGGGGTCTTTAAGCGAAGCGGTCACGGCGGGGCTGATGGCCGACGCTCGATTTTTGTTGGGGGGCGACGTCAGTGTGCGTTCGCAGCAGCGCCCCATCGAAGGTGAACCCCTGAATTACCTGATCCAAAATGCCGACAAAATATCCACGGTTTTGGAAATGAAGGCGATGGCCCAAACCAAAACAACACGTGCTTTGGTCGAATTAAAAGGCGTAGATCAAATCTATCCCTTGGTCGGTAAAGTCGAAATGGAGCCTGCCGGAAACCTGCAAGACCGCTTGGCCCAAAAAGATGGCGTATGGGGGGCCATTGTCGAAAGTGGCCTTTTGCCCAAATTGGACCTCGACCTTGGCGATCAGGTGCGGGTCGGGCAAGCAACTTTTGAAATCCGCGCGGTGCTCACCAAGGAACCCGACCGGGTCGCCAGCATCGTTAATTTTGGCCCCCGCTTCATGGTTTCAACCAAGGCCCTACCTGAAACAAAGCTGGTGCAGCTGGGCAGTCAAATTCGCTATTATAAAAGACTGCAATTGGCCCCAAACGAAGATCCCTTGGTCTTCATCGAAACCTTAAAAAAAGAATTCCCTCAAACGGGTTGGCGCCTTAATGGCCCGGACAATGCCGCCCCCGGATTGCAACGTTTTGTACGGCGGCTCAGTTTGTTTTTGACCTTTGCGGGCTTAACCGCGTTATTGGTTGGCGGCATTGGCGTATTGGGGGCCGTGCGCAGTTATTTGGAAACCAAGACTTCGACCATCGCCACGCTGAAATGTGTTGGCGCGCCAGGCGGTCTTGTGTTTATGGCGTATCTGTTGCAAATTTTAGTGCTCAGCGTGCTGGGTATTTGCATTGGATTGCTGTTTGGGGCGGCGCTGCCGTATATCGGCATTGAACTGGTGCGCGACCATTTGCCCGTGGCACCGCTGGTGGGGCTTTATCCTCTGGCCTTGCTGAAAGCCGCTATCTTTGGGCTTTTGGTCTCGGCGACCTTTGCCTTGTGGCCGTTGGCGCAAGCGCGCGAAACCCCGGCCGCCAATTTGTTTCGCACCAACGTCATGCCCGTCACCATCTGGCCCCGCCTGATCTATACCATTTTTGTGTTCCTGGGGGTTTTGGCCTTGGGTGCGTTGGTGGTGTTTTGGGCCGAAGAAAAGAACTTTGCCTATGGGTTCGTGATTTTTTCGATCCTCACGGTGATTTTGCTCCGTCTGGGCGCGCTGGCAATTATGAGCCTCGCCAAGCATGCGCCCCGGCCTAAAAATGCCATCATCCGTTTGGTGCTGGCAAACCTGCACAGACCCGGCACAGCTACACCGGGTGTGGTTTTGGCGTTGGGTGTCGGCCTGTCGGTGTTGGTGGCGGTGGCTTTAATTCAAGGCAACATCGTACGCCAAGTCCAAGAAACCATCCCCGACAAAGCCCCGGCTTTTTTCTTCATCGACATTCAATCAAACCAAGCCGAAGCTTTCGATAAAGCGCTCACATCAATCGAAGGCACAGGAGAGCTGATGCGCCGCCCATCTTTGCGCGGACGCATCGTTAAAATTAACGGCGTTGACGTGGACAAGGCGTTTGTTAAACCCGGCGTACGCTGGGCGATCAATGGGGACCGGGCATTATCTTATGCGGCCAAACCGTCCGAAGGCACCGAATTCACAGCTGGCAAATGGTGGGCCGAAGATTATGCGGGACCGCCGCTGATTTCTTTTGATGCGCGCGTTGCCGATGGATTTGGCGTCAGCGTGGGCGACACCTTGACCTTAAACGTCATGGGTCGGGACATCAAAGCGACCATTGCCTCGCTGCGCAAAATTGATTGGCGCACCCTAAAATTTGATTTTGCCATTATCTTTGCCCCCGGCACATTGGAAAGCGCGCCGCACACCCACATCGCCGCCATCAAAGCCAATGTCGAGGCCGAGCCCGAAATTGAACGCACGGTGGCAAGCCTTTGGCCTAATATTTCGGCCATCCGAGTTAAAGATGCTTTGGAAGCCGCCAGCCGGATTATCGCGGGCATAGGTGCGGCGGTGACCGGGACGGCCAGCGTGACCGTTTTGGCGGGCATCATCGTGTTGGCCGGAACCATCGCCGCAGCGCGCGCGCAACGGGTTTATGACAGCGTCGTGTTCAAAGTTTTGGGCGCCACGCGGCGGCAAATTATGGGCGCTTTTTTACTCGAATTTGGTCTGTTGGGTTTGTTTACAGGATTGGTCGGCGGGCTCATCGGTACGCTGATTTCGTGGGCCGTGATTAAACACATCATGGCGATGACCTGGGTGTTTTTACCCCTGGAAGTTTTCATCACCATTGCCGCCGCGATCTTGTTCACCACCCTGGCCGGATTTTTTGGCACATGGCGGGCGCTGGGTGAAAAAGCCGCAACACATCTGCGCAATGAATAAATCTCAGTATAAATTGAATGAATAGATTGCACTTTCTTGGCATTATGCCCTTGATTTGCCCTAATTTAAGGGCATATTAGAACCAAGTAACCTTTTAACACTTATGGAGAATGAGCCAAATGGCCTTCGACACCCAAAATAAAACCGTATTGCGCACCCGTTCAGATGCCCATGCAGGACCGATCGACATGGGTCTGCGGGCACATATGCTCAAAGTTTACAACTACATGGCTTCTGCACTGGCTCTGACCGGCATCGTCGCCATGTTTACGGCCCAGTCTGAAACTTTGATGCAAACTATCTTTGGCTCACCTTTGGCTTGGGTTGTGATGCTGGCTCCGTTTGCGTTTATGCTTGTCCTGATGTTTGGCATTAACAAGATGAGCCTGAAAACCGCGCAAATGGTATTTTGGGCGTTTGCCGTGGTCATGGGTATTTCCATGGCGTCGATCTTTATGGTTTATACGGGCGCTTCCATCGCACGTGTGTTTTTCATTACGGCGGGTACTTTTGCCGGCATGAGCTTGTATGGCTATACCACCAAAAAAGACCTGACCAGCATGGGCTCTTTTTTGATGATGGGCCTTATTGGTTTGATCATTGCCTCTGTTGTGAACATCTTTTTGCAAAGCCCGGCTTTGTACTGGGTGATTTCCATCGCGGGCGTCGGCATCTTTGTCGGCCTGACCGCTTACGATACACAAAAAATCAAATTGATGTACGCCGAAGCCGATGGCAATGAAACCTCGACCAAAAAAGCCATCATGGGCGCGTTGACCCTGTATCTGGACTTCATCAACCTGTTCATCATGTTGCTGCGCCTGTTTGGTGACCGCCGCTAACAACAAGCTCTCTATAAATAAAAAGCCGCCCGGATCGCTCTGGGCGGCTTTTTTTGTGGGGTATCGATAAAACCCTACAACAGCAACTCCCGCGCCGCATTCAATTGGCTCATGCGTTCATGACAGCCGTGTTTACCATCGGGATGATAGACCGTCGCCAAGCGACGAAAGCGAGCTTTGACTTCGCTGGTATCGGGGTCTGAGTCCGGTTCGAACCCCAACACATATAAAGCTTGCTCGTACGTCTGTACGCCATCCACCAGAGGTTCAAAATACAGCATCTTGACCACCGAATTTAGGCGCTCTTGTTCGTCATGATTTTTGCGAAGCGACACGTCGGCATCGCGCAACAGGTTATTGTGTTCGTGCAAACGTTTATCTTCGTTTTGGCGGTCCTGTTCCGATTTCACACCAATGCTCAATTTTCCCGCTTCAATCGCCAGGGCCAAGGCCAGGGCCTTGCGAATGGTTTCGACAGCAAAACCTGTTGCCATGCGCACTTGCAGGCGGGGTTTGCGTTGCCACGGCTTTCCTTTGGCCTTTCCGGACTTTAAAACAACCGTTTCGCGATCATCACGGGCAGGGCCACCCGGGTCTTCAAAGTTTTCGATGGCTTGCAAAGGCACCACCAACACGACGGATCGCGCCAAATCGGCAACATTACAGTGTTTCGATTGGGCCAACGCCAACGCCTGATCGCGAAAGCCGCTGGAACACGGCACCGTATAGGAATGTTTTTTGCACGACTTGGCTAAGGT
Source organism: Rhodospirillaceae bacterium (assembly GCA_002732845.1). Taxonomy (GTDB): domain Bacteria; phylum Pseudomonadota; class Alphaproteobacteria; order Rhodospirillales; family Magnetovibrionaceae; genus JANLGW01. The sequence continues at coordinate 35,568 of NVSZ01000004.1, forward strand.
CTCTGTCACGATCATTGTTTCCTTGAGTAAGGCCCATATGTAAACATAAGTGCGGGTCAGGGGCGCCGCCCACAGTGGTCATAAGAAGTGAATATCTCCCTTCTGAAACGATTTTAGGCCACACCCCCTCTGCGTCAACTACATTTGTTGTTTTTTATTATGATTTGCCAAACCTTTGCTCGTTTTGTACATATTTAAGCTTGATTTCATGATGTATGATCTTAATAAAGAGCGTTAATAGATTGATATTAAACAAAAGTTCTATGATTAAAAAATCATTAGCAAATTCCGTCTTTTCGGTCCTTTTTGACCTCAATAATGAGATAATCGGGCTTCAACTTTACTGTTAAAGCAAAAAACATGACCATTTTAGGCACGTCTCAAGACCAATTTAAAAATTAACTACGTATGCAATTTTTTATGTTGGGCCATATTCAGCATTTATTATTTTGCGGTCACGGGCCGGGCTGGGTCTTAAGTTTTCGGCCTCTAGGACTCCGTTTGCGAGTCTCCTTAGATTGATTTTAACTTTTTTCACGGTCGTTAAGAGCCTGAATTTACGTTCACTCTGAACCCATTGCGGCACAAATATTGAGATCTTCTTAACCATACTCATCCGCCCTCTTAGGCCCTAAACGTTGAAGCCCACACACACATACTTTTCAGTGTAAGGTCGCCTTTGCAACGTTTTTAAAAAGAATAAGCCATTTTCAGAATGGCTGCGAACCGTATTCCGTAATTCAAAACGAAAGCGCAACGACTCATCAAAACCTTATAACCACGGGGCATTTTACCCACAAAAATCAGGGCTTATTTCAAGATTTCAAAGCATTAGCATACATGCGGATCGTATCTGTTTCATCCACTGCCGAAGCCACTGGCGTTTTTTACACGCCTGAGAAAGGCCAACCAAAGCCGAACAGGCCCTCTTTGAGAAAACCTCGTTTTAACAAGTGATTAACCATCAATAAGCAACAAAAACCTAGCTTTTGAGCGGCCTTTAAAAAGGAGCATAAGCAATTTCGTTTTGATAGCAGGTGGATTTAAAAGACACGCCTTTTGGAATGCTTCGCAGGCGGTACGGTTTTATAAAGTCGGGCTGACTTTAAATCGATTTAACCCTCAGCCGGTTCTTCACCATGATTAATCGCCTCAATATCCTTTGCCAGCTTTTCGTCACCGGAGCGGATCATATCCATAAACGAGCGTAACAATTCGGGGTCCCACTGGCCCATATTTTGCTCGCGCTCTAAAATCTCAAGGGCCTTATCGCGGGGAATGGCTTTGCGATAAACGCGGTCACCAACCATCGCATCCCAAGTATCGGCAATCGTCACGATGCGCGACAACAAAGGCGTTTCCGTGCCCTTGAGGCCATCGGGATGGCGTTTGATGGTGTTGTATTCATCGGCTTCAAATCCGCTGGGCTTATTGAGGATATTATCCGGCACGCCAATTTTACCCAGATCATGCATAATCGCGCCATAGCGCAATTTCCGTTGCATTTTTTCGGACAGGCCAATGTGTTCGCCCAGCTTATGGGAAAAATAGGCAACTCTGGACGAATGTTGCGCGGTATAGCGGTCTTTGGTTTCCAGCGCGCGGATTAACGTGCGAATGGTTTTCAGGTAGCTATCTTCTTGCACCTTTAACAGTTCCGATACGCTGGCCACCAAGTCACTTAAGTTCTGTCCCGCGGGGCTGTGCACATCTAAATAATCCAACAAAGCTTTTTCATTAATGTCGAGCGAGCCGTCGCCTTCGATATTTTAAATCAACCATTCGGCCTCGGAAAAATCGACCAAGCCGGGGGAATTGGGGTCGTTTAAAACGTGACCGCCGATAGAAGTGACAAACAAGGCCTGCCAAGACGCATGGGCTTTGGGTTTATCTAAAATATCGTTGAGACGAAATAAAAAGTTGGCATCGACACGGCCAATATCACCCGTGCGGGACCAGCCAATCAACTGATCGGTGCCAAAGACCGCCTTGGAAAAAAGGCGCGCAAAGCTTTCGTTAAAAAAAGCCCGCCACCCTTCGCCGGTGTGATCTGCGCAATTTTGGTCCAACGCAAAAAGACTCGGCATATTTTCAAGGGAAAATGCCTTTTGGGCGGCGGTACAAAGCGCCCTTAGATCGTGTGGCTCCATAACTTTGGTCGCCAAAATACTTTCTGCACATTCCGCAAAGTTCAATGCCATCGTCTGCTCCCCCTATGCAGGCAATTATATCCCTCTCTTTTAACACAAAACAAGTTATAGTGAGGCATAACCACATGGCACACTAGGCGGGGACCCGATGAATAATCTAAAAACCTTACAGGCCCTGCTGTCCGCCTTTGGCTCAACCACCAAGGGCTCCACAGCGATTGAATATGCGCTGATTGCCACCTTAATATCGATTGCGATTTTGGGCGGCATTGAAAGCCTCAGCGGTGGCATATCCAGCATGTTCGGTTCCATCAGCACCGCCATTGAATAAAAAACGCTTTAAGGACGACTTTAAAGAAATCTAAGCACGGTTGCGGCTCAGGAATTTAGCAGGAATTTAGGATGTGCCGAGGTCGGCGAGGGCGCTGCGGCTGGTGCGAGGGCCGATATTTTCCAGAACATCCCCAAAAATTTGCCCATCCATGCCGCGGCCTTCGTAACGCTGGACCAAGCCAACGGCGTCTTCATCCGTAATGTTTTGCACAAACATGCCCAAGCGACGCGGCGCGGCAGCGGCCCAGAACTTTGCAAGTTCGAGTCCTGAACCGGCACCCGGCTCCATATCCAAAACCACGCCTTGAGCATTACACGCACTGATCACCGTATAGTCTTCTAAAGACGCGGGGGGTTCGATGACAAATTTATCGATGGTGATCAAAAGCGGAATAACGATATCATCCAGCGTGTTGGTATTGATGCGAGCGGGCAAATCAAACAAATGGGAAATGGCCGCCTTGTTGCAAACATCGGGCAAGCTTTTTAAGGCTTGCACCATCAAAGTTGCAGACTCTTTGGTTTCCAAAGCTTTGCCACTCACGGGCATCATCAAGAGAACGCCGTTACCCGCCGCATGGGCCTGTTCCAAGGCGCTGGCGGCTAATTTCAAGACCGCAATGTTGCGCAACGCCGTATTCACTGGATCATCGTTATGATCCAGCACTTGCTTGGCTCCGGTCAGGATGCCATCGGGCGTTTTTAAAATGGGAATAGCCCGATAGATCATCACCTGTTCGTTCAGGGGATTGATAATCGGACGAAAAACCATTTCAAGTTTAGAATCGGCACCAAACACTTTGTATCTTCCTCGTCTGAGACGTATAACTTGTACTATATAATCGGTCTTGAGCCAAAAAACGAGTATTGATTCAAGGCATCCCCTTAAAGACTGCGCGCCAAATAAACGGTTTGCGTAAAATCATTGTTTTGAAGAGGGTTGTGAAACGTCACGCGCTCGGCTCTTGCTTCACCAAAGGCCGTCTTCAGGCGGTCCGTAAAGGCCGCATCCGGAAGCTCGTTAGACCACAAACCAAACACCCCACCCGGGCGCAGATGCGCCTTAAATTTTGTCAAACCTTCGGGCTGATAAAACGGCGCATTTGCGGCATCCAATAAAAACTCTGGAGAATGATCAATGTCGACCAAAATCGCATCAAACTGTCTTTTGGGTTGGTCGGGGTCAAGACCGTCTTTGGAGGTTGCCAAGCCAAAAAAATCACCATGTATAAAGCGACAACGATCATCGTTGCTGAGCGATGGTCCTAAAGGTAATAGCCCGGTTTGATGCCAATCGATGACGGCTTCTAAGGTATCGACAACAATTAACGAAGCCACTCGGTCATGGTCCAAAACCGCCTTGGCCGTATAACCCAGCCCCAATCCGCCGACCACCACATCAAGGTTGTCGCCGTCTAAGTCCGCCAAGCCTAAATTCGCCAATTCGATTTCAGACTCGGTGAATAAGCTGGTCATCAGAAATTCTTCGCCCAACTTGATTTCATAAACGTCCACATCCAAGGCCAATTCCCGTCGCCGCCTTAAACTCAAGGCGCCAATCGGGGTTGCGCGATAATCCAGTTCTTCAAAAAGTAAGCTCATCTAATCCTCAAATTCCAAGGCTTGGTGATTGTACAGGTCAAGGAGAAGTTTAAGACCCGTCTGGCTCTCGACAGAAACCTCTACGGCGCGTTCTTTCAACAGGCTTTTCACCAGCGGAAACAAGCTCTCGTCAAATTTAAAACTATGCGTATCAAAGCCCAAATGATAGTCCCCCCCTGCTGCCGTAGTAATCGCTAATTTTACATATTCCGGTTTGATCAGACGTGCACCATCTTTTAGCGTTTGGCAAAAATCATCCCAGCTTAAGATGTCTTCGCGGGGCTCATACGCGCCAAAATCTTCGTGAGAGCTGGCCGTAAAAAATTCGACCAGCCACCGCGAGAAATCCTCATCGGCGAGCGGCACACCAAGATGTTCGCGAAGCGTATCCACCGTGGTCGAATTGATCTGAAAGCCCGAACTGTCYGCACAAAGCCCGGCCCCGACGTAGCGATGATCTAAGTCTTCTTTATCGGACAAATATGCCCCATAACCCGCCAGAAGCTCGGATGTTTTGGGACCTAAAAAACCCACCGAAAATGTCATGGCACTTTCAAGCGTGGTGCCTTCGTGGGCAAACCGGGGCGGCAGATATAAAATATCACCAAGGTTCAGTTCAATGTYGGTGCCATCAATGCTGTCGGTGAGCACTTTAAAATCCAGGCCTTCAATATAGGTCTCTTTAGACAACGGTTGATGCCCGATGGTCCACCGTCGGCGCCCTTGGCCTTGCACCAAAAACACATGATAATTATCGATGTGGGGACCGACCGAACCACCGGGTTCGGAATAGCTGACCATGATATCATCCATTAACCAACGCGGCGTAAAATCAAAATGGTGAAGCAGGGCTCCGGTGTCGGGATGGAACTGTTCGACATTTTGCACCAAAAGGGTCCAGTCCGTTTCGCCTAAAGATTCGAAATCTTGCTCGTTGAACGGGCCAAATCGGCACGACCAGTTTTCACTTGCGCCTAAGGTTTTCATCAACCGCGACTGGGGCGCTTCTTCSAACGACAGGCCGGCCAATTCTTCGGCTGAAATTAAGCCTTCAAAGACCTCCGGCGCAATGCCACCGCGCACCACAAACGGTGTTTGAGTCCAGTACGTGGCATAAAATTCCGCCGCATCCGGCATCGTATCCAACACAACAAACTGATTTTGACCATTGACCATTAAACACCTTAAAACACGGCAAAAACGCCCCGTGTGAATTCATGATTTTACACAAAAATAAACCGCACAACATTGATATCATATCAACTGTTGTGCGGTTTAAAAGAACGTTTATAAAAACGTGAGCGAAGGGGCCTTAACTGTTGCGAATATTGTGCAAGAAGCTATCCACTTCACTGCGCAACAATTCTGATTGTTGAGACAGTTCGGTGGCCGCGCCCAACATATCGTTTGCACTGTGACCCGTCTCACCAGCCGCCTGTTGCACGCCTGCGATATTCGACGAGACCTCTGTTGTGCCGTTGGCTGCTTGTTCAACGTTGCGGGCGATTTCTTGGGTCGCCGCACCTTGTTCTTCGACCGCCGCAGCAATCGCCGATGAAATTTCGTTCAGTTCATTGATGGTGCCGCCAATGCTGCCAATTGCCTCAACGGCGGTATTGGTTGCACTTTGGATATCACCAATTTGCGAACTGATTTCTTCGGTCGCCTTAGCCGTTTGATTGGCCAAGTTTTTAACTTCCGAAGCCACCACGGCAAAGCCTTTACCAGCATCACCCGCACGTGCGGCTTCGATGGTTGCGTTCAACGCCAACAGGTTGGTTTGATCGGCAATGTCGGTAATCATCGCGACAACCTCACCAATTTTATTGGCGGCTTCGGCCAAGCCTTGAATTTTCTCGTTGGTGCTTTCCACTTCGATCACGGCTGAACCCGCAATCTGTGTGGACTGGGACACTTGGCGAGAAATTTCTTGGATTGAGCTCGACAGCTCTTCGGTAGCCGAGGCCACAGTTTGTACATTTTCTGTGGCATTGTTGGCCGCCGTTGCGACAATTTCCGATTGCCCAGCGGTTTCTTCGGCAGTCGTTGACAACGTCTGTGCCGAAGATTGCATTTCGGTCGAAGCCGCAGAAACACTTTGCACCACACCGCCAACGCTGGCTTCAAAACTATCCGCCATGTCCAACATTTGCTGACGTTTTTCTTCAACCGCGCGGGCTTCATGTGCTTTTTGCTCGGCTTCCAAACGGTCAACTTCTTGACCATTGGTTTTAAAGATTTGCACCGCCGCTGCCATTTCACCAATTTCATCGGTGCGGTCTTGGCTGTGAACGTCAACCGACCAATCTTTTTTGGCCAAATGACCCATGGTTTCGGTCATCGCGGAAATCGGCTTAGCGATGGAACGGCCAATCAACAAAGCAACACCCGCGCTCATAAGCACGCCCACCACCAACAAGATTTTTTCGATCAGCAACAGGCTATCAACGGATGTATTCACGTAGATCAGGTCATTGTCCAACAGTCGCTTTTGATTGTTTTGCATGCCGCCTTGGCGAATGCCATTGGCATCTTTGGTGCCCAACAACATACTCAGAAGCTTACCCGCACGCGGTGCGGCTTCGCTGACCAACAGGTAATTGGCCATGTTCCATTTATCCGATCCGCGAATGGCAAACATTTTTGCCGGAAGGGGCGAGAATTCTTCACGTTTTGCAGAAAATTCTTTAAACAATTGGCTTTGCGTGGCCGACAAATTCTGTCTTTGCCCCGCAAGGTCCTTAAAGCGTTTGGTGTTTTTCGCCCACAAGACTTCAAACTTTTTGGCAAATTTCGCATCACCGGTCAAAAGGTACGCGCGAATATTGGCCAGTCCCAAACCTAATGTGCCGCGGGTATCGGCCATCATGCCCAGAACCTGTACCCGGTCACCCGTTGTGCCGCCAAGACCCTTAAGTTCCAAATCAATCATTTTTGAAATATTGGCGACCATAACAGAAGCCCGAGGTGCTGCGTCTTTCACCAACATTAAAGTCGCGGGTTGTTCTTGGGGCGTTTTGGCAACGTCTTCGACTTTCTTTTGAGCAACTTTAAACTCACTTAAGATGCCGATGAAGGTTTGCAAGTTTTCAACATTTTTAGGGTTGGTCCAATTTTTTGATAATTGTTGCATTTCAACAACAGTTTTATCCATAGTCGCCCAAGCTTCGGCGCGTTGGGCCTTAAAGTTTTGTGATCCCGTCAACATGTATCCCCGCAATGCGGCCAAAGACACATAGATTTGCTTGGTGATTTCGGTGCTGGCATTGGACGTTGGTGATCGCAGCTCTTGAATACGCACGGTCGTCGTATCAATGTCTGAAACCTTGACGTACGTGATGCCAATCGCTGCAATTAAGATAACGCCCACGGCGCCAAAGCCCATAATCAAACGGCCCATAATGTTGAGGTTCATAAACTTTATCCCGGTTCTATTAAACTAATATTCAACGTAGCTTAATACCTTAGTAAAATACTTTCAAATTTTATTTTCAATCCGGATCAATTAAGTTCTTTTGAATGGCCTCAATCACTTCCACGACATTAAAAGGCTTGGTTAGTATGATTTAAAGCCCGCTTGCAGGCCCAATTCATTATTTTTCATGAATGCCGCAGCGCTGATAGCAATGACCGGAATAGGATGCGTATCTATTTGATGGCTCAGTAGATGCATGGCCTCAATACCATTCATGTCAGGCAAATTAAGGTCCATCAGGATTAGTCTTAGTTGATATTGTTTCGCCATCACAACGCTCCCTTGGCATTGTCCGCCATCAACACGTGCGGCCCATCCATGTTCGCAACAATGACCTTCACCAAATCTACGTTGCCGGATTGTCTTCATATATATAAGACTGACGCCTTGCTGTATTGTTCGCAAGTCGAAACGATCTCAGGAGGGATTCATCGAGCCCTTGCTTTTGGGCCTATCAACCCAGAACATTGAGCCTTTACCAACCTCGCTTTCGACACCGATATGATCGCCCATCGCAATTGCATCGAAGCCTCATGCAAGGATTAGCGGACGATGTTGTATTCGAAGATTGAGCATAACCTAGCGTTGGTGTCAGACACCTAGTGCGCTTCGTCACTTCAAACAATTTTTAGCTCCTATATATACGGTCTCAAATCAATTGATCTAATTTTGGAGCACTACAATGAAGAGCGCAACCCTGACCGCAACCCTATGGGAACAACAACACCGACAAGACCTAAAGGACATGGCTGAAGCCATTGGGGACAAAGACACTTACCTTGCCGAAGAAATTCTCAATACACTTGCGCCACGCCCCGAAGGTGAAAATGTGCAGGAAACCAAAAGCTCTGAACATCGTAAATCTGGACGCCAAACCAAGGTCGTTGACCCGCTCACCGGGCGCATCGACAATCCCCATGGCGTGGCCGTTGTCGAAGGCGACGGAACCCGTAAATGGTACCGTGCCAATATGCTCCACAACGCCTACGGCCCGGCCATCATCAAACCCAATGGAAAACTCAGCTATTATCATTTTGGCACCCACTATAAATCCGCCGCCGCMTTAGAYGCGGTCACCGAAAGCGCCAAACGCCACAACGAAAATTCAAAGCACTGCCGAAACACCACGCCTTAGGCGTTTAAAAATCATCTTTTTGAGTTAGGGCGAGGGGAAGTTCAAGCCAAAATACAGAACCSASCCCTTCCGTACTCTCAAAACCAACGCGTCCGTCCATCGCTTCAACCAGACGTTTTGTAATGGTCAAACCAATTCCGGTTCCTTCGATTGTAGAGTTTTCTGCACCCAGRCGRGAAAAGGGGGCAAACAATTCTTTTTGCTTKTTGRCKGGAATACCATAGCCCGTGTCCAAAATAGAAATGCGCTGCATATCMTCACCAACAAGACTGGTTTTTACGCTAACATAACCATTCTTTCGATTATATTTCACAGCATTTGACATCAAATTCARCAACGCCTGCTTAAACCGCATCTCATCTGCAAGAATRATGGCCCCAACAACGTTATCTACGTTRAACCTAATGCCAAGCTGGCGGCCCGAAGATTCAATAAGAGAAATGCATYCTTTGATGGTTTCTTCCATATCGATGGSTTCGATTTCCAAATCCATATATCCAGCATCAATCTTCGACAGATTCAAGACATCATTAATCAAGCCTAACAGGTGCTCACCCCCTTTTATGATTTGATGAGTTGCATCTTTTTGGTGCTCACTTAAGGGCTCCTTTGTATTCAATTCAAGGACTTGGGCAAACCCTAAAATTGCATTCAAAGGGGTGCGGAGTTCATGGCTCATGGACGATAAAAATTCAGACTTAGCCATGTTGGCTTTTTCGGCTCCGTTTTTTGCACGGATCAAGTCTTGTTCGATTTTACTCTGCATTGTTATGTCAACATGAATGCCGACAAAGTGCGTGATTTCGTGATTTTGATTCATAATCGGCGTAACGGTTTGTTTGACCGCAACCAATGAACCATTTTTGCAGCGATTAATAAGTTGCCCATTCCAAGTCTGTCCATTTAAGATGGTTTCCCACAAACTTTTGACGGTATCTGTGGAAACAAGACCTGATTTTAAAAGCTTAGGACTTTGCCCAATAACTTCATCTTTGGTATATCCAAAGTGTGTGCAAAATGAATCGTTTACCCACACAATATTGGCCTCTACATCTGTGATCAGCACCATGTTTGCAGATGTTTTTAAGGCGGTCCCCAACAATTGCATTTGCTTTTCATGCTGTTCCGCCTCGGATCTTTGACGATAGATCACAAACGCCAAACCCAACAAAACGCCCAATCCACCCAGCATGACAAAAGAGAAATCCCTGGCGTCGCGATGCCAGGGTAGCAAGGCTTCCTTCATATTTAAAACCACAGCAACCAAAAGCGGCCAACGCGTTGTGGCCCGGTAACTAACGATCATGGGCCCGTTGTGTAAATCGCCGACTTTGTCATGATAAGTTCCCCAGTCTCGCTTGGGCAGATGATCCGTAAACAAGGGTTCATCTGCGTGGCTTTCGTGACCAATTTGTATCTGATTAGCGCCGCCTTGAACCAACAGTTCTCCGTCATAGCGGTAATACCGGACACTCCCCAAAAGCCCGACGTCATAAGCGCTGATTTGTTCTTGGAAAAAACCAAGATTAATCACCGCCAAAGCAATGCCTTTAAAGATTTCATCCTCATCAAAGACGGCGCGCGCCACGATCAGGTGCCAGTGTTGTGCGATGATATCTGTATTTTGGGTTTCACCCAACAAACGTCCCGGCTGGGGGGGGCTGATATACAGGGCCGGCAAGGTTCCCGCGCGCGCTTGTTTAAAATAATCCTCGTTTGCGATCGAAAGGCCCATAAGCCCCGAACGTCGCGAAGTTGCGATGATCCGTCCTGACGCATCCGCAAAGGCAACTTCACGCACTTGCGGAGCTTCATCCAATAATGAAAGTAAAACACTCCGACTTTTGAGACTGTTGGCGCGCCCCTCAAGTTGCACGCTGCCGATCACACTGGTCAAAATCAGGTCAACGGCTTGAAAAGTTCGGCTGTTGGCATCTTCTGCGGCCCGCACAAGATTTTCTGCTGTGGCTTTTGCGGTCCGGATCGCGCGCCCTTCTCCCTGAAGAATTTGGTACGACCACACCCCAAAAAAAGCGACGGAAACAACACAGGCCAAAAGAACGACACCATATCGTCCCGCCAGCCATGATGTCTTGTGAGTCTCAAAATCCAATTCTCGGGGCCTTTAATTGTCTAGAGGCTGTACTCTCGTACACAATTGTGAAATATAGTCATATTATACTATGCAAGTGGCGATAAAAAAATGATACTTAAATGTATTCGGAGTTCAAAAAATGCCCTCATTCCTTAAAATCGTTTTCAGCCTTTCAGCACTCTTTATCTTAAATGCCAGCCCCGTCTTGGCAGGGAGTCTTGACCGTATCCAAAGCAACAAGACCTTGCGCGTATGTCATTGGCCCGCATATTTTGCGATTTCGTTTCAAAACCCCAAAAGCGGCAAATTGGAAGGCATCGACATCGGTCTTGCCCACGAATTGGCAAATGATTTAGACGTCAAATTGCAGTTTGTTAAAACCAGCTTCGCCACTTTCATTAAAGATATCAAAGCTGACAAGTGTGATATCGCCATGTTTGGGGTKGGCGTAACCAAAGCGCGCGCAMAACATCTTGATTACAGTGCACCGTACCTGCGCAGTGACATTTATGCCGTGGTCCCCAAAACGCATCCGACTTTAAAAACATGGGCGGATATGGACAAAGATGGACATATTCTTGTGGTCCAAAAAGGGACGTTCATGGAAGATGCGGCCAGTGCCNTTAAAAAAGCCTCCATTCTTGCCGTGGTGAAATTTCAGCAACGGGAAAAAGAAGTCCGGACCGGACGAGCCGACGCCTTTCTGACGGATTATCCATACGGTAAAAAAATTCTCGTCACCTATGACTGGGCGACACTTTTAAAACCCGATACGCCCTTTCACGAAACCGAATATGCCTATGCCATCAATAAAGGCGATCCTGAATGGTTGGCCTATATTAACGGCTTTGTTCAGCGTATTAAGTCTGATGGACGCTTAAAAAAATATGCGGAAGAAAATGACCTGACACCCATCGTCATTTTAAAATAACGCTAAACATTGCGCCACAAAAAAGGCCTTAGCGATGATTTCGCTAAGGCCTTGAATAAATGGTGCCGCTTAGGTGACTCGAACACCTGACCCCGTCATTACGAATGACGTGCTCTACCAGCTGAGCTAAAGCGGCACTGGATTTCTTTTAAGACGGGCACTTTTAATCTGCCCAAGCGCATCCGTCAACGCGTTTCAGCCATGGGCGCTGCAATCTTTAAAGTTTTTGTATCCACTTGAATCATCGCTCCATACCCCGGAGGCGTTTCCCATGTGAACGCGCCAAGGCTTTTGCATTTGGGGCAATGGGGCTGCCATTCGCTTTGGACCGTGCCGCAATTGCTGCAAACCCAAGCGGGATCAGCCGCCGCAGCCGCCGCTCGGGTTAGCCATGTACGCACTTGTTCTTTGTCGCCGCGATCCGCATCTTCGAGGCGCGCCATTAAGGTGTAAACACTACGCGTGGTGCGCCCGGATTTTAAGGCGGCTTCTAAATGAGTGCGGGCCTGACCCCATAGGTCGGCGTCCAAGGCCACCGTTGCCGCGGCAATATGGCCATCGGCAGAACCCGGATGAAGCACCAAAAGTTTTTCAGCCGTCGCCACTTGTTTGAGGCCCTCTGCGGACCCCGACGCTTCAAAATAAAGCGCCGACAAGTCGGGGTGTGGATTTAAGACCCAGATTTTTTCAAGCACATTAACAGCCTTACGATTTTTACCGTCCGCCAAATAAAGTTGAGCCAAACGCAAAGACGCCGGAATGAATTTCGAGTCTTCACTGACCGCTTTTTTGGCAAATTTCAAAGCGCCACTTACGTCCCCGGCCTGTTCTGCCTGATGGCTTTGACCCAAAAGAGACACCGCGCGTTTGTGGTGACGTTCGCGGGCGGGCAAGGCTTTTAATTTATGCACTTGGGTCAATGCCTTGTCGGCCGCGGCCCAATGACCACTTTTGGCTTCCAACGCAAACACCTGAGAAACGGTCCATTCACTTTTGGGTTTTAAGGCCTGAGCCCGCCTTGCCAGCAACAAAGCTTCAKCGTCGTCACCGCGTTTAAGGGCTTGGTTCAACAATCCGCGCAGACCTAAAAATTCCATTTCCGGGTCTTTTAACATGGCCTGAAAAAACGCAGCCGCAGCGGTTTCGTCGCCATTCAATTGCGCCGCTTGGGCTTTCAACAACAACGTTAAGGGGGGTTCACCCAACAAGCCATCAGCTTTATTGACTTGCGCTTGAGCTTCAACGGCATCACCAGCAGCGACCGCCACCATACCTTTGGTCRACGCTTTATAACCCTTTTGCGAACGGCGCTCTTTCATCRCTTCGCCAAACCGACCCGGCGCGCGCGAAATAAATAGCCAAAAACGATATAAGATCGCGGTGATCGCCGCCAACACAGACGCCGCGATCAGCAGAACCCCGGCACTGGTTTCAATTTGCCATCCGCGCCAGTTCAAAGTCACCGAACCCGGGTTATCAACCAACCAAACCATGCCCCAAGCCAAGGCCATCAACGCAAGCAGAAAAAGAACTAAACGTATCATAATCTTTCCCTACGCTCCGCCAACATTGGCCATCGCCGCAAGGGCTTGGTTGTACAAGGCATCCAAAGCCGTTTCGGCATCAAACCGCGCCCGCGCATCACCCAACCATGCGGCAGCGGCATCACCGGGTGAACCTTGCAGGGTGCTCAAAGCGCCAATGGCTTTTTCTAAATTGCCCGCTTGCAACGCTTTGTCCGCAACGGCCAAGGCCCGGTCTATATCGTTGGTGATTTCATTTGGATCGGTACGCCGCACCGTGACCAGGCCGGACAGGCTGTCTTTAACCGCGCCCAGCCAACCGGCTTCGCCCGTTAAGTTTGAGGCCCGCACGATATCGCGTGAGACCGCCGCGAAACGCGCCGTTAAATCGACCGTGCTGGGCACGCCAACTTCGGCATGAGGTTTCAAGCGACTGACCGCCGCCAACAGTTGGGCATCATTTCCTGCCAAGCGTTCCAACATTTCAAGTTCCGSCRTAAACGCAGAATCATCGCGCAAGCGCATGCGCAATTGKGTGGTYGCCAAAACCAAAGCYTGSGCCGATACGGASCCSGTRATYTGGTTTGATTTTTGMGCCTGTARWKCYTGYARGGYTTTATCCATCGCATCCAAGCGCGCATTCAAGGCCGAAATCAAAGTCGACAATTCCTGCGTGGCGCTCAAAGCCGCTTGGGCATCCGCATTTGACCCAGACCCCATCGATTCCATCGAGCCCAACTGACCTTCCAATTGGTCTAAACGCGAAAGTAGCTCCGGAGCTAAACCAGCCGGGGCCAGTTCTGGGGCCGGTGAGCGTTCCGGCATCAAGGCCGGGGCAGATTCAATTTCAAGCGGTGCATCAAGCGGAGAAACCGGCGAAAATTCAGAAGCCACAGGTACAGCTGGTGCTTCTATTTTAGGGGGTTGCTCTTGGGGTGCCTCAACTACAGCCGTTTCAACAGGTTCAACGGACAGGGCAGGATCAACAAAATCAGYYGKGCGCGGGCTCAAACCCAAACGCGCCCGCATATCGTCAACAAGCGGTTGGGCTTTTTCAGATACATACGGACCGATGTATGGCCAAGTAACCATTCCCGACCCGCCCACAATGATTACAACAATAATGAGCCACAAAAAACCGTTGCCGCCGCGCTTTTTCGCCCCGGCCGATGGTTTTGTTGAGGCCGCATGGGCTTTCGTCTTTGGCTTTACGGGGGGCACCTTAGAGGCGTGCGGACGTGACGAAGCAGACGAACCTGAAATTTTTGAAGCCGCAGAAGACACCGAAGTGGCCGAGGCTTTTGCGGGCGACTTCATGCTTTTAGAAGCCTTGCTGGGCTTACTGTCCTTGCTCGCATGAGCACCAGTATCGGCACCAGCATCGGTTTTTACGGCTTCTGCTTTATCTTGATCTGTCGTTTTTTTATGCGTCATCGCTTGGTCTTATCCTCAAATGAATATTTAACTCTAGTGTATGGTGCAAGCACCCTTACAGCAAAGCTAAAAGCGCATCTTGATTGGGTTTGGCTGCAATTTTTATAGCGGCCCAGTGTAAATCAGTAAGTTCATCCGCCACGGCTTGGCTTAAACAATACGCCGTGACGGTATTTAGGTCACCGCCCCGTTCGGCCTTTGCCAACAGTTTTACAAAGGCCGCCGCCGTACGTGGTGAATACAGTAACACTCCGCCGAGCTCCTTAAGCTTTAAAGCTTTTAAGACCTCATCCGGTAAGCGCGTGGCTTTCACCGCCGTATACAAAACTTCCCGGCGATATGTGTAGCCCGCAGTTTTCAAGCCTGTGCCCAAATCCCCCGCAACATCGGTTCCAGCCGGATGCAATAAGGCCCCCGCATCCGGCTTACATTCAGATGTAATCAGGGCGGTTAAGGTTTCAACGTCACCACAGGCACTTTTCACGAGCTGAAAATGTTCCGTCTTAGCTTCACGTGCCGTGGCATCGCCCACGCATAAGACCAAAAGTGAACGATCCGAACAGCGCTGGGCAAAAGCCCTCACCCCATTCGCCGACGTCAGTAAAATCGCCTGGACTCCGGTCACGTCTAAATCTGGCCCGTCTTGATAGACTATGTCCAACAACGGAGCTTCGATGACATCAAAGCCCTGCCCGCTCAACAGAGCGGTCAACGATTTAGCATCCTCACGCGGGCGGGTAACGAGGATGCGCATGGCTTATTTTTTCGCGGTTGGAGGCGTGGTGGGTGAAGATTCATGGGACGCGGTGACCAAAAAGTCTGGGCCGATTTTACCCTTAATTTCTAACCCAGCATCATGACCCATGGACGCCGCCGCAATCATATTGGCGGGACCTCGGCGGCTGACTTCATGGACTTCTGATCCATCGGGCTTGGCCACCAAACCTTGAAATTCAAGATCGTGATCGCCGACAAACCACGCGTGCGCGGCAATCGGCGTGCGGCACGATCCGTCCAAAACGGTCAAAAAGGCGCGTTCTGCGGCGACGCGAATTTGCGTCGGTTCGTGATTCAAAGCCGCCAAAACTTCGTTGGCGCGTTGATGGTTTTCCATGCACGTAATCCCAATCGCACCCTGGGCCACGGCGGGAATAAAATCAGACGCGTCGAGGGCTTCGGTAATGTGTTCTTCTAGTCCTAAACGTTTCAGGCCCGCCGCCGCCAACATGGTGCCTTGCACGTCGCCGGCTTTTAATTTTTTCAGGCGGGTTTGCACGGTACCGCGAATCGTAACGACTTTGATATCTGGACGACGCGCCTGAATTTGAGCTTGGCGACGCAACGATGCCGAACCCACAACCGCGCCTTGGGGCAAATCCCAGAGCGAGTCATAATCGATAGAAATAAAGGCATCGCGCACGTCTTCACGTTTTAGCATGCACGGCAAATGAATGCCTTCGGGCAAATACGTTGGCACGTCTTTCATGGAATGCACGGCAATATCAATGTCGCCGTCCAGCATGGCATCGTCGATTTCTTTGGTGAACAGACCTTTGCCGCCAATTTCCATCAAGGCGCGATCTTGAATTTTATCGCCCGTGGTTTTGATGGTGACAATTTCAATGGCCCCGTCTGCGGCCATTTCGGGAAAGGCTTTAATCAGGTTATCACGGGTTTCATAGGCTTGAGCCAAAGCCAGTGGGCTGCCTCGAGTGCCGATGCGAAGTGCTTGAACGGTCATGAAAATTGAAGTCCCTATCTTTAAGTTCTGGTTTTTTCCTAGTTTTTCCCCTGCGCAGTAGAGTACTGTCTGAACACAGGCAAAAAAGGGTTATACATGAAAGTTCTGGGCATAGAAACCAGTTGTGACGAAACAGCGGCGGCAATTGTCACCGATACGGGTGAAATTCTCGCCGATGTGGTGCTTTCGCAAATCGAAATTCATCAACCTTTTGGGGGAATCGTGCCCGAGGTGGCGGCACGCGCACACCTTGAATTTGCCGATCGTGTGGTCAAGGACGCCATGGATCAGGCGGGTTTGAACTTTCAGGACCTAGACGCCGTCGCCGTTACCGGTGGACCGGGCTTGATTGGTGGCGTGATTGTTGGCGTGATGACCGCGAAAGCTATTGCGATGGCTCATAATCTTCCGTTTATTGCGGTCAACCATCTAGAAGGTCATGCCTTAACAGCGCGCCTCACCAATCAAACCGCATTTCCGTATTTATTGTTGCTGGTATCGGGCGGTCATACCCAATTGTTGGCGGTTAAGGGCGTTGGTGATTTTACCCGCCTTGGTACCACCCTTGACGATGCGGTGGGCGAAGCCTTCGATAAATCCGCGAAAATTTTAGGGCTTGGCTATCCGGGCGGACCCAAAATTGAGGCTGAGGCAAAGTTTGGAGACCCCAAGCGCTTTGACTTGCCCCGCCCCTTGCGCGGTAAACCCGGCTGTAATTTTTCGTTCTCTGGCCTGAAAGCGGCCGTAAAACGCAAAGTGGATGCCCTGCCCCCCGGAGATTTGTTGGACCAAGACGTCAAAGACATGGCGGCATCCTTTCAAGCCGCCGCCACCGATGTCATCGGCGAACGCACACTCAAGGCCTTAAAAGAATTTCGAAGCCTCTGTCCCGATGGAAAATCACTGGTGATTGCCGGAGGCGTGGCGGCCAATACCGCCTTGCGCACCCGTTTGCAAAAAATAGCCACCCAAGAGGGCTTTGAGCTGGTCGCTCCACCCCTCAATCTCTGTACGGACAACGGTGCCATGATCGCATGGGCCGGATTGGAGCATTTTAAATTAAATCAAACAAGTGACTTAAATTTTGCACCGCGACCGCGCTGGCCTTTGGACCCAAATGCCCCCAAAGCGGCGGGTGCTGGCGTTAAGGCTTAACGTGGTGCTTGAATGATGGTCCTGAACAGCGCATTATTGGTCTAACAATGATAAGGAGAGAAACGTGAAGAGCATCGGAATTTTAGGAGCAGGCGCATTTGGCACCGCATTGGCGACGGCCATGGGCCGAGCGGGTCTTGACGTTCTCATTCAGGCTTTTGAGCCCGAGGTTGCCGCTGAAATTAACGAACACCACGTCAACGCGACGTATTTGCCCGATGCCCCGTTAGATCCCAATATTCGCGCCACCACATCGATTGAAGAAACGGTACAATGCGACGCGGTTATTATTGCCACGCCGGCACAATTTGTGCGCAAAACTTGCGAACTGGCAAAACCCCATTGGAACCAAAATACCCCAGCAATTATATGCTCTAAGGGCATAGAACTTGGTACATTTATGTTGCTCAGCGAGGTCGTTGAAGAAACTCTAGGCGACATGGCTCCTATCGCCATATTGTCCGGTCCGACCTTTGCCATTGAGGTCGCCGAGGAAATGCCCACGGCCCTTACATTGGCCTGTAAAGATCAAAAATTAGGCCAAGATTTATGCAACAGTTTTAGCAGCCGATGCTTTCGCACCTATTGCAGTCCCGACGTTGTGGGGGCCCAGCTGGGCGGGGCCATTAAAAACGTGTTGGCGATTGCCTGTGGAATTATCGAAGGCCGCAATATGGGCGGAAATGCGCGGGCCGCAATCATCACCCGCGGCCTCGCCGAAATTGCCCGTTTGGGCGCTGTGTTGGGGGCTGATGAACATACATTAATGGGGCTTTCTGGCCTTGGCGATGTGACCTTAACCTGCAGCGCCATGCAATCTAGAAATTTCTCTCTTGGGGCCGCCTTAGGTAAAGGTCAATCTCTTGAGTCTATTTTAGCATCCCGAAAAACGGTTGCCGAAGGCGTTCATACCGCCGCCGCTGTTACCGAAGTGGCGCGCCGCAATCAGGTCGACATGCCCATTTGCCAAGCCGTAGATGCCATCATCAATATGAATGCCAATTTAGAATCTGTGATCAACGGATTGTTACGGCGCCCTCTTAACGTTGAATAAAGAAGACATGCCATGCTTTTTACCATTTTTTGCACAGACAAACCAAATTCATCCGCCATCAGAGCCGCCAATCGCGCCGATCACTTAGATTATGTACGCGGTGTCATTGATCGTGTGGTGATGGCGGGCCCGACACAAACTGATGATTTGTCGGCGATGAACGGTAGCCTGCTGATTATGGATTTTTCTGATAAATCCCAAGCCGAAGATTTTGCCAAGCATGATCCGTATGCGAAAGCTGGACTTTTTGAAAGCGTCAGCATCCGCCCATGGAAGCAAGTCTTTCCAGAGGAATAGCATCAAATGTTTATGTTTAAATCAAAAGCCCTAATTCAGCTCAACCAAATCGATGATGGCGACAGTGCGGCCGTGACCGCCACAATTGACGGCGTTAAAACCAATTTGATTGTTGTGCGTCAGGGTCAGCAGGCTTTTGTGTATATAAATGTCTGCCCCCATATCGGTGCGCCGCTGGATTTTGAAYCTGGGCGGTTTTTAAATCTGGAAAAAGACCTCATCCAATGTTCCGTGCACGGCGCATTGTTCACGATTGACGTCGGAAATTGCGTTCAAGGGCCCTGTATAGGCAAACATTTAACCCCGGTTCCAACGCATATCAAAAAAGGGGCCGTGTTTTTAGATTAAACGGCATAAATCGGCCCTTGCTGCCGATATAATTTTCCTCAATACTCAATCTTTAAAACTGTCACTCCTGCAAAAAAGGCCTTCCCCATGACCGATGCTCAAGTCTTTCCCGTTCCTGCCGAAATCGCCAAAGCCGCATGGGCAGATAATGCCAAATATGAAGCCATGTATCAGCAATCTGTTGATAATCCAGAGGCTTTTTGGGGTGAAGAAGGAAAGCGGCTAGACTGGGTTAAGCCTTATACCCACGTCAAAGACGTCAGTTACAAGATTCCCGGCGTTTCCATCAAATGGTTTGCCGATGGCACGTTGAATGCGTCAACAAACTGTATCGACCGTCATTTGGCCACACGTGCGGATCAAACAGCAATCATTTGGGAAGGTGATGATCCCAGCGAGTCTAAAAATATCACTTATCAAGAATTGCACGATGAAGTCTGCAAATTCGCCAACGCCATGAAGGCGCGCGGCGTTAAAAAAGGCAGTGTTGTCACTRTTTATATGCCGATGATTGTCGAGGCCGCCTATGCCATGTTGGCCTGCGCGCGSATYGGMGCYRTSCAYTCYGTTGTTTTTGGGGGGTTTTCTCCAGATGCCTTGGCGGGACGCATTCAAGATTGCGACAGTCATGTCGTGATCACCGCCGACGAAGGTTTGCGCGGCGCAAAAACCATTCCCTTAAAAGCCAATACCGATGCGGCCGTCGCCCAATGCCCCAGCGTTGATACGGTTTTTGTTGTCAAACGTAC
The DNA here is from genome assembly GCA_002732845.1 of Rhodospirillaceae bacterium. Taxonomy (GTDB): domain Bacteria; phylum Pseudomonadota; class Alphaproteobacteria; order Rhodospirillales; family Magnetovibrionaceae; genus JANLGW01. The sequence goes on from NVSZ01000004.1 coordinate 55,590, forward strand.
GGGCGGAAATATTGATTGGAATGAAAAATTAGACGTTTGGTATCACGATGCGGTCGCCGATCAACCCACCACCTGCGAAGCCGAAGTCATGAACGCCGAAGATCCGATGTTCATTTTGTACACGTCCGGATCAACAGGTAAACCCAAAGGTGTTTTACACACCACCGGCGGTTATATGGTTTATGCCGCGATGACCCATCAATATGTATTTGATTATCACGATGGTGAAATCTATTGGTGCACCGCCGATGTCGGTTGGGTGACCGGCCATAGTTACATTATATATGGACCGCTGGCCAATGGCGCGACCACGTTGATGTTCGAAGGTGTGCCCAATTACCCAGATACATCACGGTTTTGGCAAGTTTGCGACAAGCACAACGTCAATATTTTTTACACAGCCCCCACCGCCATTCGCGCCCTGATGCGCGATGGTGATGGTCCAGTTCAATCTACATCTCGTAAGTCACTGAGACTATTAGGGTCTGTCGGCGAGCCCATCAATCCAGAAGCCTGGATGTGGTATTACAATGTTGTTGGTGACGGACGATGCCCCATCGTTGATACGTGGTGGCAGACCGAAACGGGCGGCATCATGATTACGCCTCTGCCCGGTGCAACCGCCTTAAAACCCGGTTCAGCCACCCGCCCATTCTTTGGAATTCAACCGCAATTGGTCGACAATGATGGCCAGCCCCTAGAGGGGGCGACCTCAGGAAACCTTTGCATTACAGAGAGTTGGCCTGGACAGATGCGGTCTTTGTATGGCGATCATGATCGCTTTGAACAAACCTATTTTTCTACATATCCCGGCAAATACTTCACGGGCGATGGCTGTCGTCGTGATGAAGATGGTTATTATTGGATCACCGGACGTGTTGWTGATGTTATCAACGTTTCCGGTCACCGCATGGGCACAGCCGAAGTCGAAAGTGCTTTGGTKGCCCACGCGCAAGTCGCCGAGGCCGCYGTTGTTGGGGCTCCTCACGAAATTAAGGGTCAGGGCATTTACGCCTATGTCACTTTAAATGCAGGCGAAACACCAACTGATGAACTCAAAAAAGACTTGGTGAAATGGGTCCGCAAAGAAATAGGCCCCATCGCCAGCCCCGACTGGATTCAATTTTCACCGGKTCTGCCCAAAACCAGATCTGGTAAAATCATGCGTCGCATTCTCCGCAAAATTGGCGAAAATGATTTTTCCAACTTGGGCGACACCTCGACATTGGCCGATCCATCCGTGGTCGACGATTTAATTGAAAACCGTCAAAACCGATAGAAACTTTTTCACATCAACACAACAAAAAGCCAGCTTGGTAAGGACCAGGCTGGCTTTTTGTATATTAAAATAAACTTATTTAAATAATCAAATGCATTAACTATCTGAAGATACGTTTGTTTTCTCAATTAATTTATGATGACGCCTCCCCTCATCGGCACAGCCTCTGATCTATCCCTTTTTTAAAAATGGATGCAGAGCTAATTTCATTTTTTAAATAAGGCTGAATGATTAGTCCTATTTACAAGTTGGTTTACCTACATTTGCAGTCGTTAAACCTGCGATAACGATGCTTCATACAGCTTTCGCAATGGTTTTTGTTTCAAAAGCTTGATGATTTTGCTCTGCGGACCTTCTTGTATTCATAACTGAGCGGTTCAACATGGGGCGCTGAAAAAATTTTATTCGCCCTCATTACCTTCTATTAATGATTTATTTTTTCTAAGGTTTCATTATTCCTTGAGGGTAATGAATTGAAGTCTGGGTGTTCTGTTAGATTTTAAAAACTCGTCGGCGCTAAGCCCAGTTTTCATGAATACTTTTGTATACACATTATTTGATCTATAAAAACAATTGCTTAGCATTCTATCATTTAATCATTCCGTATAGGGTTGTATAATTCTGTCGCCTGTATATTCAAAAAATACTGCTATATTCACTCGTCACACGCGTTTTTCCTGACGCGGTTGTCTTTCTGTTTTGGGGCAAAGGCGTACACTTTATATATTCCTGCCGCGCATATTCATGGTATAGAAACGGACCCGATAACCCCGCACAAACGGATCCGCCATGCCTCGCGCCGCAGCTTATGCTCTTTTAGATTCTGTTCTTGGTCAAAAACGACTTCTTGACGATGCCATGGACCGCACGCCCGCTTTTGCGGCACTGCCTGACCGTGATCGTGGCTTAGCCGCGTTGATTACCCGCACAACATTACGTCATTTGGGCGAAATTGATGCCGTGATGGCCGCTTATTTGGACAAACCCTTGGGAAAACGCGGGCGGGGGGTGATTAATATCATGCGCATTGGCCTGACCCAGCTGTTGTTTTTAGATATGGCCGAGCACGCCGCCGTAAATACCGCCGTTGATTTATGCAAAGGCGGCAGTTTGGCCCCGTATCGCAAGCTGACCAACGCTATTTTACGCCGCGCGCAACGCGAAGGCCGCGCCTTATTAGAAACTTTAGACTCCGCAAAGCTCAATACCTCACCTTGGTTGTGGGACAGTTGGGTAGAAGCTTATGGAGAACCCACCGCCCGGGCCATTGCGGCGCAGCATATCAGCGAGCCTCCGATCGATTTAACTTGCAAGGATGATCCGTCCGTTTGGGCCGAACAATTGGACGCGGATTTGATGCCAACGGGCACGTTGCGACTTCGAAATAAAGCCTCCGTTGTGACTCTGCCCGGGTTTGATGACGGGGCTTGGTGGGTGCAAGACGCCGCCGCCGCCCTACCCGCGCGGCTTTTGGGCGATGTGAAAGATACCGACGTCATTGATCTTTGTGCGGCACCCGGTGGTAAAACCATGGAGTTGGCCGCCGCCGGGGCACGCGTGGTTGCCGTGGATCGTTCTGAAAAACGCCTGAAACGCGTGCAACAAAACCTTGAGCGCACAAAGCTAGCCGCCAAAATCGTTACCGCAGATGCAGAAATCTGGCGACCGGATCATTTGGCCGATGCGGTGTTGCTGGATGCCCCTTGTTCCGCAACCGGAACAGCCAGACGTCACCCGGATGTTCTGCACCTGAAGACCCAAGACGATGTTTTGAAGTTGGCTCATTTGCAGGCGCGCCTGCTCAAAGCCGCGGTCGACATGGTGCGACCCGGCGGGCTCATTGTTTTTTGCACATGTTCTTTGCAACCCGAAGAAGGTGTGGAGCAAATCGAAGCCCTTTTAGCCAGCGGTGCCCCTGTCGTTTTGGACCCCATTAACCCCAGCGAAGCCGGAACCCTAACATCGATTGTCACTCCCGAAGGCTATCTGCGCACATTGCCCTGCCATATGGGCGAACAAGGCGGAATGGATGGGTTTTTTGCCGCACGTTTGCGAAAAACTTAAATTATAATTGGCTTCGCCAGCGCCCTGTGACGGACGTCCTTGTATATGCGATTTAGAGCTGATATCCATCACTTATGACGAATTCGCAACGCTCTTCTTCATCTCCTTTACAACCAACCGTTCACGGGGGGTTTAAGGCCACTTGGCTGTACCGTCAATTGTTGAAGGGACCGTGTCCAAAACGGCCGCAACACAATGTTTGTGCGCTGTGGCCCGGTGACCCGGACCTCGGTTTACGCCTGATCATGGGTCAGTTCACCCACCACGGTGAAACCCACACTTTAAAGTCTGCCACGCAAATACCCGAACAGGCGTCCGAGACATGGTTGCACTGGTTTCATTCCTTGGCCTGGCTCAATGATCTTAAAGCCCTCAGCGGCACCGAAAAAGGCAAAGAAGCCGCTTATTTTGCCCGCGAATGGGTCACCGCATGGATGCAAGCCCATCATAAATGGACCTATCCGGCATGGTCCCCTTTTGTCACCTCTGATCGCATGGTGCATTGGATTTGGGTTTGGGATTTCCTGACTAAGGACGATGGGGCCGGGGCCTTTGAAAAACTGCTTCGCCAAACTGCCGCCCGCGATGCCCGCCACCTTTATAAATCCACACCTCAAATAAACGAAGGTTTTGTGCGTCTGCATGTGATTAAAGCCCAGTTTTATGCGGCCTATGGTCTGTTTAAGAGTGAGCGATGCCAGCAAAATATCCTGCATCGTTTGGAAACCGAAATAAATGCGCAAGTGCTTCCCGATGGCGGCCATGTGGAACGCAACCCGGAACGCTTAAAATGCGTGGTCGAAGATCTTTTGGATCTTAAGGATCTGTGTTGCACAGCCTTGGGCCAAGTTCCCGAATTTTTACAAAACGCCATTGATCGCTCTGCGCCGATGCTCCGTGCTTTGCGGCATGCGGATGGTGGACTGGCCCTATTTAACAGCGGTCTGGAAGGCAATCCTCAAGACCTTGACCGCCTTTTGGGACTGACAGATCCGACCACGACCCCCCCGCTGAGTGCACCGTATTCAGGCTTTCAAAAGCTCAATGCGGATCATACCTCTATCGTAATGGATTGTGGCAAACCCGGCGGCCCCGGCACCGGCCACCATGCCGGCACACTCAGTTTTGAAATGTGCGTGGGCAAACACCGATTGATCGTCAATTGCGGGGCGCGTCCAGGTCAAAGCGGACCTTGGCGCACAGCCCTAGCAGCCACGGCGGCTCATTCAACGCTGACCGTCAACGATACATCTTCGGCTGCTTTTGCCATCGATGGCACCTTTCGCCGTGGCCCCAACAATGTCACCTGTGAGCGCAAAGACGGTGAATTGGGAACGTTAATCGAAGCCAGTCATGACGGATACGTCAATACCTTTGGTTTGGTGCACCATCGCTCGCTCTTTCTCAGCCCCACCGGCGGTGATGTGCGCGGCGAAGATCGCTTGGTTGGCACGGGTGGAGAATATGCAACGATCCGCTTTCACCTGCACCCCGATGTTCATGTTTCCCTATTGGGCAGCGGTATTGGGGCTTTGCTGCAGATTGGCAGCAAAAAGAAAGAGGTCTGGCGTCTGCGCACCTCTAACGGTGAGATCAAACTCGAAGAAAGTGTCTATTTAGGGCATGTGGGCGAACATCGTCGCACCGAACAAATTGTAATTACGATACCGTTATCAGGTAACGGAGCCCTCATAAAGTGGTCCTTAAACCGCGAAGGAACATCCTAGCCTATGAACAAATCAAGCTTAACCCTGACAAAACTAAGTGTTGTCATTCCCTGTTATAACGAAGAAAAAACCCTCGCCGACGTGATCTCTAAAGTCACCGCCGCCAGCACCGCCGGGCTAGACATGGAAATTGTTATTGTTGATGATTGTTCGTCCGATAACTCTTTGAATATAGCCAATGAACTTGCCCGTACAAATGATCGCATTCAGGTTTTTTGTCATGACATAAACCGTGGAAAAGGGGCCGCTTTGCGCACCGCTTTTAGGGCCGCCACGGGGGACCTGATCATTGTGCAGGACGCCGACCTAGAATATGATCCCAATGATTTCGAAAAGTTATTGAAGCCAATTTTAGCGGGTGATGCAGACATTATATACGGTTCGCGTTTTTTGGATAAAAAGGCCACCGAAGCCCACTACCTTATCCATGGCCTGGCCAATCGTTTCCTAACCGGATTATCCAATTTATTCACAGGCCTTAAGCTCACCGATATGGAAACCTGTTATAAACTGATCCCAAAAAAACTGTTGGACCAAGTCACCATCACCGAAAATCGTTTTGGTATCGAGCCGGAAATCACCGCCAAGTTGGCCCACTTAAAGTCCAAGCCACGTTTTTTAGAAGTTCCGATTTCTTATGACAATCGGTCCTACGCAGAAGGCAAAAAAATTGGCTGGAAAGACGGAATCAGTGCCATTCGGTGTATATTTAAGTTTAATTTAATACGCTAATTTAAGTCTTTTTATTTTTACCTATTATATTCAGGCTCAAAACCACTGCAAATACAACGGTTAACGCACTCGCAACGGTAATCAGGCCGGGCCATGTCTGATCCGCAAGGTGTCCGTACAGGATGCTGGATAGGGTTTCGAACACAATCAGCTGGCCCACCAATACAATGGACACGTGTCGGGACGCCAAATTCCAGACATGGGTTGCCACCCACGAAACCACGACGCCCAAGCCCAAGGAAACCCAGATCAAATCCCAGAGGCCTTCGGATGTATTGGGAATCAAGTCAAATCCGAACATCAGCCCATAGGCCAACAAGCCGATCACCACTTGTACCAAGCTCGCCACACCAATGGCATTGGCCCAGCCGAGCGCTTCTATATCGGTGTGCATTTTTAAATAAAGGGCATTTTTAACACCATAATGGGACCACAGCGCCAGCGCACCGACTGCAAAGCCTATGCCCCACAAGATATCCGTTAAGGCTTTTGGTGTTTCGGCGGCCGCCAAACTGTGTCCATTCAACGTAGCCAATCCACCAAAAATCAGCGCCAGCGGCACGATCAAACGGCGATATGGAACCGTGCGCTCATGCCAATTGCCCCACAAGGCCATCACCACGGGTAAGGTGCCGACGATCAAAGCGGCAATCACTATGCCCGCGAACTGCACCGCCAACGCCATCAATAAAAAATAACCAACGTTTCCGGTAAACGCCAAGACAAACGCCATGCGCCAATGAGCATTGGTCAGGCTTTTGTGCGCAAACACCATAATCGCCAAAGACAACAGGCCATAAACCACATAACGCCCAAACACGATCATCAGCGGCGACGTTTCGGCCAGCACATAAGGGGCTAAAAACGCCAAACCCCACAGGCAGTTTACGGCAATGCCACCTAAAATATAAACCATTGATCTCTCTCAGTATCTCGTCATCTAAACAATACGAGAATAATTGCTTTGTTCAATAGATGGTTATGGTAGGTTCGCATATTATATATTCGCCGCTGTCTTTAAGGTAAGGCCCCTATGGCATTATTGTCTTCACGTTTTTTGCCCAGTCCACGCGCCGCAATCGCGTTTAGCCATGACCTCATCATGGTGGCGTTGTCGTTTGGCATCTCGCTGGGTTTGCGGCTGGGCTTTAACCTTGACCCGTTTCACAGCCAAGCGTTGATCCCCGGAGCAGTATTGTTCACCTGCATCGCCTTCTTGGTCTTTTTAGGCATGCGTTTGTACCGGGGTATTTGGCGCTACGCCTCTATCAAAGATTTAGTAGCTTTATCAAAGGCCGTGACCCTTTTGGTGATAATCTTTGCGGTGCTGACGTTGGGCGTTTTTAATCTGGAAGGCTTGCCACGCTCTGTACCGTTCATCAACTGGTTTGTGCTGATGGCCATGTTGGGCGGGCCACGTTTTGCCTATCGTTTGTTTAAAGACCGCACCTTAATTTCTCACGAATCTTCGAAAATTCCGGTCTTGTTGGTGGGCGCAAGCGATGAAGCCGAACTGTTCATCCGCGCCACCGAACGTTCCGAAACGGCGGGCTACCGTGCGGTTGGGCTGGTTGCGGAATCGTCTGGACGGGTTGGCCGAGAATTGCACGGCATTCCGGTGCTCGGCACCTTGACCGACATCAAGGCCGTCGTCGAAAGCCTGAAAGGGGATCAGCGTCCTCAGCGTTTGGTGCTGACCAAATCCAGCTTTAAGGGTGCCGAAATCCGTGATCTGTTGAGCACGGCCGAACATTTRGGYMTGAGYTTGGCGCGSATGCCCCGYGTGCAAGATTTAAAATCWGGCCTSAGCGATCAAGCCAGCATTCGCCCSATYGCCATCGAAGATTTATTGGGMCGYCCGCAACARCCCCTRGACCGRRAYGCCATGGCGRMTTTGGTCARRGGCAAACGGRTTTTRATYACSGGRGCCGGRGGRTCCATCGGGTCCGAACTGGTGCGCCAAGTGGCGGGCATTGGGCCGGCCGAGATTGTGCTGGTGGAAAGTTCTGAATTTGCCTTGTATGAAATTGACCGGGTGATGATCGAACACACCCCAGACGTCACCCGTCATGCGGTGATCGCCAATGTGCGCGACCGCCACCGAATTGATCAGGTGTTTGCCCATTACAAACCTCAATTGGTGTTCCATGCGGCGGCTTTAAAACACGTGCCGTTGGTCGAAGACAATCCGTTTGAAGGCATTTTGACCAACGTTTTGGGGACCCGCAATATTGCCGATGCATGCGAAGCCGCAAACGTTGACGTGATGGTCATGATTTCCACCGACAAAGCCGTCAACCCGACCAACATTATGGGCGCCACCAAACGCATCGCCGAAACCTATGTTCAGGCCTTAGATCTTCGCCGGGGCGCACAACACGGCACCCGTTTTGTCACCGTTCGTTTTGGCAACGTTTTAGGGTCAACCGGGTCCGTGGTACCGTTGTTTCAAAAACAACTGAACGCGGGCGGACCATTAACCGTCANCCACCCCGACATGACCCGTTATTTCATGACCATTCGCGAAGCCGTCGAATTGGTTCTGCAAGCCTCAAGCCTGGGCGCGGATCATCATGAAAATGATGGTAAAATCTTTGTTTTGGATATGGGTGAACCCATCAAGATTGTCGATCTGGCCCGGCAAATGATCCGCTTGGCCGATTTAGACGGGGCAACCAAAATCGATATTCAATTTACCGGAACGCGGCCCGGCGAAAAATTGTTTGAAGAAATTTTTCATGGCTCAGAACCACCAGTTGCCACCCAGGCTCCGGGCATTCTTTTGGCATCGCCGCGCACCCAAGATGTGGCCGAAGTCTCTAAAATCCTTGATCAATTAAAAGCCGCCGCGATCGAAGAAAATCGCGAAGCCTTAATGCAGGCCTTAAAAACCCTGGTTCCCGAATACGCCCCACCCCAAAACGATGTTGGCTCTTAAAGCCTAAAACTGGTATAGGGCAAGGCAACCGTTGTTCACGCTTAGCAAAAGGACTTAAACCCCATGTCAGAACCCATCCGCCGCGCCCTGATTTCCGTTTCCGATAAAACCGGCATTGTCGAATTTGGCCGCTTTTTGGCCGATCAAGGGGCGCAAGTCCTGTCCACCGGTGGCACCGCTAAATTATTGGCCGAGGCCGGCGTTCCGGTCACCGAAGTTTCCGAACATACGGGCTTTCCTGAAATCATGGATGGCCGGGTGAAAACCTTGCAACCTTCTATCCACGGTGGACTGTTGGCGGTGCGCGATAACGCCGAACACATGCAAGCCATGGAAGACCATAACATCGCCCCCATCGATTTGTTGTGCGTGAATTTGTATCCGTTTGAAGAAACCGTAGCCGCCGACGCGTCTTATGACGATTGTGTGGAAAACATCGACATCGGTGGCCCCGCCATGATCCGGGCCGCGGCTAAAAACCACGGTGATGTCACGGTGGTGGTTGAACCCGAAGATTACCAACGGGTCATGGATGAAATGTCCGCACATTCCGGGGCAACCACCTTGGAAACCCGTAAATTTTTAGCCCAACGCGCGTATGCCCGCACGGCGGCTTATGACGCGGCGATTTCAACATGGTTTGCCGACCAAACCGATCAGATGTGGCCCAAGCGTCTGGCGTTTGCGGGCGAGCTTAAACAAACCATGCGGTATGGCGAAAACCCACACCAAGCCGCCGCGTTTTATGTCAACGGCGACAACCGCCCGGGCGTTGCCAATGCCGAACAATTGCAAGGCAAAGAACTGAGCTATAACAATCTGAACGACACCGATGCCGCGTTTGAATTGGTCGCCGAATTTGAAGGCACAGCGTGCGCCATCATCAAACACGCTAATCCGTGTGGTGTTGCCGTGGGCGAAAACTTAGTCGACGCTTACAAGCAAGCGTATGCGTGCGATCAGGAAAGTGCCTTTGGCGGTATCGTCGCGTTAAACCGTCCTTTGGATGGGGCAACCGCCGAAGAAATCATCAAAATCTTTACCGAAGTTGTGATTGCCCCCAGCATTGACGAAGACGCGCTGGCGATCTTATCGGGTAAAAAGAACGTGCGTGTTCTGACCACGGGCACTATGCCCGACCCTGCCATTGGCGGACGCACCGTCAAAATGTTGGCGGGCGGATTGTTGGTTCAGGGCCGCGACAATGATTTGTATGCGGACTTAAAAGTCGTCACCAAAAAAGCCCCAACCGCCACCGAACTGGCCGACCTGAAATTTGCCTACACGGTGGCCAAGCACGTTAAATCCAACGCCATCGTTTATGTCAAAGACGGCATGACCGTGGGCATTGGCGCCGGACAAATGAGCCGCGTAAATTCGTGCCGCATTGCCGCGTTCAGGGCCGAACAAGCCGCCAAGGCATCTGGAGCTGAGAAGAGCTGGGCGATTGGTTCTGTGGTGGCTTCTGACGCCTTCTTCCCCTTTTCTGATGGCCTGTTAGAAGCCGTCGAAGCCGGGGCCACCGCGGTTATTCAACCGGGTGGATCGATCCGCGACGAAGAAGTCATCGAAGCCGCCAACAACGCCGGCGTTTCTATGGTCTTCACCGGCATGCGTCACTTCAGACACTAGAGTCCAGACTCATGCTTTTAAAATTCACCCTGCCACTAGCCATAATGATGATTTTTTCCATCGGCGTCAGCGCCGAAGAATTACGTGTGGGTGGACAACCGCTGGATCAGGCCATCAACCTGCCCAGCAGTTCAGGCGCCCAACACATTCACATCAATACCCATATTTATGTGGGTAATCTGCCTAAAGAGGTCAAAGAATTTGATGTGCGGGCACCCTTTGGGCGGGTGGATTATAGCGAAATCGGAGCCTTTCTCGCGGCGCAGATTTCCGGCAAAACGGTCACGGGGTCCGCTTCGATGAAACAGGCCTTGTTGCTGATGCGCATGGCCAAAACAGGGGACGGCCTGACCGGGGAAGCCTCTGTTAAACTGAAAGCCGTCTATCACAATATACGCGACGAGCTGAATGTCATGGATTGTCGCATGCACTGTAATTAAGACTGCATCAGCCCAACACAAACATCTTTTCGAAATTTAAATTAATCCTTAAAGGCGAAAACCCCCGAGTGTGGACAACGGGGGTTTTCACTAATTTTCGACAACAATCAAATAAGGTTGGAATCTCATCCTTGCTATCGATTCGTCGATTATAAATCAGAAGACCGTTATCCACAGGGTGTGAATAGTGTGAATA
>NVSZ01000084.1 GCA_002732845.1 Rhodospirillaceae bacterium
ATAAATACCCATCCACACGGTCAGTATAATCAATGGGGCAAATACCGCCCATTCCCGTGGGCTCATATCGAGCATCTTTTTCAACTCGTCTTTTTCAAGCTTGCCAAAAACAACCCTACGGTACAGGTACAACATATAAGCCGCACTTAAAATCACCCCGGTCAGCAATAACATTGCCACCCAAGTGTTGTCTTCGAACGCGCCCAACAGCACCAAGAACTCGCCCACAAAGCCGCCAGTCCCCGGAAGGCCAACCGAAGCCATCATGAACAACATGAAGACCAAAGCGTAAGCGGGCATTTTATGGACCAAACCGCCATACGCCGAGATTTCACGGGTATGCATGCGGTCGTAAATCACGCCGACACACAAGAACAAGGCAGCCGAGACCACACCGTGGCTGAGCATTTGATAAATAGCACCTTCAACGCCGTGAACGGTCATGGTGAACGTGCCCGCCGTCACAAAGCCCATGTGAGCAATGGAAGAATACGCGATCAGCTTTTTCATATCGTGCTGAACCAAGGCCACCAACGATGTATAAATCACAGCCGTAATCGACAAGGTGTAAATCAACGGGGTGAAATAAACACTGGCGTCGGGGAACATGGGCAGTGAGAACCGCAAGAAACCATAGCCACCAAATTTCAACAACACGCCCGCCAAGATTACGGAACCTGCGGTCGGGGCTTCAACGTGAGCATCCGGCAACCACGTATGAACGGGCCACATGGGCACTTTCACCGCAAAGGAGGCAAAGAACGCAAACCAYAACCAACGYTGCAGGGCYGGGTCGAAGTTRAACTTCATCAGCTCGACAATATCRGTGGTGCCGGCTTCGACRTACATCACCAAAATCGCCAACAACATCAAGACAGAGCCCGTCAGTGTGTACAARAACAGCTTATACGAAGCATAAACGCGACGTTTTCCGCCCCAYACACCAATGATCAGGAACATCGGGATCAASACAGCTTCGAAGAAGATGTAGAARATCATGATGTCCAAGGCCGCAAACATGCCRATCATCATGGTTTCCAAGATCAAGAACGCGATCATGWATTCTTTGACGCGRTCCTTRATGCTGTCCCARCTGGCCAAGATGCAAATCGGAGTCARCAACGTGGTCAACAGCACGAACAGCACCGAAATGCCRTCCACACCTAAGTGGTAGGAAATATTGTAGGCCGGAATCCAGTCGATGCGTTCTTCGAATTGAAAYGCTGCKGTGSWGGAATCAAAGTTGAACCACAAAAACAGCGAAATCGCGAASGTCACCATGGACGTAAACAASGCCATACGTCTGGCATTGCGTTTGCCTATTTCATCGTCACCTTGAATGGTGAGGATGAAGCCCGCTCCYGCYAACGGCAGGAAKATYAAGAGCGAGAGTATCGGTAAGTTAGACATTCATCACCCCTTAAAACATCATGTACCAAGTCACCATGACCACCACGCCGACAAGCATGGAAAACGCATAGTGATAGAGGTACCCAGATTGAACGAGACTGATTTTTTCAGCCGTTTCTTGTGTTGTGCTGGCAATGCCATCCGGACCAAGACCATCAATTGTTTTTTGATCGCCCCATTTCCAGAAGAACCGGCCAATYGCAAAGGCTGGTTTGACAAAAACARCATCATARAGTTCATCRAAATACCACTTGTTGTAAACAAARGTRTGGATTGGACCAAAAGCCCGTTTGACCTTTTCGGGCAGGCTTGGCACRAACATGTACATCAAGTACGCCAAGCTAATGCCGACGACGCCAACCACCAACGGCAGGTATTTAACCCACGCTGGCACATGGTGAGCGTCTTCCAAAGCGGAATGATCCGCAAGAACCAAAATCGAGTTGCCCCAGAACGCAGCGGCATCTTGACCAACAAAGTAGTTGTAACCAAAATAACCGGCAAAGCACGCGCCCGTTGCCAGCACCAACAAAGGTGCAATCATCGACATGGGGCTTTCGTGGACGTGAGCCATGGTTTTTTCGTCCGCACGTGGTTTACCGTGGAATGTCATGATGATCAAACGCCAGCTGTAGAACGCGGTCAGGAACGCAGCCGCGATGCCCATCCAGAAGGCGTAACTACCCGCCCCTGTTTGTGCAGCCCAAGCGGCTTCCAAAATCATGTCTTTGGAATAGTATCCGGCAAAGAACGGCACACCCGCCAAGGCCAAGGACCCGATCCACATCATGGTGTAGGTCACCGGAATAGATTTCCAAGTCCCGCCCATTTTACGCATATCTTGTTCGTCGCTCATGGCATGGATCACAGAACCCGCCCCTAAGAACAACAACGCTTTGAAGAACGCGTGGGTCAACAGGTGGAAGATCGCGGCCTGATAAGCCGACACACCAATCGCAAAGAACATATACCCCAACTGAGAACAGGTGGAATAGGCAATTACGCGTTTGATGTCATGTTGTGTACAGGCCACGGTCGCGGCAAAGATCGCGGTACTTCCGCCAACGATTGTTACCACTTGCAACGCAAAGTCTGAATATTCAAACAACGGCGACATACGGCTGACCATAAAGACACCCGCGGTCACCATGGTGGCGGCATGGATCAACGCCGACACAGGGGTCGGGCCTTCCATCGCATCCGGCAACCAGGTGTGCAGACCCAACTGAGCCGACTTCCCCATGGCGCCCACAAACAACAGCAAACAAATCACCGTAATCGCGTGGAATTCACCAGAGAATACAGAAATCGTCGCGCCGTTCATGCTTTGCGCTTTCGCGAAAATCACGTCCAGATTGACACTGTCGAAAACCACGTACGTGGCAAAGATGCCCAAGGCAAACCCAAAGTCACCGACCCGGTTCACCACAAAGGCCTTAATCGCCGCAGCGTTCGCAGACGGTTTGGAATACCAAAACCCGATCAAAAGGTAAGAGGCCAAGCCCACACCTTCCCAACCGAAGAACATTTGCACCAGATTATCGGCCGTGATCAACATCAACATGCAGAACGTGAACAGGCTGAGATAGCTCATGAAACGTGGCACGTCATTATCGTGATGCATATAACCGATGGAATACACGTGAACCATGGCGGAAACCGTACAAACAACAACCAACATAACGGCGGTCAATGTATCGACTTTCAAGGCCCAGTTCAGGTCCAATCCACCCGATTGAATCCATGTGAGAACTTTTACCGTATAGGCTTCGCCTTGCAGGCCGACGTTATACAACGTCACCCAAGCCAAAACCATGCACAGCAGCAAAATACCCGCTGTGACGTATTGCGCCATGGCGTCCATACGGTGTTTTTTATGTTGATCGTCAGCACAATCAACAAACGCGATGATACCCGCGATCATTGACGCCACAAGTGGCAGGAAGACGATGGCTTTAATCATAGTCATAGCTATTCCCTACCCCTTCATCGCATTGATGTCTTCGACGGCGATCGATCCGCGATTGCGGAAGAACACCACCAAAATAGCCAAGCCAATCGCGGCTTCGGCGGCGGCAACGGTCAAGATGAACAGCGAGAACACTTGTCCCACCAAATCGTTCAGTTCGACCGAAAAGGCCACCAAATTAATATTCACTGCCAACAACAACAATTCGACCGACATCAAGATAACGATCACGTTCTTGCGGTTGAGGAAGATGCCAAACACGCCTGTGCCAAACAAAATGGCGGCAACGGCTAAGTAATGAACCAGTCCGATCTCGGCCATTAGATACCCTCCCCTGTTTCAACTTTTTTCAAAACAACCGCATCTTCGGCACGACGTGCCAATTGATCCGCGATCACTTGTTTTTTGGAATCTTTGCGTTTGCGATGGGACAATACAATGGCCCCGATCATCGCCACCAACAGCACCAGACCGGCGGCTTGGAACAGATACAGGTACTTGGTGTACAGCAACTGACCAATCGCTCTGGTATTGTGGATGTTATCTGGAGTAGGTGCCGCCGCTTTCACAACGTCAGCCAAGGTTTCCGGTGCCATGGACCAGCTGATCGCCACAAACAGCAATTCAGCAACGAAGATACCGCCGACGATCAAACCAATGGGCAAAAAGGCGCGAAAGCCCTTTTTGACTTCGGCAACGGTGATGTCCAACATCATCACAACGAACATGAACAGCACGGCAACCGCACCCACATAGACGATGATCAGCAACATGGCCAAGAATTCAGCCCCGGCCAGAACAAACAGGCCAGCGGCGTTAAAAAACGCCAAAATCAGGAACAACACCGAATACACCGGGTTGCGAGCGGTCACCACCATCACGCCGGAAGCGACGCAAATTGTGGCAAAAACATAAAAGACAACAGTTTCAATCATAATTTCTGTCCCCCCTATCGGTACTTGGCATCAGCGTTAAGACGGTGAGCAATTTCCGCCTCCCAACGTGCGCCGTTGTCCAGAAGCTTAGATTTGTCGTACATCAGCTCCTCGCGGGTTTCAGTTGCATATTCAAAATTCGGTCCTTCGACAATGGCATCCACAGGGCAGGCTTCTTCACAGAACCCACAGTAAATGCACTTGGTCATATCAATGTCATAACGTGTGGTACGGCGTGATCCGTCGCTTTCGCGGGGTCCGGCCTCAATCGTAATGGCCTGGGCCGGGCAAACGGCTTCGCACAATTTACACGCAATGCACCGTTCTTCACCGTTGGAATAACTGCGAAGAGCGTGCTCGCCGCGAAAACGCGGAKACAACGGGCCTTTTTCATATGGATAGTTCAAGGTCACTTTGGGCCTGAACATATAACGCAACGTCAACCACATACCGGCCATCAGCTCGGTCAGTAGGAACGCGCGGATATGGCGATCAATAAAGCTCATGTTTGCATCCCTCCTAGCTYGCGTTCGGTAAAAGATCGAACGCAACCAATACGCCCGAAACGATAACCACGGCCGCTAACGACAATGGTAAAAAGACTTTCCAGCCCAACCGCATCAATTGATCGTAGCGGTAACGTGGGAAACTGGCGCGGATCCAGATAAAGATAAACAGCAATCCACAGATCTTGATAAAGAACCAGATCGGTCCCGGTATCCAATTAAAGATCGCGATGTCCATCGGCGGCAACCAGCCGCCCAAGAACAACACGGTGGTCAAGCCACACATCAAAATCATGTTGGCGTATTCGCCCAAGAAGAACAAAGCGAACGTCATGGCGKAATATTCAACGTTATAGCCCGACACCAATTCGGCTTCGGCTTCGGGAAGATCAAACGGGTGGCGGTTGGTTTCTGCCAAGGTTGAGATGAAGAACACCACAGCCATCGGGAACAAAGGAATAACAAACCACATGTCACGCTGAGCTTCAACAATGTCCGTCAAATTCAACGAGCCAACAATCAWCAACACGGTGATGATGACAAAACCCATAGAGACTTCGTAAGACACCATTTGCGCCGCCGAACGAAGCGCGCCCAAAAACGCGTATTTAGAGTTCGACGCCCAACCGGCCATCAAGATGCCGTAAACACCCAAGCTTGAAATCGCGAACAGGTACAAGATACCGACATTAATGTCGGCCAGCACCATGTCGGGGCCAAACGGAATAACCGCCCAAGAAATCAACGCCAAGAAGAACGTCAACATCGGTGCAATAATGAAAATCGCCCGGTTTGCGCCCGAAGGAATAATCGTTTCCTTCAAAAACAGCTTCATACCATCCATCAACGGCTGCAAAAGACCAAACGGTCCAACAACGTTGGGCCCCCGGCGCAATTGCATCGCACCAATGATTTTACGTTCGGCGAGGGTCAGATACGCGACACACAGCAATACCGGCACAACAATGACCATGATCTTGATAATGATCCACAGCAGAGGCCATAAATAAACGTTCCACATCTCAACCATCGGTGCCCGTCCCTTCTTGGATACCCAAGATATCAGACGTACAAGCCGCCATGGTTTCAGATGCGCGTGAAATCGGATCGGTCATGTAAAAGTTCCGAACTATAGATGTCAGCGGTTTGCCCAACACATCACCAGCCGTGCCAAAATCGGCCCACTTGGCGGGTTGGACTTCATTAACCTTGCCAAAGATTTTATTAATCTTGACCATGCGCGCGCGCACCTGTGACAAATTGTCATACGGTAAGGTTTTGCCTAAAACTTCGGACAACGCGCGAATAATCGCCCAGTCTTCTTTAGCCTCGCCCGGTGGGAATACGGCCAAAGCCCCCCGTTGCACGCGGCCTTCGGTATTGACGTACGTACCGTTCTTTTCGGTATACGCGGCCCCCGGCAAAATAACGTCGGCCATGTGCGCGCCGCTGTCGCCGTGATGGCCTTGATAAATGATAAATGTATCGGAAAGYTTAGCCGGTTCGACGCCGTCTGCGCCCAACAGGTACAAGACTTCGATTTTACCGTCGCCACAGGCCTCCAAAATCGCCGTTGTATCTTTGGCTGTTTTGGTTGTTGGGGCAAAGCCAATGTCCAAACCACCGACACGAGACGCCGCAGTTTGCAGAACGTTAAAGCCGTTCCAATCGTCCGTAATCATGCCCGTGGTATCGGCAATTTGTTTCGCCAGAGCCAAAATCGCAGCACCATCCGCGCGCATCAGAGCACTGGAACCCACGATCAACATGGGGTTCTTGGCGTCTTTGAGAACTTGCGAAAAGGCATGTTTGCCAGATGCAATTTCGGCAATGGTCTGAGCATCCGCGCCAAAGTATTCGTTTTTATAAGTTAGATCGCTTTCGGGACCAACAACACCAATTTTAAAGCCGCCTTGGAGGTAACGCTTGCGGATGCGTGCGTTCAAAACCGGGGCTTCGATGCGCGGGTTAGAGCCGATGATCAAAAGCGCATCGGCATTTTCAATGCCCGCAATTGACGTATTAAAGATGTAGCTGGCGCGTACCGTTGGATCAACCGCACTGCCTTCTTGACGACAATCAATATTTTTTGAGCCCAAAGCCTTCATTAGGTCTTTCAAGGCCGTCATGGCTTCGACGTCAACCAAGTCGCCCGCAAGAGCCGCGATTTTGCCGCCCTTCAAACCGTCAAGCTTTGCCGCGATGGCCGCAAAGGCTTCGTCCCAGCTGGCAGGTTGAAGCTTGCCGTCTTTTTTGACGTAGGGTTTGTCGAGGCGTTGACGGGTCAAACCGTCACAGGCATGGCGAGATTTATCGCCCAGCCATTCTTCGTTCACGTCTTCGTGCAGACGCGGAACAATGCGCATGACTTCACCGGAACGACTGTCGACCCGGATGTTACAGCCAACCGCGTCCAAAACATCAACGCTTTCAGTGTGTTTTAGTTCCCAAGCGCGCGCTTTGTATTCATACGGCGCAGACGTCAAAGCGCCAACAGGGCAAAGGTCAACCATGCAACCGGACAATTCAGACGTGATGGTATTGCCGACATAAGTGCCGATTTCCATATTTTCACTGCGGAAGGTGCCACCCAATTCATTGTTGCCCGCAATTTCCGTACTGAACCGTACGCAACGCGTGCAATGAATACAGCGAGTCATGGTGCCTTTGATCAAAGGCCCATAATCGTTGTTAGACACAGCGCGTTTTTCTTCGGTATAGCGGGATTCACCAATGCCATAGGTCACGGCTTGGTCTTGCAGATCGCATTCACCGCCTTGATCACAAATTGGGCAATCCAGTGGATGGTTGATCAGCAGGAATTCCATCACCGCTTCGCGCATCTTTTTAACTTTTTCGGTTTTGGTATGGATAACCATGCCTTCGCCGACCGGCATCGCACATGATGCGACGGGCTTTGGAGCACGTTCCATTTCCACCAGACACATCCGGCAGTTTCCTGACAATGGCAGGCGTTCGTGATAGCAAAAACGCGGCACCTCAATGCCAAGCTCTTCACAAGCTTGAAGCACGGTACTGCCCGCTTCGACTTCGATTTCCTGACCGTCAATGGTGAGCTTTGGCATGGCTCCCCTTCCCTTACTTTCTAATTACTCAGCTGCATCGGCAGTGGTGCCGACTTTAGCTAAAATTCTTTCTTCCATGTCGCCACGGAATTGTTTGATTAAACCCTGAATTGGCCAAGCCGCCGCATCGCCCAGCGCACAAATGGTGTGGCCTTCGATGCGTCTGGTGACGTCTTCCAATAGATCGATTTCGTCGATGTGAGCATCGCCACGGCTGATGCGTTCCATCATGCGCCACATCCAACCCGTGCCTTCACGACACGGTGTGCATTGGCCGCAACTTTCATGTTTGTAAAAACGCGACAAACGCGTGATCAAACCGATCACGTCCACGGATTGGTCCATAACGACCACAGCCGCCGTGCCTAATCCTGAACCGTGTTCTTTCAAGCCGTCATAATCCATCAAAGCAACATCGCACTGAGACTGAACCATCATCGGCACCGAAGACCCACCGGGGATGACGGCTTTAAGGTTTTTCCACCCACCCGTAACGCCACCACAGTGTTTTTCAAGCAATTCCTTCATGGGAATGCCCATTTCTTCTTCGACGGTGCACGGGTTGTTAACGCTGCCCGAAATACAAAACAGCTTGGTGCCCTTGTTGTTTTCCCGACCGATGCCGCTGAACCAAGAGGCTCCACGACGCAAAATGTCGGGAACAACAGCGATAGACTCAACGTTGTTCACGGTGGTTGGGCAACCGTACAGACCACAGTTCGCGGGGAACGGTGGTTTCAGACGCGGTTGGCCTTTTTTGCCTTCGAGGCTTTCAATCAAAGCACTTTCTTCGCCGCAAATGTACGCCCCCATACCCATGTGGATATAGATGTCGAAATCATAACCAGATTTACAGGCGTTCTTGCCAACCATACCCGATGCATAAGCTTCGTCGATGGCACGTTGCATAATTTCGGCTTCGCGGTAGAACTCGCCCCGGATATAGATGTAACAGACATGAGCACCGATGCCGACCGCCGCCAACAAAGCGCCTTCGATCAGTTTTTGCGGCTCGGCCCGCATGATTTCGCGATCTTTACAGGTTCCGGGTTCGCCTTCGTCCGCGTTGATCACCAAATAACTGGGCAACGGGCTGTCTTTGGGCATAAAGGACCACTTCATGCCCGTGCCAAATCCAGCACCGCCTCGACCGCGCAGGCCGGACGCTTTCATTTCATCAACAATCCATTCGCGACCTTTGGCCACGATGTCTTTGGTATTATCCCAATCGCCACGAGCCACAGCCCCCTTAAGAGAGATGTCATGAATGCCGTAGATATTGGTGAAGATGCGATCTTTATCATGCAACATGGATCACGCCCCCTTCAATGTTGTAAGACCGCCAGCGGGCTGGCAACCCACGCGCTTGCCGGCTTGAGAGCCCGCAGCAGGAGTTTCGCCATTGGCCAATGCGTCCAACACTTTGATGGTCGTATCAGCGTCAAGGTCTTCGTAAAAATCATCGTTGATTTGCATCATCGGCGCGTTCACACACGCGCCCAAGCATTCAACTTCCAAAAGCGTAAACAGGCCGTCGTCGGTGGTTTCACCGTTGGCGATACCCATTTTTTTCTTGCACGCCTTAAACACATCATCGGAACCCTTAATCAGGCACGAAATGTTGGTGCACACCTGAACAAAGTTTTTGCCCACGGGTTTTAAATTGTACATGGTGTAAAAGGTCGCGACCTCGTACACGCGAATGGGGGGCATGCCACACATATCCGCCACAACATCCATGGCCGCCGTGGGCAACCAGTTGTCGTTTTGGCGCTGGGCCAAAGTCAACAACGGCATAACCGCACTGGCTTCACGTCCTTCTGGGTATTTGGCGAAAATAGCTTTCGCCGCATCCAGACTTTCCGCGCTAAACGCGAATGTTTCCGTGTTTTCACTCATCTGTCGATCTCACCAAACACAACATCAATAGACCCGATAACCGCAACGGCATCG
>NVSZ01000085.1 GCA_002732845.1 Rhodospirillaceae bacterium
GGAGACATAAGGTCTTTATCTAAACGAAGTTTATGGTTCGCACATCYCTTTTCAGGACAGCCGTAGAGCTGTCTGCCTATGGTCGCTATTGGAATGGCGTGTTCAGAGCACCACAACTTGCCGGAAACGATGTACAGAGGCACTTTTCGATCTTTGGCAGGGACTTTGCGGYGTTTGCGCTGTGCGGCAAGGTAYTTGGCTTTTATTTCTTCTGGKGTCGATCGCTGATTAACGATTTGGCGTTGACGATAAAGACTGGAACGCTTTTCAATTGCGTTCTGGGTTTCCTCAAAGATGCCATCTTCTAAAATGATAAGTTCGGGAATAGGCACATGAATCCATTCATTCTCCGGTCGGAGAATTGAAACACGCTTTCCGGTCTCCGGGTGCTTGCGATATGTCATGCGATTAAATGTCACTTCGCCGTTGTACAGCGTTTGTCGGAGCAAACCTGTTTTACGWGCCARTTGRCCAATCAAGGTTGTGGCTCCCCAGCCAGCGCCTTTGGGGGAAATGATTTTTCGATCATTAAGAGCTTGAGCGATACGCTTTGTTGAGGCACCGTGTAAATATTCATCAAAAATCCAACGGACAACCTCTGCTTCCTCTTCGTTGATTTTGCGCTTGCCTCTTATCGGTTCGCCGCGACTGTCCAGTGCGTGGATTATGTCATAACCATAGGCACGGCCACCGGGGACWGCACCTTTCAAAACTGAGGCAATCATGCCGCGGTGAGTTTTGTCGGCAAGGTCTTTGAGATAGAGCGCATTCATTGTGCCTTTCAGCCCAATGTGTAGCTCATTGATGTCGCCCTCTRAGACGGTCTGCAAGGCAATGTCGAGAAAGTTCAGTTTCTTAAAAAAATGGGCAATATCGCCTTGGTCTCGACTGAAACGAGATAAGTCTTCTGCAATCACTCGATCAAATTGATTGTTRAARGCGGCATTCACCAAGTCTTGAATGCCYGGACGATTTATAATCGMGTCCCCTGAAACGGCTTCATCAAAGAATACACCTGAAATCTCAAGGTTGCGATCCTYACAGAATTCTTCACAACGTCTAATTTGATCTTGTGTTGAGCTACCTTGCATGTTCGTAGAGTGACGTGCGTAGATCGCAATGCGGGTTGGTTGTGGCGTAAGGGTGTAATTTGACATGCCGTATTATGAGAATAAAGGTGGCCTGTACAAGGGGCTTGTTTTGGAGTGAAAAACCTATGGTAAATTGTGGTATTGAAATTCCACGAGTTTCCACGAGTTTCCATGACTTTCCACATCTTATGCTCTCGTGAAAGGGGTGGATGGCAGGTTTTCCACGAGTTTCCACAAGATTCCATGAGTTTCTCCGTTATTCCACGACTTTCCATGACTTTCCATGTCGTAGCGGGGGCAGGATATGGAAAGTGTTACACATTTTCCTCTGCCACGCCTTTGGCGAGGGACTTATTCGCACCTACGGTGCTCAACGGAAAGACGGTAAAGAATAACAATGCCGCCAAGGGTGTCGGTACTACTGGACACCCGGGGGGCACGCCAGGGGCTTGCCACTAATGAGTGTTGACTCCTGCTCCTGATTATGTGCACATAAGCTGTGTAAAGTAATTATTATACTACCATTAGGGAGGGGCTATAATGACATTTGAACCTATATACACATCTGACATGCATTCTTTTAAAGGCGTTATTAAGCAAATAAATAGCGCAGAAAATAATTTGCCAGGCCTGATTTTTAATTATCCACCTATTCCACTGTGGGGGCCTCCAAGCAAAGGTTCTCTCTCTATAGAAAATATTTGGAGTGGTAGCTCCATATATTCCAATAATCTATACCTGCATATTCCATTCTGCCGACAGAAATGTAGTTTTTGTTATTATAGCGTAGTGCCAGGTGCAACTGACGATCATATCTCTTCTTATCTYGATTGCCTTGAGAAAGAAGCGGGGTATTACGCAGATGCTACATTTGCGGATACTCCCATGGATACCGTTTTTGTTGGCGGCGGGACGCCGAGCGTGCTCACTGAGGAACAGATCACCCGGCTGTTTGAGAAAATTATTGCTAAGTTCGACCTCTCTAAGGTGCGCGAAATAACGTTTGAATGCGCCCCTGATTCCATCACGCCTGAAAAGCTCAAGATACTGAAGGAGCACGGCGTCACACGGATTTCTATGGGAGTCCAAAGTTTTGATGAACGTGTACTGTCGCGCACYCGCCGCGAGGGGGATGTCGCAACTGTAATTGATCGATATTACGATATTGTCGAGGCGGGGATCGACAAGGTCAATATCGATCTTATTGCGGGTGTTGAAGAGGAGTCCWTGGAGAGCATGAAGGAGACAATGGACACACTCTTCAAGCTTGACCCAAAGCCGTCCCAGGTAACTCTTTTTACACTGTCCGTGCGCAAGGGGGCGATCGATCACAAATATCTCGGCGGGGATCCSGTAGCGCTCTTTAAAAAGAGTTTTGACAATTACCTCTATGCGCGAGACCGACTTATCGAGGGCGATTACTGGCAGTACTCACGCAATCTCTTCCCAAGCAAAGACAAGGTATTCCTATATCAGGACAACATCTGGGGCCGGAACGGATATGTACTGGCACTGGGGGTGAGCGGCTATTCCCACACCCAAAATGCGGTTTACCAAAACGCCTTCAACACAAAGCTTTATATGCAAAAACTCATGGCAGACGAGCTGCCTATCGAAAAACATAAGCTCCTATCGGCTGAGGAAACCTTGCGTCGGCACTTAGTCCTGGCAATGAAGCACGCGCGGATCGACCTACGCGAGGTGAGAAAGACCAATCCCGACTGCCTAGATTTACTTGACAGTTTCGAACCGATTTTCGAGGCGCTTGAGCATAAGGGGCTTGTAATTCGGAAAGGGCCGTTGGTTGAGTATACGCCACAGGGTGTGGCTCTAGCCGATAAGTATGCGCGTCTCTTCTATTCTGATAAGGTCAACGACGCCCTCCGGGCTGTTGACTTTGAGAGCAGTAATATGAGCGACTCTTTCAATTTTACATTGTAGTAGGATGATTATGACAAAACAGGAATATTCAAATTTGTCGGATGTTCGTCAGGCAATCGACGTCGTCGACCGGGAGGTGGTTGCGCTCTTGGCAAAACRTTGGGCCCTCGCCATGACTGCAGTTTCATTTAAAATAAATGAACCTGTCTTTCGCGATGACGCTCGGCGGACGCGTCTGCTCGAAGAGCGTACTTC
The DNA here is from genome assembly GCA_002732845.1 of Rhodospirillaceae bacterium. Lineage (GTDB taxonomy): Bacteria > Pseudomonadota > Alphaproteobacteria > Rhodospirillales > Magnetovibrionaceae > JANLGW01. Next base: position 3,228 of record NVSZ01000085.1, read on the forward strand.
CTGGGGAGAGGCTGCGGGCTTTCCTCCCGATGCCACAAAGAAACTATTCAATAAGCTGATAGATATTGTGGAAGAAGAGCAGACTAAAATGCGTGATAAATTGAACCTTTAGCATAGCTGAAAATTTGGGAGTCGCCATGTACCGCATAATCAGCCAGCCATTTACCAGACTGATCACGCGGGGAAATTCCGCTCCTTTTGCCGCAATCGCGATCATGTTGCTAGCAAGCCTTTTGGTCACCATAAATGACGCATTGATAAAAGAGGCCCTTGTCAAAGCCGATACAGCCGAAGTCCTGTTCTTTCGCGGAGTGTTTGCGCTTCTGGCTTTTTTAATCTTTACCGTCCTGACAAAAAGCTCGCGCGCGCTCATACCAAAAAATATCTTCGTGGCGCTCGGCCTTTCAATGCTCGCAGTGCTATCATTGTACCTCTTCACCTATTCATTGGGCTTCATGCCCTTGGCAACCGCTATTGTGCTGGCCTATCTCAGTCCAATTTTTGTGATTGCCATGGCACCTTTAATGGTCGGAGAGAAGATCGGTCGGCTCCAATGGGCGGCCGTGGTGGTCAGTTTTATCGGGGTCATTCTCATTACCTCCCCTGATATTTCCGTGGTTGGTGGTGTTATCGTTCTGCCGATTATGGTGGCTCTCATAATCGCCCTGCGAGACGTGATCATTCGCCGCCATATCGCCAGCGAGAGTATCCTAGCGCTCTCAGTGATGGTTCATGCCCTGACAGTAATTTTAGCAGGCTTTGCCTTTGAGCCAACTTGGTTGGTGGTCGAAAGTAGTCAGATGTGGCTTTATGCCGCATCTGGGGTAACGGTCGCAGCGGGAGCGACTGGCATGATCGCCGCCATGAGGTTCGGAGATGTCGCCTCGCTTTCCTCGATCAAGTATAGCTGCGTGCTCTGGGCGGCCCTGTTTGGCTGGATTTTCTTTGACGAGTTCATTTCCTTGTTCGGGGTGATTGGCGGTGTGTTAATCATAGCTGGAGGCGTGTTGATTGCCTGGCACGAATACCTCCGGGCAAAGAATGAGGATATTGTTTGATCGGTGTAACGCCGACGAGCATTTTGAAGATTTTCAAGAGGCGCTGAATTTATATCTCAAGCGCAACGCTTGATGTTTTAGATGAAGGCTTCTGTTTTGGCCATCTTCATCAGAATGAAAAGTTGCTTTGCAGAGAACCTTCGAGGTTTAGTTCGGCTCCCTCTCCTGCGCGTCGCTTGGGGCAGGTCAATTTGTTGATTGTAAATGAATCTGGCTGATGATGAAAAAGATAGCATCTGTTTAACCGACAGTATGGGCAGTAGGCGGGTGTGTGTAGAAGGTTTGGGCGTCTGCCAWTAATGGCACCGTGCTTGCGGTCCSTTGGACCCGAACCCAAGGTTTCGACCAGAAGGCGCTAATCCCTGACGTAGAGATTTACGACAGAGAAAGTGTTTGGCCATGGAAGTTGTTTGTGAGAAATTTTATCAACACCGCGGGATGAAAAGGGGGAGTGTTCAATACCTGCCCACGGCGGGAAACAGGCATTTTTGAAAATTGTATTGCACGAATACAATTCGTTGCCGGCGAATTTGTGCCGGCAGATGAAAAGGGTACTCACAAAGAGAGTTACCCTGAACGCTGGAAATTAACGGCCAAGTTCAGGTTTGTTGGTTTTGGGCTTTTTCTTCTTAGGCTTGTCTCGTGCTTGATCATCATTCGACAGGTCCGCATGACTTTCACGAACATCTTTTTCCGTGAGAGCAGTGTCCCAGAAAGCCCCCATTTCTTCTGCCGTTTTCATATCAACATCAGTGCCGGTGATTTTGTCCTGGCTCTTGGCTGTCCAAGTCTCAAAAACTTTCGGATCGGCTTTGTCTGGGGCGTACCAACTCTTTTCTTTTGGGTCCCACTTCGCGCCAAGGCCTTTAACTTCAGTACGGTCTTCAAAAGGCACCGWAAGGTATATGCGTWTTTCTGGTGTGGWGGATTTTACGACCGGAGATAATCTTGGTAGGGGCTTGGGGGTCGATGGCAATCTGGGGGCTTTGACGCCTTTTAACAGCATTGTTTCAATCAGCTTCTTTTGAGCATAGATGATTGCCATAGCCAAAGGATCATCGGTGACGCCGTACATTAAAAAATCTCGCCAYGTTTTAATCGCCTTACCCATRAGAGATTGTTTGTTCCGTCGAACCCCAAGATATCGATTCCATAAACGMGATTGGCCCYTCATTTTTGTTATGGGRCGCCGTTTATAGKTTTCCTTCGGTTTKGTTGGRRCTTTGTTGCGTTTTTGRGCCTCRTAGGGGCCAAAACGTTTCTCTAAGGCGGCTTTGGATAGGGAKCGGTCRATGGAGCTTGCCTTAGCGTGCTGAGTGCCTTYGCCATTCGTGATCGTTAGCCCGTTGCCACGTTTGCGAAGCTTCAAATCATATTCAGAAAATGATTCATGCACATCKTGCCAGTTTTTKGCCTCATCGATGCCTTTCATCAAAGGCTTTTTATGTCCATCGATGTAACTGTGAAAGCTTTGCTCCCAAGTATGAGCCTCCATATCACGAGCGGCTTTAGGTTTGCGATCTGACTCTTTTTTATCCTCACGGCCAAGATCGACCTTGAGGTCGTATTTCTTTTCCATTTCACGGCTTGTCTTTTCGAGTTCTCTATAATCATGTTTCGGCCAGTGAACTTTAAGGGTCTTGGGATGGATACGGCTGTAACCGATATGCATGTGAAAGTTTTCGGTGTTGCTGTGAGTGCCAACCACACGAGGGTGTTCTTCAAATCCGAGGGCCTTCGCGAATTCACGATCAATATCACGTAAGGCTTCGTCTGATGGTCTTTCACCATGCTGAAATGAAACCACAAGATGATAACTCTTGTTCCCTTTAGCGCGAACATTCAGGGCTTGGGTTGCATCGATCTCATATATAGCCATGTCGAGATCATCAAGGGTTTCCCCAGCGGCCGCATTGACAATCCAAAGATCGTCAAGCTTTTCACCTTTTTCTTTTGCGGCCGCAATGTATTCCGCTAAATCCCGAAAGGGGCCGGGCTCTTTACGCGGATGATATATTGGGATCATTCTATAGTTCTTTGATCTTTAGTTTAAGCTCGGCTTGAGTTTCTCGAATTTCATCAATGACGGTTTGAAGGGTTTGACCGTCAGGGAGTTTGGAATCTTCCTCCATGACGGCCAAGCGGAATAAATTACCAAGACGGGCCAAATCCGCATTGATCTTCACAAGTTCGATTGTCAGCTCGTGAAGGTTTACGTTTGGAAGTTTACGTCCAAGGGCAACACGCCGAATAAATTCGGAAGTCGTGATTTGGGCGCGTTTCGCAAGCGCATTGATTTCTGCCTTTTCTTCCGGCAAAAACCAGCCTCCGACAAGCTTACGTTTATGGACTCTTGGTTTGTTGGCCATCGAACACACCTTTCCTTATTTCTTCATTTTATCGATGAGTGCTTGAACTTGGTTCGCGGCGTATCCGGTGGCGTATCCTCCAGCCTTCATTGCTCCACTGGCGGCCATACCGCCACCCTCCATTGCACTTTGCCCCATAAGCCCACCAGCGGCTTTTGTGGCTGGATTGCTCATTAACGCACCAGCAGAAGCTGTCACACCAGCCGTGAGGATCGCCGCTGAGGAATTTGTAAAGGATCCGTCGGTAATGGAGTTTGAGACGCCTGTTGCTTCGGCCATAAATGCAGTCGCCATCCAGCCCAGTAACAACGTCATAAGGAACTTTGGATTGTTGATGTCCGCGAGGCCACGGATGCTTTCCTGAGAGGCATCGCCAAGATCGAGGGAACCTACGGCATACAAAAGTACGGAAATGGCCGCTGTGCCTCCAAATAGCACCATAAACGTGCCAATGAGCGCTCTCATGCCTCGTGGGAGCATTTCACGGCCCCAACCGAAACCAAAGCCCAAGATTAAAAATGGGCTTAAAACGGCGATCATCATAATGCGAAAGATCGAGATTACGACAAGGCTGAAATACACAACAATGACGAGGATGTAAGGCACAATCAAAACAATTGCATATAACCACGGCATAGGACCTGTGATTGTTCCTTGCGTTGAAATTAATGACGCCATTTGGAGAACTTTCGTCAAGCCCGTTTCAACCGTGCAGGTTAGAGCTGGCATGCCCTCCTGAAACGTCATGTTGCCATTGAGAAGTTCGGAAGATCCATCTGCATAATGTCCAACCTTCAAAGCAACACCCGCCGCTCCGGACATCATGTTTAGGCTGGCCGTATAAAGGTCAGTGACTAAACCTGAGCTCTGGCCTCCAAGTAAAATTCCCGCTATTATGACGAAAATAAAACTTTTAATTACATCTTGTGGTGTAGACAAATGCATCATCATACGGAGGCCTTCTATGACAATCCATAAACCTGATAGTGCACCAAAAAGAGTCCACATTGGGCTGACTAAAGCCGTGGCAACACCTTCCGAAAATAAGGTGGTGAGTTCGACGTATTGTAAAACTATGTCGTGGGTGACGCAGATGGGACCTTCGGTACTGCTAGGCATGATAGTAACCTTCCTTTTTTGTTTGCAAGTTGCTTATGCAGGAGAAAGGGCCGGGCCTTCTTCTGCTCATATAAATGGAGTTGAAAAAAGCAGGTATTATCAAGGTTTCCCTGCTGAGGTAGATCAAAGCCATTTTTTCGACTTTGATTTTGCAAAAAAAGCTTTTGAAAATTATGAAACATTTCAAGATTTGGATAATGGGTTTGAGGCTGAGTATGCGGCTTGGGATAAGAAATTTAAAAATAAGCCAAGAGCGGAGGCCTTGGCCGTCTTGGAAAATCACCCAGACAAAATAAAAATCATGCAGGCCCATGACTTTCAATGGGCATATTACGCTTGGACAAAAATGCTTTTTCGGAGCTATGGCACCAGCAAAACGGACGCATTTCCCGGAGTTCGCCAATGGGTCAATTGGAGTGGCTGGAATAATTGGGATGATTATTTTTGTGCTGGTATTAAAAAAAGAAATATTTTCAACGACAGTTGTATCGTTCCTGACTGGCGGACAACAGATCAGAAAATTTTTGCATTGAACCAACGCAACTCTATTAACATTACCCGCGAAAAAGAAATTGATTTGCTTGAAAGCTTGTTGAAAGATAAAACGCTTGGCAACAAAAATCGAAAAGTGATTCAAGGTAGTCTTGACAGATTGAGAGCCGCAAAGTGACAAGGTCATGAGCCGTGGCCCTTGTCCAGTAGGCCACGCCGATCCGCACTCGCAATATATTTATCTCTTCGAGAATTTGGCCTTGTCGTGAGCTTGTAGCTTTCTATGACTTTAGGAATTAACCAGCGCTTTTCAAAGCTCACCCAAGTTAATTTCAATGATAAAATACGATGCGTTATGATCATTAAAACCAATACTAAAGGCATGGTGATTATGACGACAAGGTACGCAATGTTGAAAGCAAGTGCTAAGAATTCAATCAAAATACTTCCTCCAATTATCTATAAAATGAGATATGTGGTTTAGTGTATTTTGCGTAATTTCTAGCATCAAAACGGCTCTTGATTTTTCGTTCTGGATTGGTGTGATCTTTCATTGATTTTCTGAAAAATAGAAGGCCCTTCTTTTTAATTTGTTGTTTAACAGTCTCTATTTCAAATAAACAATTTGGCTCTCGGTAACGAATGCATTCGAAATACGCGCTTTTCAAAATTGGCTTATCGAGATAATTTGCTGTGATAAACATAAGACGATTAAAGGCGCGTAGTTTTTTGTCTACAACGGTTATAAAAAGATCATCAAAATCAAACATTTTGTTTTCCCTTTCCTCGTAATCGCTTATAGGCATTTGTAATTGCTACGAGGGGGAGTTCCAATTTCATAGCAATTTGGGCCGTTGTAAAGCCATCGCTCTCAAGGGAAAGAACGAGTTTATCAGTTGGGATGGAATCAATATCTAATTGAGCTTTTTTGATAAAATCCTTAACGATCAAAGTGCTTCTTTGTATCCGTTGAGCTATACAGGAAGCAGAACAGCCATCTTCATGGCGGTCTGAAATTGTTTCTATGTCTCGGTTTGATAATTCTCTACGCGGCGTATGTCGCTTTATTAAATTTCTAAAAGTTTGATTATTAACGCCAGCAGATTTGGCGACTTCATCTGATTTATATCCAGCCTCATATTCATCAATTGCCGTTTTTGAAACATCTAAACCTATACGGCGCTTAGCGAGATTAAGTAACGCTACTTTAGAAAGAACAGCTCTTTTCGTTTTTCTAAGATTGTCCTGGATATCCTTTGTTGACATCCCTTCATTCCATGCAAGCTTTAAAAACTCTACCTCTTCATCTTCCCAAACTATTATTGGGCGCTTATTGAGCACTAAACCATTGGTGGCTATCGGATTAATTAGCTACAGTGCCTATCTTTGGCATCAACCTATATTTTCTTTTGCTCGACATCTGTTTTTCCCTGAGCCTGGATATTTGGTTTTCTTATGTTTGACTATTCTTGTATTGCCACTTTCCTATCTGACATGGAAATATGTTGAAAGACCATTTCGCAATAAAAATACATTTGGACGAAAAGAAATTTTTATATTTGCAATAGCTGGATCA
>NVSZ01000005.1 GCA_002732845.1 Rhodospirillaceae bacterium
AATGAGTTGGCGGGTTTTTGTTGTCTGGGGTGTCGCGCGCTGTTTAAGCCGGGTAAGCGCAGGGTAAGCAGACAACTTCCAGCTCCTGCAAGCTGGGGTGGACTTGTCTGAATAAAGTGGACAGCACCTCACTCTTTAGGCTGCCATATTTTCAGACCTCATTGGGCTGATGTTGCCCAGACTTGTGAGGGGAATGTTGTGATTCTATTTTTAGCGGCAATGGTTCCTCATGCTGCGAAGGCCTTTCGAATCAAGCTATGATCTTCCAGAACGTCAACTTATAGATCAAACACATCACTTGTGTTTAAGTCATAACTTTCCGAAAAGGATTGGCGTAAGCTGCTGGCGACGTGCCGAACTTGGCAGTGAAGGCATTGGTGAAGTTGGTGTTGTGTTCATAGCCAACTTTCCAGGCAATTTCCTTAATCGCCATGTCGGTTTGTTCCAACATCTTGCGGGCTTCTCCCAGACGTATATCGCGCAACGTCTCGAAAACCGTGCCGTCATACAATTCGCGAAAGGCTTTATTCAAGCGGCGTTCCGTAATCCCTGAGGATTCAGAAAGCTCCGACATGCTAGGTGGTTCGCGCAATAATACTTTCAGTTCTTCATAAACCTTGTGCGCGGCGTTCAAATCACTTTTGCGCAGACTGGCCTCACAATGGTTGCTATCGTTGCGCAACGCGTCGGCGATCAGCGCTATGTACTGAAGGGCAACGCCCTCCATATGCATCTGCTGGAGCGCCCCTTCCAACGGGGAATTCAGTGCATTTTTCATGACCGTTTGCATGGCTTGAGATACCGGAAATGGAATGAAGACCGGCGTGTCGGTATCTGAGTTGAACAAAGGCTGAAAAGATTCTGGAACATCGTTGTCGAGATAGCGCATAAGGACATGTGGAAACAGAGAAACACCACATGTGTGGATCATTTCACCACCGCGCAATTGGTACGTTGATGTGCCGCCGACGTAGCGATAGAGGCAGCCTTTTAGCGGCGATATATGCTGCTCTTGTTTATCAAGATAAGAAAATGATGTCCGGCCCATCAGAGCGATTTGCGCGATGATGATATTGTTTTCATCCTCGCTTTCGGCCGTGATGGTCATGTCGTCGGGTGGGGTTAACTTTGTGGCGTTGATGTGTCCGCCGTTCTTTAGCCTGTRAGAATAAAATGCAGACTCACCCATTGCGCCATCAAGCACCGGCTGCTCAAGACCTGCGGTGTCGACCAAAACTTGATCCGATGTACCGTCATCTAGTCTTGCATCGAGTGTGTAGCCTTTCTCGTGAATRGCGGCTTCTCTGCTGGGTGATGGAGGTATCTTGTTGTTCATAAATAGCTTCCTTGGCCTGCAAATACACTTGTGATGTTAAATTCTAGCAAGGTGGTTCTAATATGCAACAAATTCAAATGCCTACATTCGTGATGGGTTGCATTGCAAGGTGGAAATTCGTTTCATGTAGAGTGGAAGCACGAAAAGTCCCGACGCTTGAGCATAAGTATTTTAAATGTGAGGATAACGATTAGCCGATTGMTGATGCTATTTTTCAGTTAAGGTTCTGCAAGTGTTGCTATATTRGGCAGAATCTGAGGGGGAATTTCGTGAAAAATTATGTAGCCGTCGCCGTAGCTGTTGTTATTATATCGATGATGGGGGGGGGAGGTGCTGACGCACAAACCATGCAGCCGACTGTAATCAATCCAAATTTGGGCAACACATCTAATACTAATGATCTCAATAATCTTGTTATTAAGCAAGCGCCCATCACCATACCGACCACGAACGAAAACATGAATATTAAGCGGAGCAACATCGGCCAGCCGAAAAAAGCGACAATTGGGAGCGGCCCCAGAAATCCGGTACAAGCCGTGCAGGATTTGAGCCGCCCGCCAGCACCCGCCAGCACATATAAGGGCGTGGGCGCACTTTTCTCAAACTCAAACACAATGGATGGTTCAAGCGGTCGTTCAGGCGATGGTAAAAGAAAGCCATCGGATAAGGTTTCATGCGGGGTCTGTCTTTTCAGTGATGCTAACTTTTATGGCAATTATCTCTGTGTGCGTTTACTGGGTTTATCTGTAAGAATTAATAAGCTTCCCTTTAAAATAAAGTCGGTCAGCGTCATTAACGATTCCTGCAGGGCCGGTGTCTTGTCAGTACAACTGTTTAACAAGGTTAAAAATAAGGGTATATCTGAGATTTCGAAGAGTGACCGACGCAACCTGGGGTCGTTTGCAAACAAACCGAAATCAGCAAAGTTGGTTTTAACCAACACTAGAACCCTTGGAGCAAATGCATGCGAGGCCTGTCTTCATAGTGAAATCAATTACAAAGGAAACAGCGTATGCTTTTACGGTGCGCAAAATTCTACCAAATTGAAGTTATTCAGGCTTAATAACAGCGCAAAATCCATAAGTTTTCGACTTGATAAATGTAAAACTCAGGGTGGCGCGGTTTTTTATGAAAACAATATGAGTGGTCAAAAACTATCAGCATATAAAAACATCCCTGACCTAAGGGGGGTGAAGCGTGGTAGCCGTGGCAATTGGTCGAAACAGATTTCATCCCTGAATTTCACTAGAGATATGCGTAAAGCATACAGAGCGGAATCGGTTAATCGGGTATCACAGGCGGCCGCGACTTCGGCTAAAAAATGTCAGGTCTGCCTTTATGAACACGTCAATTATAGGGGGCGTAAATATTGCAGCGGTCCAAATAGCGTTCCCGCATTGAAGGCTGTGAACCTTAGAAATGAGGTTAGCTCCATCAAGTTTGTGGGAAATAATTGCCAGCGTGCGAAGCTCCACCTTTATGAAGATCCAAAATATAAGAGCTACAAGCTGGTTGTTAATCGTAATGTGCCACACCTTGGAAAGGTTCGATTAACGACCAATAGAAAGCTATCTAAAAGAAATCAATGGAACGATGTCGCTGATTCTTTCAAATTTGTGAATTAGAGGTATGGGGGTCTGAGGTTATTGATGCCATCGCTCGATTTTACTCTGAGTTTGCGGGTGATATGGCGCACCTCTGATGTGCCCCATCTTATTGTCACTCATCCATTCAGCCAGTTCTCCTGAGACGTAACTGGAACCGTTGTCTGATAGCAGTCTTGGCTTAAGTACAGGGTAAGCAGACAGCTTCCTGATCCTGCAAGCTGGGGCAAGGTTAAGGCCCAGATTGGACGATGTATCGGAAGAGCTCGTGGTAAACTGCATAAAGGAGAAGTTAGTCTCTAGAATCTCTGCTTCCGCACGAAAGCGGACGTAAGGTTATACACTTGAAAAGGTCTGCTTATAGCCACAACCATAAATAGATGTTCTATCAAAATCGGGCTTGTTTCACGTAATAATAAAAAGTTGTGCTTTTTAATTAATTGATCGTATTTGTTTTTTTGGGGAGTTTCGCGTATCTTTATTCTAGTTTCTCAATATCACAAAATATGTTGGAGGCGGCTATCGAAGGTGGTGGAAACAAAAATGAAGCATTTATGCTTCGTACGGGGATAAAACCTGACGACTTAGGTCGGTTGGGAAAGGTTCCTTTATTTGCCGGTTTCGCACCTGATGATCTGCGTAAACTCTTATTTTCCAGTTCCATTCGTGACTATGAAAACCAGAAGGCTTTATTTTCCGAAGGCGAGTCTGCTCAACGTTTTTTTGTTTTACTGAACGGTTGGGTCAAGCTTTATCGGTTGTGTGAGGATGGCAGAGAAATCGTGATTTCGGTTATTTCCCCTGGGGAAAGTTTTGCCGAAGCGGCAATCTTTGACAGTAATGTCTATCCAGTCAATGCGATGACAATTTCCAATGCCCGCTTGTTGGTTGTTGGTGCAGATTCCATGATGCGAGAATTGCGCGAAAACATGGACTTTACCTTTAATATGTTGGCCTCTATGTCCCGGCAAATGCGTTGCAACATAACGCTTTTACACCAATTGTCGGCTATGTCATCAACTGAACGTTTAGTCGATTTTTTATTGAATTTGTGTGATGTGGACCAAGGTGAGACCGAGATCATATTGCCGTTGGACAAGTCCTTGATCGCCGCTTGTTTGGGTATGCAACCGGAAACATTTTCCCGTGCTCTGGCAAAGTTAAAGAACATAGGTGTGAGCAATGAGGGTCACAATTTTGTTATAAAAGATGTGGCCCAATTGCGTAAAATCATCAAACACAACACCCCCGGATGTTGCTGAACCTTAGATCGCTCTCAATTTATCATTGTTGTGACTTGACCATGGTCAAGGCGTAAGCCTGAGAAGGCTGACGTAATTATGAACTATGCGACTCAGTGCACGCTTTGCGAAGGGCTTCGTAAGAGACCCATGGCGTGCGTCATTCTTGGAATATCTCATTTTGGGGGCCATGCGTATGTCAGAACAAGAAGCTCAGCACGACGGGGAAAGCATCCCCCTTATGCAGCAGTTACTGGACTCTCCGTTTATTCTGCTGTTTCTCGGCGTCACAATACCGACGGTCGTTTATATTATCTGGGGGATCATGGAAATTATCGCCATCCCCGTAGCACCGTAAAGGAGGGTTGAGACATGGCTATATTTCCTCCAAAGGAACGCATCTGGTGGAACGAGCCGATTGAAAAATCGGAAGTTCTCTGGGTTACACTTGCATTAGTTTGGTGTTTGATCATGTTTTTTATGATGCCGTATTGGCATTTGACCGGAAATCAAAACATATCTAATGAGGCTTATAAAATCAGGCCGGAAGTGTTCGCCGAAAAGACGGAAGCTTTTGCCGAAAAATATACAGTACGCGAAGACGAAGAGAGCGGTTTCCCGGTTGTTCATCCCCCCGTTGGCAGCGACATTTATATGTTGGGTCGTTTGTGGGAATGGTGGCCGATTTTAGAATTAGAAAAGGATCAATCTTACCGATTGCATTTATCTTCACTTGATTTTCAGCATGGTTTTTCTCTTCAGCCTGAAAACATCAATCTTCAGATTCTTCCTGAATACGACATGGTTCTGACCATCACGCCAAACAGCAGTGGTGAATTCAGTGTGGTTTGTAATGAATTTTGCGGCATTGGTCATCACACCATGGTCGGTAAAATAATTGTAGTTGATAAATAAGGGAGGGGATCATGGCTGAATTTAGAACGTGTCCGGAAACCGGGTTTAAAATCGATCTTGCTGCGGACAAACTCATTAAGTGGAATGCCGTCACGGCGATTGTCTTTCTTATGGTGGGGGGCGTGTTTGGATTACTGGTGGCGTTAACGCGCTGGCCGGCGGTTCATTTGCTTGGCCCCGATGATTTTTATATGGTTTTGACGGCGCATGGTTTTGACGTGTTGTTGGTGTGGATGATTTTCTTTGAAATGGCCTTGTTGTATTTTACATCGGCGATTCTTTTGAACACACGCATAGTCTGGCCCAAACTGGCTTGGGTCCAATATGGCCTGATGCTGGGGGGCGCGGTGATGACCAATATTGCGGTCTTGCGCGGCGATTCCAGCGTGATGTTCACATCGTATGTGCCCATGATGGCGGCCCCTGATTTTTATCTGGGCATTATTTTANTTGCCGTTGGTGCGTTGATGGGCTGTGTGGTGTTTTTTGCGACACTGTACACCGCCAAAAAGGAAAAGACCTTCGAAGGTTCATTGCCATTGGTCACGTTTGGGGCCATGACGGCGGCGATCATTGCGGTGTTTACCGTGTTGTCGGGCGCGGTGATTTTGATTCCGACCCTGTTCCATTCTTTGGGCTATATCGGGTCGATTGATGCTTTGATGTATCGTGTGATTTGGTGGGGTATGGGTCATGCCTCGCAACAAATCAATGTCGCGGCGCAGATTGCGTGCTGGTATGCCATTGCGGCTATTTTGTTCAATGCTAGCCCGCTTTCGGAAAAAGTCAGCCGTACGGCATTTTTGTTTTACATTTTGTTTTTGCAATTGGCAGCGGCGCACCACTTGTTGGTTGATCCGGGTATGAGTTCGGAATGGAAAATCTTCAACACCTCGTATGCTTTATACTTGGCTGTTTTAGGGTCTATGATTCATGGCCTAACGGTACCCGGTGCGGTCGAAGCAGCACTGCGTAAAAAGGGCTATACCAAAGGCCTGTTTGAATGGCTGCGAAAAGCCCCGTGGGGCAATCCGGTATTTTCCGGGTTTGCCTTATCGTTGGTCCTGTTCGGCTTTTTAGGTGGCATCACCGGCGTTATGATGGGCACCGAACAGCTTAACATCATCATCCACAACACCATGTACGTACCGGGTCACTTCCACGGCACCGTGGTGGTGGGTTCGACGCTGGCCTTTATGGCGATGAGCTATTGGCTGGTGCCAACATTGTGGCAAAAGGAACTGGTGTTCCCCCGTCTGGCCAAATGGCAACCGTATTTGTTTGGACTGGGCATGGGCTTAGCTTCTGTGTTTATGATGGGGGCCGGTACGCTTGGCGTTCCACGTCGCCATTGGGACATGTCCTTTGCCGATGCGATAATGGTTCATGAATTTCCGCCCGCGGCCTTCATGATGATGAGCTTAGCCGGAATGGCCGGAATGATCGGTGGCATTGGCGGCTTTATCTTTATCGTTAATATGGTTGGCACGGTGCTCTTCGGCAAACCTAAACAAAACGTCAAAGCCGCGCCAGAAAAACCAATTATTGGTGGTGCTGCGACGACTTACGGCAATGCGGGTACTTTGGCCGTGCCGGGCACCTTCGTATTGGCCTTGATCTTCTTGACCGCATTTGTCCTCTACTACTTCGTCAATTGGAAATATTTGTCGGATGTGTGGGGTTTAAGCTAAGGCAAGACACACGATTAAGTGCACTTATGGGGCGGACTCTATAGACGATAATAGACGTCCGCCCTTTCCTATCGGGGGCGATGAAAGGGTAATCAGATGTTGTTTCAAGGCCCTAAAAACTTATGTATAGCCGCCACAGCTGTGTTTACAGTATTCGCATCAGCGGCCTTTGCCGCCCCCATATCCAATGCTGATCTGAGCCCGCAAAACGAAAGCGCCGCCATCGCCATCAGTCAGGCGGCCATTGGCAAGCCCGTCGGCGATTACGTCTTTCGCGATACGCGTGGCAGGCACATCCGCCTTTCTGACTTTCAGGGCAAACCCCTCGTTATATCCATGATCTATTCCAGTTGCGGGGATGTCTGCCCGGTGATCACCAAGACCTTGGAAAACATTGATGCCATAGCGCGCGATGCCTTGGGAGATGATGCATTTAAGATCGTCACCATCGGCTTTGACGTGGGGAAAGACAATCCGGCCCGCATGCAAAGCTTTGCGCGCCAAAACGGCATATCAGCTGATGACCATTGGCAATTTCTAAGTGGTGATTTAATCGCTGTGGCGGGGTTAAGCGAGGATATYGGTTTTCTTTATTACGAGTCCGCCAAGGGCTTTGATCATCTGACCCAAACGACAATTTTAGATTCCGAGGGCAAGGTCTTTCAGCAAATCTATGGCGAAACGTTTGAAACACCGATGCTGGTTGATCCGCTTAAAAATTTGGTGTTTGGCACCAAAACACCATTTGCCAGCTTGGATGATTTGATCAACAAAGTGCGGTTGTTCTGTACGATTTATGACCCGGCCGCCGACCGCTATCGTTTCGAATATGCGCTTTTTTTCCGCTTGTTTGTGGGCGCAGCCATCATTATGTCTATGATGGTCTTCATCGGCAATTGGTGCTGGCAAAATCGCCGCAGACGTATTGCAGAAGAAAACAATAAAAAGATGTCTAAATCTTCAACAAAAGGCATGCAGTGTTGAGTAATTTCCGACAGCCCCTTCAAAATGTATTCTTGCGCAGTGAAAAAGCTTTTGACCGTGTCTATGGCCCGGACTGGAATCCGCTTCGCCAACTTGGCACTATTGCATTTTTTATGTTTTGGATCGCTGCCGTAACAGGAATTTATATTTATATTTTCTTCGAAACCTCCGTTAACGGGGCCTACGCCTCTGTTGAATACATGACCCATGATCAATGGTATCTGGCGGGCGTGATGCGCAGCCTGCACCGATATTCTGCCGACGGCATGGTTTTGTTCATGGTCTTGCATTTGTTCCGCGAATGGACGTTTGACCGTTATCGAGGGGTGCGTTGGTATGCCTGGTTTACAGGCATTATTGTGATTTGGTTGTTGTATGCCTCGGGCCTTTCTGGATACTGGTTGGTGTGGGATCAGTTGGCGCAATACGTGGCGTTGGGATCAATGGAATGGTTTGATGCGTTGGGTCTTTTTGGCGAACCCGTGGCGACCAACTTTCTCACCGAAGGTGCGTTGACCGATCGCTTTTTTTCGTTGTTGGTCTTTATCCATATTTTTGTGCCGTTGTTTTTATTGTTTGCCATGTGGGTTCACGTGATGCGTGTCAGCCAGCCCAAAACCAATCCGCCCCGCGGGGTCGCTATTGGTATTGGTCTCATGCTGGTGGTGTTGTCATTGGTCATGCCCGCGGTTAGTCACGATCCTGCGAACTTAAACCTCATATCAGAGAACCTCAACCTCGACTGGTTCTATATGCTGTTTTACCCCATTTTTGATGCCTGGGGGGGAGCCGCCTTATGGATTGTCGCCGTAGGAGGTTCTATTTTTTTAGCCGTGTTGCCTTGGTTGCCACCGCTGAAAAGCCCGAAACCGCCTTTGGTTATTTTGGACCACTGCAACGGCTGTGGACGCTGCTATGATGATTGTCCCTATGGAGCGATCACACTTGTCGCCCGTACCGATGGATTGCCGTTTGCCCAACAAGCCCAGGTCAATGAAGCCAATTGCACACGGTGCGGTATTTGTATTGGCTCATGCCCCAGCGCCAGTCCATTCAAAAGTATAGAGGCTGTGGTTACAGGTATTGATATGCCTCATTTAGATATCAAAAAAATGCGCGTCCAAGTGGATGAAGCTTTGGCCGCAGCACCGGGTGGGATCATTTTGGTGGGCTGTGATTATGGCCCAAAAGTTAAAGAATTGAAGCTGAAAAATACAGCGGCACTACGTTTAAATTGCGTATCGATGTTGCCGCCATCCTTCATTGATTACATGATCACCGAAGGTGCGGCTGGTGTGATGATTGCGGGTTGCGCGGAGTGCGGCTGTCGGTTTCGATCCGGTGTGTGGTTGATGCAAGACCGCTTGGATGGACGACGCGATCCTTATCTGAGAAAACGTGTGCCGCGTGAACGTGTGCGGACATTTTGGGCCTCGCTTCTTGAGGATTCAAAATTACAAGAGGCTACACAAAATTTTCAAGATGATCTTAACAATCTGAATGTCGAGGAAGATAACGATGTTTAGCCTGTTCAACGTTTCACCTGAAAATGTCATATGGTTTTACTTGGCTCCGCTCTTTATTTTTGGCCCCATTTTTTTTGGGGTACTGTGGAATTTTGGCCTAAAAAACATTTTCTTTCCGCCAAAGGAGTTTGAGGAGCAACACCGTCTTGAACGTGAACAGGCAGCACACATCACTCAGCGCCGCCAAGGCAAAGCGGGAGCTCATGAGCGTCCCCAGCACGTGGCAACGCAAGCGTCGGTACGCTGGATTGGGCAAGCCTTTGTTTACGGTGTTATAGCCGTAATCTTAGGGGTGTTTTCGGCTTGGCCAGTTTATCGCTATACCGTGCCGGGCATGGCTCAGGTGAAGCTTAGTCTCAGCCACCCAGGCGAACGAGTTGTGCCGTGTCGAAAACATACAGCCGAAGAACGGGCCGCGTTGGCCCCGAATATGCGCGCCAAGATGAAATGTTCTCGTGAACGCTGGCCGGTTGCGGTGGAACTTAGCTTTAACGGCGAGGTGGTTTATTCTGGAATATCTGCAGCTRCAGGTTTGCGCCATGATGGCTCTTCTAGTTTTTATGAGAAGTTTACCCTGCCAGCAGGCTCTCACACTCTGACGGTTCGTTTAAACGATGCAGGTCCTCAAAGTAGCTTCACGCGAGCGCTCACTCAATCGGTCGAATTAAGGCCGGCGCAAAATCTGGTGATAGGGTTTTACGAAGGTAATCGCGGCTTTTATATAAAATAAGTGTGAGAGCGGGTTTCATTGAAGGCTGATAGTTTCGTCCGCTTATGATTCTTTTTAACGGACTGAAAAACTCAATATGAACCCGTGGTTCGAATTTGATCACCTCAAAAGACGCGTTATACTTTGTCTGACAGCACACGGGGAAGAGCTAACGGTTGGGGCGTTTCATCTGGAAAATTAGGAGCGATCAGGCGCACGACCTGTGTCACGAACTATACGAAAGCCGATATGATCAACTGGCGCTCCTGTGCCGCATCCGCCCGTATAGACTTTATCGATAAAAAACGGGACRTGGGCCCGTTCATCACCCTGTACCACTCGGTTCGAGCAAAGGTTGATATCGCTGAGCTCAGTAATCGTCCAGTGTCTTTTATTTTCTTCATCAGATGAAAACCAGCACGTTAGGGTCCACTCCCAAACCGATCCTGTGGTGTCGGCGATGGTCCAAGTGTTTGCACCATTTGCACCAACGGCAAGGGTTTTTCTGAATGGGCTTAGAGATGCGGTTTGAATCATTTTACGTTGAGCAATCAAGCTTTCGATCGTGTCTCTTGTGAAATCCTTGCCGGCAACGGCCATATACGCCCATTCTTCTTCCGTCGGCAACCTGTAGAAATTTCCGGTCTTATCTGATAACCACCAAGAAAAGGTCATGGCGTCCAGCCACGACACGAGMGTGACCGGATGAAGACCCGTCTGGTAAGGCCGTTGCTTTGCCTTGTGAGAGCAGACACCATCATCGAAACAGATGTTCCACTGATCAATGGTGATTTCGTGRCGGCTGATATGAAAGTTTTTTTTGATTTGAACGGGTTTGGAATAATACTTTCGCCCGAAAGCATTGGGGACCAGGATGGTCAGGTCATATTCACCAGCGGTGACTTTGACCATTTCCAGCCCCGGCAACAAAACTTGGACAGGCTCGCGGCCCCTGATTGCGGGCCACTGGAACAGTCCAAATCCAACCAGTCCAATGAATCCCAAAGCAATCAAGAGGCCGTAACGCATGTCATCTTACTTTGTTCTGACTAATTTATTTAAGCGATTTCATATAGGCTAGAATGTCAGCTTTTTGCTTAGCCGTTTTCAAGCCGGGAAACCGCGCGGTCGTTCCCTTAAGGAACTGTTCAGGATTGGCTAAAAATCCAAGCAGGTTATCATCCGTCCAGATCAAATTGGAATTTGTTAACGCCCTAGAGTATCTAAAACCCTTGATCGCCGCTGCTGGTTTGCCAGCCATGTTGAACAAATTAGGGCCGAAGACAACTTTCCCGCCTTTTTCAAAGCTATGACAGACGTTACAGTGTTTTTCGGCCACACGTGTGCCATCGGTTGCATTACCAGCTACAACTTTACGCAGATTTTCACTTCTCAAGGTTTCAAAATAAGCCAGCAGATCAGCCCGTTTGGTTGCCTTTTTGAGGCCCGCGTAACCCATTTTAGTGCCCTTCAGGAACTTTTTGGGTTTCTCGATAAAGTCCGTAAAGTTATTGTTGTTCCAAACGATGTCCGATGATGCCATGGCTTTTGAATATTTGTAGCCCTTCACCTTTCCGGCAGGTTGACCAAGAATGCCATACAGGTTGGGGCCTAATCGATTTTTCCCGCCTTCATTTAACGTATGGCAACCTGTGCATTTTTTTGCGAGTTTCTTCCCTTTGTCAATATCGTCTGCATACACGGCGCTCGATGCCATCATCAAGACGGCACCTGCCACGCAAGTCGAAATGATATTTGTGAGTTTCACAACATTCTCCTTAATCTCAACGTCTAGGACAGAGTCTAGGTCAGATGAAATCTGACCAGACCCGAGCCCGTAATTTTGGTTCAAGCACCTAGATGGCGGTTGGTTTTTTAACCTGCATCATCAAATCATTGTCCCATTTTCCATCAACCTTAAAGTGAGCTGCCGCCCCCTTTAAAACCGCTTCGATGAGGTTATGATTAACGTAAGCATAGATGCCCGGTTGCTTGAAGGTATACGTCACAGCGCCTGCGGCCCCTCCTGCAATGAACCAAGTTTCCAGATTTGTTTGTGGATCATCGTCAAATGAACCGGTCGACCAAACATTGTCTCCGTGTCCGCCAATAAGATGCGGACGCGTATCGCGGTTGGCTTGAGAATGAATAATGAGTACCGTTTCGCCAACTGACGCTGTTAAAGAATTATCACCGGTCAAGGCTCCAACGGCGCCATTGAAGACAATATGGCTCGGTAATAGTGTTGCCATGGTTTTCATACTATCTGAGTAATCTTCACCGGCGGTTTCATATTTGATATATTCACCCTCTTCGTCTTTGGTGAGGTAGTAGTCCTGCTCACCGATATAATAAGCCCGATCATATTTGACCGCTTTGCCAGCTTTGTCTTTAAGACCGCCTCGGGGCAAGACCATGATCGCACCATTCATGCCGTGGGTGACATGATAGGGAATCATCGCCCCGCCGGGGGCGCAGTGATAGACGAAGACACCAGCTTTGGTCGCTTTAAACCGCAACACGCATTCTTCACCAGGAGAAACATGTGTTAGCCCGCCGCCACCAAGAGCGCCTGTGGAGGCGTGGAAATCAATGTTGTGCTCCATCGCACTGCTGGCTGGGTTAACCAGCGTTAACTCCACATAGTCATTTTCATGGACAACAATCATCGGTCCGGGAACGGAGCCATTAAATGTCAGCGCCCAGATTTCAGCGCCATCGTCATCCAAAACCATCAGCTTTTCTTCGATGACAAATCGAACCTCGACGACTTTCGGGCCGCCTTTGGCGACTTGATCGTGCTTTGGTAAGAATGGTGGCGCAACCATTTCCTGCTTTACGCGGGGTAGGCTGGCAATTTCTTTTTCTGTTTTGTGTGTCGCTGCCTGAACGTCTGACGTGATGGTTTGAGCCATAATTAATCCAGCCCCAACGGCGACTGTGCCAGTCATAAAGTTCCTGCGCGATGCGCCTTCTTGATCTGAGTGATTTTTATTCATTTTCTGCTCCTTGATAAAAAAACGTAGGCCCACAACCTATGAAAAATTTCAATTAACGAAATACTAATAAGCATAGTAAAGATTTCCACCTGAAGTTCATTGACCAGCGTCAAGTTTAATTATTCGTTACGCAGACCTTTCATAATTTCTTCCATCTCAGTCCCTGCGTGACCACCAACGGGCATTATCAGTTGTCGAAGGAACGGGTTTGACTTGTCCATTATCAAGGACTTTGCCACGGCCCACGGCAGCCCACTGAAAGTTCTCAATACGCTGGGTCATAAGCAGACATAATCACTTGCCCGTAATGATGTCTGCTATGCGTCCTGAAGCGGAAGTCGCGGTAGGTGGTTACAGGTTGTTGTTTATTGAACGAACTCAAATATGTTTGATGGTCACTTCTTTGTTGGAACTTGCTGGAGTAGGTAGAGGCATGCCCTTACATCCGGCTCGACAGTGCGTGAGGTTGTTTCAGCTTGTGAGAGCTAGAAGTTGAGCGCTGACCTGGCGTTTTGTCTGGGGTTAAGGGCTGGTTTATAGCCGGGTAAGCACAGGGTAATTGAGTTGCCCTGATCAAGTCGGTCTAATGCCTATGAGAGGGGGGCGCGCTTGATGTGCCCCATTGTTTGGAGCGGCGGGCAACATAAACCATATGCGCATAACGTTAAGACGTGCGCGCCTCATATGGTTTTCCATTTCTAAGAGGATTTCTCTTTTTAGAGGATTTCTCTGCGGTTACCGTGTTTGAGACGGATTAATCACTCGAAAGCATTTGATTGATGCGCTTGAGAAGCTGCTTGGCATCCAACGCTTTAGTGATATACCCGTCTGCTCCGGCGGCATAGATTTCGTCGTAAAGATCATTTCCGGACATACCCGTAACCGCTAATATGGGCATGTTGTTAATGGATTTGTCGGCCCGCAAGGCTCTAATGGCTTCAATCCCGGACATGTGTTTCATGTGAATATCCATAAGGATGAAGTCGAGGTGATGTGCGCGGGCGTGTTTTAAGGCCGCTTCTCCACTGTCCACACAAACAACGGTATGGCCCGCCTGTGTCAGGATTTCGTCAAAAATATCACGAAACATTTCATCGTCATCGACAACCAATATTTTCTTCATTTTAGGTCCACGAATTTGGTATGTGTTAAGGAGTTACAGGCAAATAAGCGCTTGTTGAACATAAATACTACAAATTTTCTGGGCGAAGATAAATCCGTCTCTGGTACCTTTTATCTGGTACTAAGGTACCGCTTTTTCATCATTTATCTGNMAAAARATCAGGYATTRTTTACCCTTCTACTTTTCGGTGGTACTCATAGCTTTATGAACAAACGTATGAAAAGTATAAACTATAATAAGGGCCATACAGTAAACGTTTTTCTGATGGGGGTCGTTTTTGCTGTTGCTCTTGCGCTGCCTAGTTTTTCTATGGTCACAGAAGCCAAGGCTCGTGGCGCCCGGACCTCTTTTTCCGTTCAGTTGAAATGGTTCCACCAGTTTCAGTTTGCGGGCTATTACATGGCCGTGGAAAAAGGTTTTTATGCCGACGCCGGTATGGACGTTGAATTGCGCGAAGCCGTTCCCGGACAAGAACCCATGGATGAAGTTGTCAAAGGCCGGGCCGATTTTGGGGCCGGTACAACCGATCTTTTGCTGATGCGCAGCGAAGGCATTCCGGTTGTTGTTTTGGCGGCAATCTTTCAACATTCGCCACTGGCCTTTATGGTCAAAGAAAAATCGGGCATTTTAAATGTGCATGAATTGGCTCGTCATAAATTAATGATCGAGCCACATTCTGCCGAGCTTTTGGCYTATTTTGCCAAAGAAGGSGTTGATCTTAAAAAGYTSGACCTTGTCGATCACACATCCAGTATTAAGGACCTTATTGAAGACCGTGTTGCGGGCATGTCCGTTTACATTACGGATGAGCCATTTTTGTCGGCCAATGCGACGGATAAGATTCGCATACTAAGGCCGATTACAAATGGTATCGATTTTTATGGTGATAACGTTTTCACCATGGAAAATGTCATACGGGATCATCCAAAAGAAGTTGATGCTTTTATCGCGGCGACGCGCAAGGGCTGGTATTATGCTTTGGACAATATCGAAGAAACCGTTGATGTCATTTTGCAAAAATACAGCAGCCGCAAAAGCCGCGAACACCTTTTATACGAAGCCAAAAGCACCAAGTCTTTGATCGTTCCAGACGTTGTGGAAGTCGGCTATATGAATCCACTCCGCTGGGAACGCATTGCCGAGGTTTATAAAGAACTCGGTTTTCTACCCGAAGACTTTTCACTGAGCGGTGTTCTTCACAGCCCTGATAAAAGTGTTTTGCCGCCGTGGGTATGGAAAGCGATTATTGGCATTGCCATTGTTGCTTTTATGTTGTTCTTGATCACCGCTTATATCATGCGCATCAACAGGAAGTTACGTGTGAGCGAGAAAGAGCTTGCKGCGTCGAACCGTCATAAAGAAACCCTATTATCCATTATTGGGCATGATATCAAAAACCCAATTTATGCCCTGCGTCGGTATGGGGAGACGTTGATTAGTCGCGCTGGCCGCCTGAAAGAAAGCGATATCATCAAGCACGGCCAAAAAGTTTTGTATGGCACTGATATGGCGATGGATGTGCTTGACAATCTGTTGCAATGGGCGACCCTTCAACAAACCGATAAAAAATATCGACTTGCACCTGTCCAATTGGGTCTGGTTGTTGAACGTAATATAGATTTGTTTTTGCTACACGCCGAAGCCAAAAATATTATGGTCAATTTTGATGGTCAAAACGAGGCTTTGGTTTATGGCGATGAATGGCGCATCGATACGGTGGTGCGCAATATTTTGAACAATGCGCTTAAATATTGTTCGGCCAAAGATGCCATATCCGTACACATCGTTGAACATGATGACAGCATGGACGTGATTGTTGAAGACACCGGCAGGGGCATGAGCGAGGCTGATTTAGCCCTTGTTCTTGAAGCCAGTTACCAACGTGGTGTTGGCACCATGGGAGAAGTGGGTTCTGGGTTTGGGTTGCCTTTGTGCCAGCAATTGATGAATGCCACCGGTGGTACGATGACCTTGAAAAATCGCTCAGAAGGCGGGCTTCGGGTGACCTTGAATTTTCCTAAAGACGTGGCCTAAAACACGCTGTCTTGTCTTGTTTTCTTAAACTGATTTTTCTATTAGGCCCATCTCTATGGCCTTGTTCGTGGCTTTTAAACGGTTGCTGACGCCAAAGGCTTTTAAGACGGAACTGCTGTGGGTTTTGACGGTCGAAAGCGAAAGGTCAAGTTCTTCGGCAATGTCTTTGTTGGTCAAACCGTCGGCTATCAAACGCAGAACTTGCAGCTGGCGTCTGGTTAATTGCAAAGACGTATTGGACCGCTCGAAGGTGTGCTTGTGGCTTTGATCTTTTTTCAAAACAAAGGCCGGAATGTAAATGCTTCCGCCCATAATCAATTGCACAGCCTTGACCAGAACTTCATTGGATACGGATTTCGGAATATATCCGGATGCCCCATATTGGAAATATGTATTGGCAAGTTCAGAATTTTCATGAACGGACAACATGGCGATTAAAACGCCCGGCACACGTTCGCGGATGTTTGGTAAGGTTTCTGGTGTGGCGTCTTCGGACATGGAAATATCCAACAAAATAAGCCCCGTGTCTGGGTGCCGTCCCAAAGCTGTCCTTAATTTAACGAGAGAAGAAACTTGAATGATTTCATCAATGCCGACGCAATCGCCAAGAATATGGGCGATGCCTTCGCGCACCAAAGCATGATCATCCGCGATGATAATTTTCATACTGTTTTCTTCATCATTAAAACCCAAATCAACCGAGCCTTAAGCATATTTGAAAAAAATACAGAAGCAACAGGGCCTATGGACCGAAGGAACTGGGTCTTTTGACCGATGCAGTGTTATTCGGATTGGTCGGTAATCAAGCCCATTTTTATGGCTTCATTGACCGCCTTCATGCGATTGTCGACAGCAAAGGATTCTAAAATTGCACTGACGTGGGTCTTAATTGTTGAAAGGGACAGGTCAAGTTTAAGGGCGATTTCTTTGTTGGCATGGCCTTCGGCCATCAGGTGTAAAACGTTGTGTTGGCGCGCCGTTAATTTAAGAGCTGCTTGAATGACGCGTTGCGGGTTGGTTTCGTTTTTGGGTGTGGTGTTATGGGCACTCATGACCATGGGAGGGATAAAAAYGCCACCATTGATGAYCAATTGCACCGCGTTGAGCAAAACCGCATTTGTTGATGATTTTGGAATRTAACCMACGGCMCCGGCATTGATRAAATCACGGGCCAGYTCGGCATTTTCGGTGACCGAAAGAATGGCTATTTTTACCGAAGGCAATTGTTGGTGCAAATCTTGGATTGTTTGCGTGGTCGTCAGATCGTCCATATTGATGTCCAACAAAATCAATCCAATGTCGGAATGTGTATGCAGGACGGACAACAGGCTTGCATGCGAAGTTGCCYCTAAAACAACTTCTATGCCTTCGCATCCTTCAAGAACATGAAGAATGCCTTCGCGCACCAAAGCATGATCATCAGCGATCACGACTTTCATAATGTGTCTCCGAACTTTTTGTATGATTTAAACCTAAGGGCAATCTAGCAATTTTGTCGTGTCCTGCACATTGGAATAATCAAGCCACCCGCTAAGATCAGCTCATGTTTCTAATTTGGACATTTTCACCATAAATGGGTCTAAACTGGCACCAATGACCCAGTCTCGCAGGCTCTTTGACGTCACGCCTAGACGATTTGACACTTCGCCAATCTTATAACCGCGCTCAACAATCGGCCTCCCTCTTTTTGCTATCCAAAGTCATATCCCTAGGGTGTTTTTTGTGAGATAATTACGCTTGTTATTTTGCTGCTAGGGGAAGCAAAAGCCTATAGATGCGTATGTTATCAATGGAGTAGATCAAAAATGAACACGAATACCAAACCCGAAAATCAAGAAACAACAGCAAGTGATACGCAAGAAACGAAAGCCAATGGCAACCAGAAAACTCAGGAAGCCAACACCGCAGAGCAAGTCAATGATGATAAAAACTCTTCTTGCTGTGGCTCTTGTACTTAAGCCTAGCTGAGTCTACTTCGTCCCTCTGACACCCCCTTCAACCCCAGGCCTTCTTAAAGCTCTTAAAGAGCAGTGCAGGGTGGGGTCATGGGGTGTGCGATGGGATGCGATGAGGTTGGTATAAAGTTGGTCTATTACACAGTAAACTATCCAACAAATATAATGGACGCTTACCAAAGTCTCAGGAATACTCAATTGAATCTTTAACAGATACTATGGATACCATAGATGGCTATTTTTATTGAACCCGATACGATGCTCGGACATATGTTCAGTGCTTGTACGACAGATCAGATAGACGAGTTTATTCCGGAAAAGCGGGGGTTCAGAATTCATGGCCACAGCACAACGATTCGGCTTGAGTCAGCATTTTGGACAATTCTCGAAGAAATGGCCAGTAACGAAGGTCATAGCGTCCCTGAATTAATCCAAGTCATTCACGATCAGTGTCTGGTCGCCAACGACAAAAATCTCGCGTCCTGTTTACGGGTGATTTGCGTGAAATACATCAACATTTACTGATCAAGACGGTAATAAACCACCAAACTGGCAATATCTTCAACGCTCAGCGGGTTCGCGAGGCTGGTCACTCGATCGCCTCTGACGCCATTGATCAGCCGTGCGGTAAACTCACCCCGTGTCATCATTTTTGTTTGTTCAAACAGGTTGCGTGCGGGTAACGGGGTATCAAGATCAGGCGTATCATGGCACCCGGCACACGCCTCTTCATGGATGGCTTGACCTCGTTTAAGTCTATTTGGCGTTGGTTGCGCCGTGCGTAGGGCGAAAAGGTCCAGTGGATGTCGGGCAATCAGCTTGTCTAGGGTTTTTATGAACCCCGTCCAGTCATCATCCCGCACAGCCTCACGCAAAAGACTTACATTTTCCGTTTGCTTATTTCCGTTTTCACGCAACAACAGCGGTAAGACGGATAAGCTCCCTTTGATGCGTGACCTCAACCCCTGTTTGTGCAGGGAGAGCGTTTGGGAATCTTCTAAGAACCGGACATCACCCTTGATGACCAAAAGCGCGGCCCCAAGACGTTGGGCCGTCCGGCTATTGTCGGCATGAGCAGCGGCCACAGTGCATAAGAGCATTGTGGCCGCGACCCAAAGTACAGATTGTTTGCTCAAAATCAATTAAGCTTCACGTGTTGTTCCATCGGCAAAGATTTATCTGCCGTCCACTCAACCATGGATCCGTCATACAATTTGGTGGCAGTGTTGCCCAGCAATTCATGTGACGCAAACCAGCCAAGCGATGCCCAGTGACCTGTGTTGCAGAAGTTGATCTGGTCGCCCGAAGTGGGAACACCCGCAGCTGCATACAGTTTTTTGAGTGTCGCTGTGTCACGGAAAAATCCGCCGCCATTCTGGGTAATCCAGTTTTCAGGGAGGTTTTTAGCACCAGGAATAGTCCCAAAACGCTTTCCTTTGCCGTGCTTGTTCACGCCCACATATTGATTGTTTGTGCGATTGTCGACCAAGGGTGTGCCAGACTTAATTGCGGCCTGGACATCACTCTTCGTCGCAATCATATCCATGCGAAGGTTCCCTTTGAAGGTTTTAGCCGATACTTTTACGGCACCTTTTTCAAGGGGGTTAGACGGTTTTTTGGTCTTCGGATCAACTTTAGCATAAGCTTTCATKCCACCATTGAGGATGGAGACATTGTCGTGTCCGAGAACCTTGAAAGTCCAGTAAATCCGCGTTGAGGTCCCCACATCGAGAGCCTTGCCCCCATTGGAAACAACCACAACGTGGGTGTTGTTGTCGATACCCAAACCGCCAATCAGTTTTTCCAGCTTGGCGGTTGTTTGCAACATACCAACCGTGCCATTACCGTCTTTCATGCGCCAACCGTCTTTGAGATAATTGGTGTGCACGGCACCGGGAATGTGAGCCCGCAGGTAATCGGCCTTGGATTTACCACCTAATTTCCCTCGAGCATCGAGAAAGACCACACCGGGTTTCCCAATATTGGCCTTAACCCAAGCGGCATCAACCAACGGCTCGGCTGCCATGGCAAGACTCGCCAGCCCCGTAAGAGCAGTGGCAATTACTAACGTAAGAACTTTTCTCATAAGTATCTCCCTAGAGTTTTCATCAGTGTTAAACAGGTCTTATCGCTAAAGTGTGACCACCAAGTCAGCGGTCATAACTTCATTCACGGCGGCACGAAAAACATTTGCCTCCGCATTTCCTGAGACCTTAAGGGTTTTTACGTCATCCTCAGGTCCCAATGTTTCCAATGCCACCCTGACGGTATGGGCATCAGGAAACAAATTCATATCAAGTACTAAAATTTTCATAGTGTCGTTTCCTCAAATAGTAATCACACGGTCAGAAGCCTTGATGGCTTTAGCCAGAGCATCTGCATCGAGGAACTCAATGTCATCAGCCATTTCGTTGACCGTCGTTTCTGGCTCAATCTCTGAAAGCTCCAGAAGTTCGGCCGCATCTGCGTTTTCTTGGGTCTCAGCAAGGGGCTTGCTCATAAATGCGATGCGGACGGTATGACCGAAAATGGTCAGTCCAGCCGCCACGCGCATCGCTTCGGTATGGTCGCGACGCCCTAAAATGAGGATGTTTTTTTCGTCCATTTTGACCTCCCTTAAAGGCTCACCACACGGCGAGCTTCGGCCATCATGGCACTGTTGATGGTTTGACTACCCAATTTCACCGGGCTGGTGGCTTCGCCCATAAAGCGGTCCCAAGAATGTTCGCAAACCACGGTTTTTTCTGCATTTTCCAATACAGCGAGCACCGTTTTATCCTCTAAAACTTTCACGCCATCATTGGTAAAGAAGCAGCCCCACGAAACTTTGTTTTGCTGGCAAGCTGCCCCAAATCCGATCAACAATGAGCGCGAGGCTTCAGTGGTTAGGTGAAATAAAATATCCATCAGGCGGTTCTCCGCTTTCCCATAAAAAATCCTAAAGAGGTCAAGAGGCCACCAACGGCGAGCCCCACGATCATTAATCCAAATCCATTGCTTTGCGGGCTGTTTTGGCGGCTTTCCACCTTGACCGTGGAAGATCGAGCATCTGGATAGCTGGCGTTATCGGCGGGCAGATTGCCCGATACAGCCCAGGCCGCCCAGCCACCTGGAAAGACCCTTGCGTTCACGCCTGCACCAGCATGAAGCAGGGTAAAATAAGCAATCCCTTGCCGTGCATTATGGGCATAGGCGATGGGGTCGGGTGTTGAGGGTAGGGTGGCCGTATTTGTTTTTAGATCCCGCCGAAGACTATTGATCGGCAACTGCGATGCACCCGGTAAATGCCCGCCACGAATGCTCCTCACGCGTTCGCCCCAATATTCATCCTCGCTGCGTCCATCCAGCAAAGCCAAAGGTTCACCCGCCTTCAATAAAGTGGCTAATTCATCGCGCAATATTAAAAGTTGGTCGCGCATTGGCGCTTGGAATATTTTTTCCCGCGTTATACTGCGCCCAGTCCCGCCATCTGTCAGAGCACTTGGCGGAGGCATTTTGGTCAGCACTTCGACCTTTGCTTGACCCGCAAGATACAAAAGACCCGCGACAAAATCCTTCTCGGTCCGATTGTTGCCGATGACTAAAACCCGTTCATGTCCGTCAAGGCCCACCGTTCCGAGCAACCATAGGATATCTCGAAAATTGGCAAGACGACCGTGCGGCCCAAGAAAGGATGCTGCCGGCAAGCACCGTGCGTTGGGGAGTGATGCCCCCTCGCATTTTTCTAGGATACGTGTGTCGATAACCGTAGTTGCCTCAGATTTATCGGTATAGATGAAATCACGATCAGCTGCCTGTGTTACCGGGATTCCCGATAACAACAAAACGCTGCCCAAGATAATTTTAATCGATGATTTCATCTCGTTTTCAATCCTTAGCAGCCGCCAAAGTGTTGAGCGCGCTTAGGCGCACCTGCCCCAGTAACCTCTGGTTCAGGCGGGTTTTCAATATAATAGGCAATCAAATCAGATACCGCGACCATGCCAAATTCTCCTAAATCTACATCTGCCACCTCTTCCGCAAATGTTGGTGTTTTCGAAGCCGTAAGGGCTTGTGCGGACAACGATGCAAAAGGAAAAGCAAGCGCTGCCACCAAAAGGCTAACCCCGACCACAGCGCTGCAAAACAAAAAACTTGTTCTATTCATCTACTTTTCCTCTCAAATAGAATCTTTAAGAAAGCTGACATACAGAATGTAAAATGCGACCACGAACATGACGATTTGCGCGATGGTGGGAATATCTAAAGTCATGGTTTTTACTCTCCTTTGTAATGACGAACGAGATCACGTAAATCTACCGCGTCACCCGTTTCTGGGTTGATGATCGGCGGTGAGAAATGGGGAACACCGTCCCGATCCGTTAACATGCTTTGAGGGGGCACCACGTAAATAAAAGCTAACCCGGCGATGCTCAAAGCCGCGACCATGAGCGAGAAAACGCGCATTTGCAAAAATCCACTCATATCGGTTTAATCCTTACGAATGTAAACTTGCCAACAACGATCACCCTTGAGCGTCGCCAGATGCGTACAATCTATTTCATGACACATTGGAGGAATGGCTTCCATTGATGAAGGGTTGTCGATAACGATCTCAATCACGTCACCCAAAGCGGCCCCTTTGGCGGCTTTCTTGGTCATTAACTGTGGTCGCGGACATGAATCGCCCAGACAATCTACACTCTGCACGACGGTTACCGTTTGCCCGTCTTCAAGGACAACTTCGCGGATTTGTGCCGGAGCCGCCTCTTTTTTCTTTTTACCAAAAAGTCCCATTTTCTATATTTCCCTTTACGTTATTGCGCGGCGTCTTCGACCACTTTTGTTTCTTTGAGAGTTGCTGAGGATTTATGTTCAGCCGTAACTTTTTCGTGATGAGCAGCCTGTGCATCTTCCTTACGCCGGATCGCCCGGTAAATGGCGAACAAAACCAACGCCTGAACCAGGCCAAATACCACAGCCGGAACACCAAACGTGTCTTGTAATGTCTGGGCATTGGCAAAGCCTAACTGCAAGGCCTCTAGGTTAGGCTCGCCCGTCATACTGGAACTCGCGGGTGGCCAGTAACTGCCAGACCATACGAGCGAGAACAAAAACATTCCGATAAAGGTAAAAAGCAAGGCCCATACGGCGCCAATGTTGCCTTCACCGGCCTTGACCCAGGTCGAAACCGTACAGGCTCCGGCCAAAACCATACCAATGCCAAACAAAAACAGTCCGGCCATGGTGTTTAGCCCCACATCAAAGCGCATGGGATTGCCTTCGCCAATTGAGATAAAGGTCGTGAAGGCTATTGTTAAGATCATCATCGCGACCAGCAAGGCTTTGGTATTGCGAAAGCTCTTGAATAAGATTGCATCCCGGATCGCTGCCGTATTGCAAAAGCGCGAACGCTGAACAAGCAGACCAACAACAGAACCGAAAATGAAAGCGACGATACATTCTCCAATGACAGACATAAGATCAGCCCTCCAGAATTTTTTTGTAAATGTGAGAGCCGACCCAGGCTCCTGCAATAATGCCGCTGATGGCCAAATACCCACCTAAATTCATTTCAGGGGTCAGGCCAAAAAACGTGCTGACATTGCAGACAAAGGCCAACCTAATCCCGATGCCCATCAACAATCCRCCAATGGTAATGAGAACCCATTCCGAGATACGCCGAGGATAACGAATATAGAACTCGCCGCTGAGCACGGCCCCAAGCACGGCCCCCGCAAACATGCCAAGGCTGATGTAGATTTTCCAATAGCCAGCGTCAGGTTCAAAGACCAAATTCCAAAACGGAATGCTGTTCAGCGCATCTCCCATGAAGAACTGGGCGATCAAACCCGTCATCATTGTTTCGCCGCCACCAACGGTCCACGAACCAACCAATAAGAATAAAAAGATGTCCAATACAGCAATCGCTGACAATGCGATGACAGGATCAAGTGTTTTATTGAAAAAATTCATGSYMGWWWSKGCTNCCTCMWMAAKRRTNTYGWYWWKTYTKWTCAAAGCCAATAATATTTTATGTCAAAAAATACGATCCACAAAACGGTAAGAACGGTAACAACTGAAAAAACTGTAAAAGCATTCGTTAATGAGGTGGTAGTATTTATTGCCAACACGGCGATTTGAAAGAAGGCGCATCCTTTCAACTAAAGTCGGTAACAACCTAAATTAGAATATTCATGGATCAACAGTCGTATAAAATTAAATTGCTCGGCAGATTGATGATGCACAAGGGGGGCTATGGATCGGGAACGGACTCAAATGCCAGTCCAAAATTATGTTGTCTGGGTTTTGGCGTGAAGTTAAAGCCGGGTAAGCACAGGGTAAACAGATGATTTCCAGTTCTAGCAAGTTGGAGCAAGGTTGTTACTGCATGTGAGCAAATGATTTGAACAGGCGGCATCGAGTTTGACTGTTGCTGTTGAAGTTTGAGCCCTAAATCTTTGATAACAAAATGATAACTATTCTATCCGATAATGGTTTTGATAAATGGTATTTTCGGGGGTAATAATGCGGGTTTCAAATTTTTCACACATGGTTTTAGGGGCAATTACGCTTGCCTATATCACGGCAACATCCGCGTTTGCTTCTCAATTGAGCCAAGCTCGATCTGCATATGAAAGTGGAGAATATCACGTTGCTTTTCAGCAACTCAAGGCCATGGCTGATGATGGGCAGCCAGAAGCTGCCTTTTGGGCAGGGGTGATGTGGCATAAAGGTTTGGGCACCCCCCAAAACTATGAAACCGCTGTTAGCTACTACCGCCAAAGCGCAATGTTAGGCAACGTGGATGCACAAAATAATCTAGGCTTGATGTATCGGGATGGATTGGGGGTTCGCGCCAATCAAGTCACAGCCTTGGCTTGGTTTAAGACGGCCCAAATCAGTGGTAGTCGTATTGCTACACGCAATAGCGAAGCTTTATCAGAAAATATGGATTCAAAAAATATTCAACAGAGTCTTTTGTTGAGCCAAAGGTATTATCAAAAGGCCGCACAAAAAATGGCTTTTGTAAAATCTAACCCCCATAATATTCCAGAGCAGAACGCGCCCATAACGTCTCTTCAATTTGATACGTCTGTTAAGGTTGCTCACTCCATTAAACCCTTAAAAACTTTTCAAAGGGTTGCTTTGGCACAGCCCAAAGCGCACCCTAACAAATCGTCTGAAGAGCAGGTCAAAAATGGACCTTATATGGTCCAGATTGGGGTTTTTGGAAATCTGTTGAGCATTGCCAATGTCGAAAAAAAGATGGCTCAAAACAACATCTCAGTTCACAAAGAAAAACTTCCCGTCGGTGAACGGACTTTATACAGATTAAGAATAGGACCATTTATAACCCATGCGATGGCGCAGGCCTCAGAAAAAGAGCTTAATGCGCTTTTGAGCCTAAAAACGCTTATCGTAAAGGGGGACCTGTAAGGTTCTTTTTATAATGTCATTGCCGACCGCCATGAGCAGGTGGCGGCCAAAAACGCCTTAGAAAATATTTGCAGTTAAAGGCCAGTTCAGATAGTTTCTCAGAAATATTGAGTTGTCAGGTGATTAAAGTGATTTAGGCTTTGTAACGACAACACTTAAATCCGTGAGCCATGTACGTACATAGTGAGAAATTCACCAATTATTGAGTGATTCTTAAGTTATTGATGAGCAAGGCCCTCACGATGTAGAAACAGTTCTCGATGTTATTGTTTAATGGATTCTATTTATTGGTGATTAATGTAATGTTTAAAACTCATAAAAAATTAATTTTGTTGGCCTGTGTTGCCGTTATTTCGGTTGGGCTTCAAATTATTCCTACGATGGTCTACGCTGCGCAATTGGAATGGAAAAGCGACACATTTGAGGCAACCTATGTTGATTCAGATGTCAAAGACGCCCTTCGTCAAGTTTTGCGCCAAAATGGTATGCAGGTTATTTTCCGCCCGGGGGTTAAGGGCACTGTCGATGGCAGCTTCAACATGCCTCTGCAAGGCGCTTTCAATAAGCTGGTCGTTGAAAATGCCCTCTCGTACGAATACGATGATGTAACGAACATGGTGACCATATTTTCTCAGGGTACCACATCTGTTAAGCAAGATTTTGTCACATTAAGAAACCTCAACATTGAAAACCGCGTTATGGCCGCAGCGCGTGATCTCAAATTAGAGCGTAATGTTCGCATTAACACGAACACTGGTATTGCGACCCTTAAAGGTGACGCTGAACAGATCGCTTTGTTGCGTAAATTGCTTAAAGATCTTGATATTGCGGAAACAGATCGTCGTAAATACAGCATCGCCAATAAAAGGTCCGAAGCTGATATGATGGTTGCCCGTGCGAAAGCGGCACAAGCCGCAGCCGAAGCGGCACAATTCATTGATCCTGCAAGTCTTACATTTCAAGTTATTCCTTTGCGGTACGCGAACGTTGGCGAAACAAGCCGTGTTTTTCATGGTAAAACAATCACTGTTCCGGGCATTGAAAAAACCTTAAAAGCGTTAATGGGCGTTGCCCCAATCGCGAACCAGGGCGAACAACAAGTTGCAAGTGGCCCTGCGTGGGGTTACGGAATCCAGCAAATTGTTGTCGATGAACGTACGAATTCGATTATTGTTCGGGGTACGGAAGAAAAAGTTGCCGAAGTTAAATCTTTGATCAAAAAACTTGATCGCTC
The DNA here is from genome assembly GCA_002732845.1 of Rhodospirillaceae bacterium. GTDB lineage: Bacteria > Pseudomonadota > Alphaproteobacteria > Rhodospirillales > Magnetovibrionaceae > JANLGW01. The sequence goes on from NVSZ01000005.1 coordinate 26,771, forward strand.
TGTGCCTATGATTGAAATTGAAGTTTTGATCGTTCGGGCTGTTGCGGGGGTTTCTGAACAATTGGGCGTAAATTGGGCGGCTGAACGTAATCTTGGCAGACAGTTTGGTGGTGTAAATACGGGCATTGCCAGTGCTGATCCGACAGGCGTTACATCCGGGCTGAGCTCGGCGGCTGCCACCAGTGCAACGGGGCTATTGTCCACGACGCCTGAAAGCCTGTTGGCCGGATTTGTTTTTCAAGGAACCTCTTTTGCCTTGCAAACTCAGCTTTCTCTTTTGGAAAGCGAAAGTAAGACACAAACCATTGCATCCCCAACATTGGTCACATTGAACAATATGACGGCGCGAATCGAACGCTCTGGGTCTGAATACTTTGTCACTCAAAATGGGGACAATTCAGGTACATCATTAACGGAAATTCAAGCTGGTCTTAACTTGGATATCACGCCTTCGGTTATTTTTGCGGAAAGCAGTGCTGAAAGAGAACTTGTGCGGATGTCGGTTACGGCTTCCAATACATCTGTTAATACGGCATCAGCCGGTGGCAGTGCCTCTACGTCTGGTCAGCAAGTCCAAACTGAAGTCATTATTCCGATAAACACAACGTTCGTCATCGGCGGTTTAGTGGATGACAGCCGCGTTGATACCGTCAGAGGCATTCCGCTTTTAAAGGACATTCCATTTTTCGGACAATTGTTTCGGACAGATTCGACCGCAGACACCTTTACAGAAACATTATTCTTTATCACGCCACATGTTGTTTATCCGGAAGAAATTGTGTCGCGTGATGTTAGTCAGCGAACCTACCTCAATGACCGTAAAACATACTTGGGCCAAATGCGGGATAATTTGCAATCTAAAAGTCGTGTAGCCATAGCCGAAGACGAATAGTGGGCTTGCGAAAGCAAAATTGATATAAGTGACAAAGCTTTGACATTTGGAGACACATAATATGACCCGTACCTTAACATCGCTWTGTTGGATGTTTGGCACGCTGGCATTGGTTTTGGCTGTTATTTACCCCTTCATAACCAACATGGTGGTTGTTCAACCTGCACGCCAAGAGCTACAAGGGCTGGTGAATAATGTGGTCAAAGCTGAACTCATTCATTTTTCAGAAAAAAACAGATATGTTTATTTTGCACCTGATCCAGCCTCGCTCAGTCGTGCTCAAGGGGACTTGAATGGGATCCAGATTGATTCGCCTTCATTTGTTGTTGAAGCCTTTGGATCCTTAGAAACCCCCCTTATTGTGAGAGCTGTAACGCGATCAACAGCCATGGACCMAGACGGTTTGCCCCCTTTGATGTACACGTACACCATCCCCAAAGGAGCGGCCGRAGGACAAGGYGTTTGGGCCCCTTTATCCGGTGAAAAACCAGGATTGCTTTCGGGTCTGTTCTAATAATAATAAAGAAGGCTTGGACATGCATATTTTAAAAACTTTTCTTAAAGCAAGCTCAACATTGGCCATTGCAGTGTCACTGTTGGCGGCATGCAATGCCACAACCTCAAGCCCGAAAAAGGCTGTGCAACCCATCCAAAAAGCGCCCATGGCCCCCAAAGTGGTCATGGACTTGCAACCCCCAATTTGGAAAAAAGGCAGCACATGGATCTATAGTGATGGATATGGTTTGCAAGTTGAACAAACGCTTCCCGATGGGGCCGCCAAACTTATTCGTCTAGATGTTCCGGAAACTTGGGTTATTCGCAAAGCTATTTTCAAACAAGAATCTTCAAACCCAAAAGCTCATCGTCTTGTTGTTTTCAGAACCTTGGACCCCATGATTTTATATGAAACTCAAATCGGGCACTCCATCCAGTTCATACGAGAATACACCAAAAACAARAAACTGATYCGTCACAAAACATCATGGACGATCGAAGGCAAAGAAAGAATTACTGTACCAGCAGGTGAATTTGACTGTTGGGTTATTGTGATGCGAACAGAAAGCTTAGATACAAACTGGGTTGGATTTGAACGGTGGTGGTACAGTCCAGASGTCAATAATTACGTGCGCATGGAACACAAATACGGCGCTTCTCAAGCCTCATCACGGGTGTTGATGTCTTATAAGGAGTAGTCCTTATTAATTATTCAATTTTATAAGGCCATACTTGGTCTACGGTGCTATATAACTAATAAAATTTATATTGAGTGATGAAAATCACAGTGGTTTTAGGCGCTTTGCCGCTAAAACCTCAAAAGGAACAAAGGATATAGCCGGACGGCTTTGGCCTKACTATTTGAATTCAAGGGGGAGACAAAATGAATAAATTACAAAAACAAAAAGGCTTTACGCTGGTCGAGCTGATGGTCGTTGTTGCCATTATCGGCATTCTGGCCGCCATCGGCATTCCTCAGTTTTCCAAATTTGTGACCAGTGCAAAGACAACCGAAGCTGTGACAAACCTTGGTAAACTTGCTGAACATATTGAGGCTTATCAGTCTTTGAATGGTCTTGCGAACGCCAACACAAACTTGAATACCTTAACAGAGAACATTGCCGCAAATGCTGCGACAACACCTGCAGCAATTGCGGCGGGTACTGCTGGTATCTCAACTGTTTTAACAACATGGGGCCCATCTTCAGGGACAAAATTTGCCTATACCATTTCCACCTTGGTTGATGGCTCTTACTGTATCACCGCATCTGGCACTGATGCAGGGGCAACGGGTTATATCCTGTACAGTAAAGCCGAAATCACCACCGGATTAGTGGGCTGGGAAGGTCATGTTAACAAAACCAGCTACATGACGGATACGGCCCCAACCGTGAATGGTGGCGATTGTGTTGCGGCCACGGGTGCCGCACAGTAAACATGCACGCGACTGGGCTAAACAATGCGCAAATTACGTGTCTGTAAAATGACCATGGTTCGCTTAAACTCATTTTTAGTAAATCCTCGTTGTTTTTCAAAACAACGAGGATTTACTTTAATAGAGCTGATGATTGGCCTTCTCATTGTCGGCATATTGGCAAGTTTAGCGGCAAATCAATACACCAGCGTAATTCGATCCGCCGACGTTAGTGAAGCCGTACAAGTGGGGGATTTGATTGACAAAAGTGTGCAGCATTACGTCGATTCACATTTGGGCCTAGACTTGACCGCCTTTAAAACCAGCATCAATACCAATTACAAAAACTTATCCGACGGCTGTACGGCCAATTGTATAACAACGTTAATTCCAACTTTGGCGCTGAAAGCCAGTCATGATTGGGTGTATGTGGTGAATGCAGATATCGACATCGCAAATCGTGATATCTACGTCTGTGTCAAAGCGACAAAGGATAGCCGCAGCATATACATTTCTGGTCAAGCTTCGAATAAAAGTACTTGGCAGGACAAGGTCTATAGTCGTCATTATCTTACGGAAAACGCTAGCTTTGTGGCTGGGGGGAACTGTTCTGCCAATGTCCCCACGGCAACGGTCGCCAACAATGGTTAAATTGATTTTACAGGTTTAGAATTTGTCTGAATAGGCGCCCCTTTTTTTGAGGTCTTCAACATGGTTACACAATCAAGATACACGGACTGGAAAGAAATTGGGAAAGGCGGGCACTCAAATGTGTATCGCGTTTTTGACCAAGAGCTACAATTTGAGGTTGCCATTAAACTGTTGAATCAAAAAGCCAGAAAAAATAGTGGCCTTGTTGAAGGGTTACGCCGCGAAGTCATTATTTCAAGAAGCCTACGTCATCAATACATTTGTCCAATTCATGATCTTTATGAAGGCGAACACGGCATCGGTATTGTCATGGACTATATGATTGGAAATGAACTTACCGATTGGCTCAAGGAAAACCAAAAAAACATTTTGGGCACAATGGAGGAACGGTTGCAGCTSYTYAAGTGCCTGACTCGCGCGCTGTTAACGGCTCATTTAAAAATTGTGCATCGGGACCTTAAACCTTCAAACGTGTTTTTATTAGATGGCGAAATTCTAAATCCCGTKATTATGGACTTTGGTGTTTCGACACTTCAAAACACGGATGGGGATGGCATTTCTGGCACACCAAARTACATGGCCCCAGAACAATGGAACAACCCGTCCAAAATTGATTTGCGAACAGATATTTTTGCGTTGGGCATCATGGCTTATGAAATTTTTACAGGCCGCATACCACCGAATTCAAACCGAAATATTTCAAAAACTAAACAACCGATACAGATAGCAATTTCTGATATTCCTGTGCCAAGCAAATACTRTCCTTTAATACCGCCATCTTTGGATACCTTAATTTTACAAATGACGGCTTTCGAACCGCGTGACCGCCCCCAAAACACCTTAGAAATTCTTGAAACACTTGATAAGGTCAGTATCGAATCTGCAAAAGTGATGGAAGGAAAAGGACTTCAGCATTACAACGCTGATACTGTTGAAGTTGAAGGTGGTCAATATTACTTAGGCTCGTCACCTGCGGGACCAAATGCCAATGAAAAACCCGCAAAACGTATTGTAGTCTCCCCCTTTCGCATGGGTGCTTATTGCGTAACCAACGCGGATTATCGAAAATTTATCGAAGCAACAGGCGCAACATCCCCACCGCTTTTGGACTCAGACAGCTTTGGACAGGACCTGCAACCTGTTGTTGGTGTGCTGTGGGAAGAAGCAAATTTGTTTGCCGAATGGGCTGGTGGCAGCCTGCCCAGTGAAGCCCAATGGGAATGTGCCGCTCGTGGAGGCCTTCAATTTTCTGAATACCCTTGGGGAATGGATGCGCCGGTTTCATCGCAAGCCAACATCGGCAACAATTGGTCCCGGACCACTCCGGTCAATGCCTATCCTGCAGGGCGAAACCCGTATGGGATTTGGGGTTTGTGTGGAAATGTGAGTGAATGGTGTCGTGATGATTACGATCCAGAATTTTACAGGTCGATATCTTCGGATGACCAAGATCCTGTAAACAACACCAAAAGTGACCAAAAAGTTATCCGTGGGGGCAGCTTTGAAAGTTTTGAAATCACAGGACGCTGTGCCTTTCGAGGCCATGAAAACAGCGCCGAGCGACGTGCTTTTATCGGCTTTCGTATTGTGTACACATAACAGAGGGGGTCATCTTCCTGACCGCAGGGGATAACCAGATAAAACATTGAAATATCACTGTAATATTGCCACAATATTTAAATAAAAAGCATAGCCCTAAAATAAAAAAGCACTACACCCATTTCAGATCAGTAGGATACAACGTTAGTTATGGATGAAAACGAAACACTTGTGATCGACAATGACGAAGACGAAACTGTCGTTCAAGATGACGATCAAACTATTGTTGTAGATAACGCCGATGATGGCGACGATTCCACGATCGCTGTCCAAGAGATCAAAAAAAGCGATGCGGATGACCAAACCATCGCTTTAAAAAAACCTCGTAAAACCCCAAAAAATGACAAAACGGTGAAAGCAAAACCAAAGCGGCGTGCACGTAAAAAGAATGATGTGAAAAAGCCTGCGRAACCACAGGGTCAGACTTCTGTGTCCGATCATAAAAACGATGCCAAAACTCAAGCACCCTCGAAGCAATCAACACCCTCAAATAATCTAAGAGATGTGTTAATTGCTAAAAAACTATTAGATWCAGCACTCTCTACGCGTATTGTCCAATCGGCTTTGGCCCATCGCCATACATTTTTAAGAACGCTTGCTGATGACCGGGGGGTTCAGTCCAAAAAAGAAATTTATGAATTTATTGCCACAGAATCAAATTACAGACTGATTTCTGATGAAGGCTTATTGCGCAATACTGCAATCGAAACAGATTGGTTGAATTTTGCTCAAATCGAAGCGTGGGGGGCTGTTGTTTTATCAGATAGCACACCAACAAAAATCGTTTATGCCACGATTGATCCGTTCGATATTACGTTAAATGACTGGATGAAAAGTTGTTCAGGAGTCAAAGAAACTGAAATTGTGTTGGTTCTTCCGGATGTCTTTTCCGTTGTATCTCATCAATTAAAAACACAACAAGGCGATGGCGATGGCGAAGGCGAAGTCGGCGTTTCTAWCAACATCAGTCTTGACCAAGAACGGACCATCCAAAACCATATCGATAATGTCGATGTTCCGCAAATCGTCAATTATCTAATCCACCGGGCTTATATTCAGGGCGCATCGGATATTCACGTGGAACCGACCGAAGAAATGCTTTTAATTCGTAATCGCGTGGATGGCATTTTGCATGATGACACGACGTTGCCTCGTAAACTGCATGCGGAAGTTTCGTCACGGATAAAAATCATTTCCAACATGGACGTTGCGGAACGTCGACGCCCTCAAGATGGGCGTATTGGTGCGGTTATTCGCGAAGCCCCAATTGACATCCGCGTATCAACGTTCCCCACCGTATATGGTGAAAAAATTGTTATGCGTTTGTTGGATAAAAATGCTCTTCGTCCTTCGTTGGAAACCTTGGGCTTGTTATCGCGCGATTTAAAGATGCTGAAAGATAAAATTAATTCTCCCTATGGCTTGGTTATGATCAGTGGCCCAACGGGTTCAGGTAAAACAACGACCCTGTATTCCTGCCTGGGCAGCATTGATAAAGATTCCAAAAACGTCCTCACGGTCGAAGACCCTGTTGAATACCGCCTAAAAGGCGTTCATCAAATGCAGGTTAACGAAAAGATTGATTTGAGTTTTGCCTCTGGTTTGCGCACCATTTTACGTCAAGATCCAGACGTTGTTATGGTTGGTGAGTGCCGGGATGAAGAAACAGCCTCGATGGCTATTCAGGCCTCTCTCACGGGTCATATTGTTTTTTCTACGATTCACACAAATGATGCAATTGGTGTGGTCACCCGTTTATTAGACATGGGCATTGATCCGTTTTTGGTTGCCAACTCGTTAACCCTAGCCATTGCCCAGCGCTTAGTGCGGAGCATCTGTTCGCGTTGCAAAATCGAAGTCACCGGCGACAATGTCCTCAAGCGACTTGAATCTGATGGCGTGTCCGCTGAACGCCTTGAAATTCTCGGCATTGTAATCGACAACAATCTAACGTACTTGGAAGGCTCTGGTTGTTTGCATTGCAGAAACACCGGTTATCAAGGCCGACATCCTGTATTTGAAGTTTTCAAAATGACCAATGAAGCCCGAACGCTGATTATGTCGCGCACCTTTAATGCAGACAAATTGCGCGATATGGTTCTTGCGACGGGCATGACGACATTGATGCGCCATGGTGTCCATTTAATCGAAGACGGGATCACCACACATGAAGAAATTATTCGTGTTTTGGGGGAAAGTAATTAATGGCCGCTGTTAAAACCTCACACCTTTTGATCTTTACAGAACAGTTTTCCTCTATGGTCAAAAGCAGTCTGCAGCTGGTTGATGTGCTTGATAACCTCGCCAAAGAAACACCGCATAAACATTTGCGTCAGGTTGTCGAGGCTGTTTCTAATGATGTTAAACGTGGACAAGATTTTAGCAATGCATTAGCCAAACACCCTCTTGTTTTTGATGATATTTTTGTCAACGTTGTTCGCTCTGGTATGGAAACAGGGCAATTGGGCAATGCCCTTGGGCAAATCACCACATACTTGCAGGTGATGGATAAAATGACCCGTCAAATCAAAGGTGCGATGACGTATCCTATTTTTATGTTGGCTGCTTTGTTCGCTGTATTTAATGGAATGATTTTTTTCATTCTTCCACGCTTTGCGACAATGTTCAGCAGTTTCGGCAAAAAACTACCCCCGGTCACCCAGGCCTTGATGGTGATTGGCGATTTTTGGTCGAGCTATTGGTATCTGGTGATTGGCGGGGGCGTTATGGTCGTTTTCGGTTTCGTAACGTGGATATCCACCGTTGATGGACGTGCCATATGGGATGAGCAAAAATTAAAGATTCCAGTTTTGGGTAGTGTGTGGCGTATGGGGGCCTTGTCTCGTTTTTTGCGGACCTTAGCCGTGCAAATGAAAAATGGTGTGGCCCTTTTGGATGCTCTGTTTCTCGCCGGGGATGCTTCAAATAACATTTACATTCGCGATGCGATCTATCACATCGCCCATGATGTATCCGTCGGCAAAGGTTTAGCTAAGGCCTTCCGTGAAAAAGACATATTCCAAGGCATTGTTGTGCAAATGATCGCTGCCGGCGAAGAAGCCGGAAAGCTGGATGATCTATTGCTGTCTTCAGCAGATTATTTTGATCGATTGCTCGCGGATAGGCTTGATACTGTAACGGGATTGATTAATCCAGTCCTGACGATGTTTACGGGACTTTTCGTGGCTGGGATGATGATTGCTATCTTTATGCCTGTCTTCCAAATGGGCAATGTTGTTGGCTGAAAAAGAAAATGGGACTGTTGAACCATGATAAAGACAAGATACAAGACGAAGGCCGTGAAACAACAACAAGGCTTTACCTTGATTGAATTGATGGTGGTNGNAWTNGTYATKRYTGKTRYTTTGGCAAGCCTTGGCGCGCCTATGTTCAGCAAGTTTATGTTAACAGCTCGTGCCAAAGACGCTTTGCCTTACTTAATGCAAATCGCATCCAAAGCCCGCATGTATAAAATACGTGAAGGCAATTATTACATTGCGGCGACGACGGGCAATCAGGATGAACAGTTATTAGAAGATAACTTGGGTGTCGATCTCCGCGATTCCGCAAATTTTTGTTATGTTGTTGTTTGTGAAGCTAACTGTGAAACCGCATCAACAACGGGCAACATGGGCGGAGCCTCTTATTTAACGGATACAGCCCCAACAACCCCTACGCCTGAATTTGAAGTATGGGCAATCTTGCGCGCGAACGATGGCACCAATGGGGCCAACGATACGGTGACGTCTACGGGTTCCTTTTCGTGTGTAACAGCGGATGTAAAAAATGATGCAACAGGATGGGTGGAATCCTTGGCATCCGCAGTCGCGGGCAGTGAGTCTCGGGTCGTCATCCTTCGTTATCCTCCACCTGCTGATGGTATTAGTGGAGCTTATGACTGGGCATCTGGAATTACAATTTCTGATGTGATCCGGTGACGAACGGTGGCTATGATGCAAAACCAAACACAAACCCATCTTCAAAAACAACGGGGCTTCACACTCATAGAAGTCATGGTTGGCATGGTGCTGGCGTCAATCTTGGTTATGGGGTTAACCTCGTTGTGGGGCGTTATTACAACGCAATTTATTGACTTAAGTTTACGTCAACGTGCCGTTTTTGCTTTGAACGGCGAAATGGAACGGCTTGCCGCTATATATTCCAGTAATGCTTTACCAACGGTAACGGCGGTGGGGGCTACGGGTCGATTTGTTTACAGTGATACGGTGTCTTTTGTGCATGCGGCTCCAAATTTGGCGAATTTTGTTGTGACCTATGATGGAAAGCTTTTTTATTATGATGGTAACGCAGGAACAACGGATGACCGAAATTTAGTGTGGATTGATTACGCTAAAAAAGTCGTTGGTAAATTAACGTGGGAAAATGCCAATTACCTCGGTGTTGGGGCACAATGTGTTATTGGCGGCATTACGAACCAATGCAATTTGATCACGATGCATTTGGAATATCCTTTCCGTATGACAGATATGACCACAGGGGCACTTAGCGCGTCTGAGTTTCCTGTGAAATCCGAAATTGATTTGATCACCATTGTCGGCGGTGTGCAATGACGTGTAAGACAATGCGCCAACGTGGCTTCACACTCATTGAACTGATGGTTGCCACGTTTTCTGGCATGCTTTTGATTGCGGTTATTTTTAGCATCATGTTTCAAGTCACGGGCATGTCAGACCAAATTGTTGGCAAAGTCCGTATGAACCAAGAACACCGTGAAGTTTTTCGACTTCTGGCGAACGGTGGTCTTGAAAATGTTTCTGGAACAATTCGTTATGTTCCCGGCGTGCGCGGGCGATTTCAATCTAATGCCAATGCGTTCCCCACCGTTACCCGTTCGAATGACACGTTGAGCCTTTCTAGTGACGAAGACTTTGGGGCAGGACCCACCAGCCCCGTTCTCACAAGCCGCAGCCTTACGGCTGCTGTCCCCATAACGTGTCGGGGGATAAATGATCCCGTTCCAGAATGTGTTGTGGGTACGGAAACATTAAACATCTCGGGGTATCTGGGCACATTGGGGGCGGACACCGCGGAAGATTTCAATGGCAAACGACGCTGGGCCACATATCGATTAAAGGTTTTTGATCCCCATCTGGTCAACGACAAAAATGTGACGGCATCTGAATACTCCAGCGATATGCATTTCATTTTTGGTTTGGGGCGTGAATAATGGCATTCGTGAAGCCTAAATTAAAACATCAACGCGGCGCGGTTTTAATCAGCATCATGGTGGTCATGATGATCTCGCTGTTAACAGCCTCAACCTTGGTCAACCATTTTGGAGTGAGTGAACATTTGGAAATTGAACGTCAATTAGCTGAAATTAGGGCTCATTGGGCGATGCGAGGGGGCGTGACGTATGCCCGCAGTCGATCTCGCGCTTCAGATACGACACTCTGCGGCGGTTCTTGTGCAAATGACGCCGCACGGGCCGCAGCCCTTAAAGCTTTTCTTGATGAAATTCCTCAGCCTCAAAACTGGTACAAAACCGGTTCATATGGGTTTGATGTTGCCTATACGGTCACCGAGGCTGATGCATCAGAAAACGGCCATGTGCAGGTTGATATGTCAACGACGGCAAGTGCTGTAGGCCTCGCAAAATTTTTAGCGTTAGAGGACTTTACGACACAAAAACTGTTGGTAGAGCTCTGTATTTTTCAAACAAACTGTAATGATGGATCAACAGGTGGTGGCGGCGGGGCTGTGGCCTCAGGTGATGGAAAAACAGATGTTACGCGATTCCATATTCCATACTAATTTCAAACACATCATATTTCGTATAAAAGACTTTGCCATTGTCGCGTAAGTGATGGCAGCCAAACAAAAAATATTCTAAAATGAAAATCAATGAATATTATTAAGAGATTAGAGACGGCTATACGTCACACCGTCAATATTAGTATTTCAAACAATTGGATCAGATTACATGTTTGGCTTAGGTAAAAAAAAGGTTGAAGATACTGAACCGCAACTGAGTTCAGAAGGACAACCCAAAAAGACAGAAAAGCTTGTAATCCATATCGGTGAAGTTTGTTGGGTTGCCCGCATTGTTTCTGCAAACGCTCAAAAACCTGTGCAATCCTTTAAGGGCACTGAACTGGATGTTGAGAAGGATTCATCCGCGCGTATTGAAAAAATTATTCAAGTTGCCTTTGAAACCATTCCCGACACGGCCTTAAAAGAAGTCGGAGAAATTTTACTTCTTCTTGATGATCCGAAAATTATAATCTCAGATTATGGACCAGTTCTTGGCGAGGGCGTCAGCCCCGGTGCTATCCGTGATTTTGGGAAACAGCACTTGAACGTCAAAGAAGCAACTTTTGGCTCCATGATGTACGGGGCTGCGGAAGATGAAAAACAAATCTTTGCGTTTAAAGATGTCCAAGACCTCCGCCATTACTTAGGCGCCCTTGACCAGTATGCAACATTGATCACTAAGGTCATTCCCAGCACGTCTGTTTTTGTTTCACGAACGCAAACGCAAACCGATAAGGTTCACGCGACACTGTACGTTTCTGATATGAGCAGCAGTTTTGTGGCGATCGACAGTAAATTGGGGCAGGTTTTCGTTCGCACGGTTCCCGTTGGCACCCTCTCTTTGGTGAAAGCTATTTCAGAGGAAAAGGGGGTTYCCCTTAGCGATGCCAGAACGAGTATGGAAAAACAAGACTATGTCAAAGACTTGCGGCTGGGCGAAGAGTTAAAGCCCGAAGATGAAATTCTGCTCAGTTCGTATGTCAAAATCCTACGCCCTCTCTTGAATGATATCATCGAAAATGTTTCTCAATCGATCACTTATTTTGAAGCTCAAAAATTAGGAGGAGCGATCGAATCTATTGAGATATTTGGAGACTTTTCCTCGATCAGGGGATTGGATCGCGTCATTGAAAAATGTTTCCCTGTACCTGGAAAACGGTTTTCAGAAATGCCTATTGATTTGCTGTGCAATGACCTGGAAGCTGATGCAATCAACCTTCTGGTGGGGTCATCTGGAAACTTATTTTCCGTCGGGAAAATGAAATATAAGTTTTCTGAAACCCACATTATTTCTTCGACCGATTCCTCAGAATACGAAGGCTTCATTCCTCAAAACATCCAAGAGAAATTTCACAAATTAACAAATGACGGATTCAAATCTGTAGATACTGTATTTGGCCTCAAAATTTCAAAATTCATGCCAAAACATAATGTGAAAACGGTCGGCAAAAAACGCGCCAATGATGCTTTGGAGCAAACATTCAAAGAAGACCGAATGTTCTTCGCTCTGTTTGGCCTGTTTATGGTCACCGTTTTATATGTGGGGTGGACTTATTTAGATGAGGTCCAGACCCAATAYGCAAATACATCTGGGGGAATTTCTGGAAAAGTTAAAAACAATGCGGTTTTGCGTAGCCGTATATCCCCACCGGGGATGCGCGCCACTGACATTGCCAACCATCTAACTGTTGATAAGGTTTTGTGGTCCGAAAAATTTCTTTCCATTGCGGATAACATGGACAATGCCATGTGGATTTCAGACATTTATCTCGCAGATGACACGCGACTTATCTCTGGCAAGACTGTCAGAAGCAAAAAACTCACCCTAGAAGGGGCGATCTTGCCATCAACCATTGGCCATATTTTGGAAATTTCAGAATATATGCAACGTTTGGAAAATGATAAAGACTCCTTTATGGAAGATTTCAGTGATATTACATTTGGGGGAGCGAAAATCGACACAACAGAGCGAGAACACATCGTGCGGTTCTCAATTGATGCTTGGTATGACAAAACCAAACGGAAAAATCTAAGGAATTAAAATACAATTTTAGGCGAACACACACCCAAAATGTGGCTCACTAAAGAAATGGTATGATATTATGGAAGCCTTTATTCATCGTCACCAACCCTTCATTATCTCTATGATGTACATGGTTTTTGGCCTGCTTGYTCTTGGGTACTCAGCCCTGTATTCCACGCAATCAGCATGGCGGAGCGATGCGCGCGTTCTCAATTCAATATTGGCAATGGAAAATCAAACCATGCAAGTTGTGGCTCGAAAGCTGGATGGTGACGAAAACGGCAATAAGTCTAAAATCAAATCTATACCATCCGTTCTTAGCCGCCTTRATAACYTGGCAATGCAAACAAATATTATCATTCACGAATTGGTGCTGGATACCAAGGATCAAACAGCATTTAACATTCGGCTGCTTGAACCCTATTCAAAATTTTTMAAATTTTTGTCATTGTTGGAAAGTCTGGATGTCAACATTCATAATATTGAAGTCCATCCATACGACGACAGCGTATCCCCACCCATTCATGCCATATCATTTTCCATTACACCTAAAAACGATGCGGCAAAGTTGCAAGGAGACCGGATTTTAAAATTAACCCAACGTGTTGATGCACCAGATAAACGCAATCCCTTTCAGCGCTTTGCCGCCAGTTCAGTAGGTAAAGTTGAAAAGGTTATTGATTTGAGTTGGGTTCATAAACTTACGGCTATTGGACGTATGGGTGATAAACGCTATGCCACGATCGACAGTAAAGACTATCAACAAGGTGACGCGTTCAGCAAAGATGTTGTCGTCGAGGAAATTGCATCCACCATGGTCCGTTTGGTTAAAAAGAATGCGAATGGAACTGTTCGTTATGTGCTGAAATTTAGAAGAACCAAGCAATAGAACCGTTCATGAAAGAGCATCAATACAAAGGCAATTTCAGGAAACTGGACATAAATTATATGAGTAGGTTAGCGTCATGAGTTGGGTAATTACCGTTACCGATAAAGTTTCAAAAGAAAGTCACGTTCTCGAGATAGATAAATCAAGCATCCTCGTTGGCCGTCGTTCTGATAACGATGTTGTTGTGTCTCATCAAAGTGTTTCCCGTGCCCATATTACTTTGGAAAGAACCCCCACGGGGTTTGTGGTACAAGATTTGGGCAGCAAAAATGGAACAACCTTTGATGATCATGGGAACTGGGTTGCTTTGCACGGCCAAAAAGAATTTAGCTTCCCGGCGACACTGATCGTCGGAAGCGATTCACTTTTGACAATCACATGGGATGGTGCGCTCGAAGTGTCTCAAGACGCAATTTCTTTCAACTCTAACACATCAAACGAAGCCGTTTTGGCGAATTATGATGATGAAGATGTCAGCGATTTATCGATCATTGACTGCATTGATGACGAAGAGCATGTTGCGGCTTTTTTGGTTCTTGATTTATGCCGTTCAACAGATATGTCTAATCGTGATGAGACACTTGCTTATCACACCAAAAAACGTCTTGAACAAATGTATCAAAAATCACTGCAGGACGAGGAATTCATTTTCTATAAAAGCACAGGAGATGGATTTCTGACGTGTTTTCAAGACGCAACGGGCGCCCTAATAGTGGCTGCTGATATTTTGCGCCGGATAGGTGCCCGCAATAAACAAAGTAATAATCCTGATATCGATATCCGTATCAGCCTTCACTTTGGGGTGTTCTTTGAAATCGGCACCGATCAAATCAGACAAGATATTCATGGAAATGATGTCAATATCACATTCCGTTTAGAAGGCTTGCAACAAGAAAACTTTGACCATCCTGAAATAGATATCCCAGAAATAAACAGAACACTTTGCTCGCGCGCTTTTTTGGACGAGATTGAAGACGAACTAGAGGACGAAGGCATGCAAGCCACATTGTGTGGCAAAGCCATACTCAAAGGTATTCAAAATCCCATGGAGGTCTTTCTCATTGAATCTTAATCGTATGAGACAAAAGACTTCTGGAAATTATGCGTGCAAACAGGGTTAACACATGATCATTCAAGCGTTCGGAATTACAGATACCGGATTACGCCGCAAGGCAAATGAGGATTCCATCCTCGTCAACGAAACTGAAAATATTTTTTTAGTCGCCGATGGTCTTGGCGGTCATGGTGCCGGAAACGTCGCCAGTGCTGTTGCTGTGGATGCTATTGAAGAACATATCTTAGATTATGACCCGGACTTAGATCATGACCTGGACAAAGATCAAGCCTTTGACTTGGTTGCAGGTGCCGTTCGTGAAGCCAATGCGCGCATTAAAAAAATCAATAATGATTCAAATACCTCGGGGCGCGGCATGGCCACAACAATTGTTGTGGCGTTATATTTATTAAAGACTTCCACACTTGTTTTTTCCCACATTGGTGATAGTCGTTTGTATCGCTTGCGCAAAGGAGCCCTTGTCCCTTTAACGAAAGATCATTCTGCCCATCAAGCGTGGTTGGATGGTGGGGCTATTGGTGATGAGCCCAAGAAAAATGTTATCTCTCATGCTTTGGGCCTGCGCGATACAATTCCCATTTCGGTTGACAGCGTAACCAGCAAAAACGGTGATATGTACGTATTGTGTTCTGATGGATTGCATGACTACGTCACCGATGAAGAAATTTGCCAAGTCATTACGAACAGCAAAGATCAGAATGTAAAAGCAATATGTGAAAGCCTCATTGAAGTTTCAAAAAAATATGGGGCACCCGATAACGTAACGGTCATTGTTATTCAGTGTGAACAGCAATCATGAAGTCTACGGTTATGAGAGACACGTTCGCTTATGATCCAAGGGAGATTTTATGAGTCTGATATACAACAATGAAAGCATATTTTGGATTTCCGCACTTGTTTTTGGTGCCGTCTTTGGTAGCTTTTTAAATGTCGTAATCTATAGATTATCGGTCATGTTGGGGCTTTCTAAACCAGCGAATGACACGGTTTCAGACATCCAAGAAAACAACCGTTTCAGCATTGCTTTTCCGCGTTCATATTGTCCCCTGTGCGGGCACAAAATCACCGCCTTTGAAAACATTCCGATATTTTCATACCTTTTTTTGCGGGGGCAGTGTTCAGACTGTAAACAAAAAATATCCATAACATATCCAGTCGTGGAAACGGCAACCATGCTGATAACTGTTGGGGCATTTTGGCGATTTGGCGCGACGTGGCAATTTGCTGCCGCCGTCCCTTTTTTATACGCTCTGATTTGTATTTTTGTTCTGGATTTTAAATATCAAATCATTCCAGATGCCTTGACGATTCCATTCATAGGGCTTGGCATTATTGTTAATTATTTTAATGTCTTTGTTCCTTTTCAAGATGCCCTTTGGGGAGCCGGAGTCGGATATATGTCTTTATGGTCCCTGTACTGGGGGGTGAAGTTGATATTTAAGATTGAATCTATGGGCTATGGGGATTTCAAATTATTTGCCGTTTTAGGGGCTTGGCTGGGGTGGCAGAAATTATTTATGTTGCTTCTGCTGGCATCAGGCTTGGGGGCTGTTATTGGCATTTCTTTAATGTTTTTGGGATCTCGTCAACGCGGAACCTCAATCGCCTTTGGGCCATTTTTAATCGCTGCGTGCTTTATCGTATTCCCTTTTGGGGATGAACTGTTGGCATACTATTGGGCGGTGATGATGCCATCTTAAAGTGCAAGAAGGGTCCACGTCCGGCACCGCCAGAGGAAAATCCACTTTCACTCGCTCCTGTATCATAGTTCGTTCGAACCCAGAAAAGAGCCCGTACATTTGAAACATTGCTTTAATTCGCAGAGCAAGTCTAACAACATCGGCTATTAAGCGTGTGTCAGAATTTATAGGATCTGCATTGCTAGAACATGCAGGATGTTTGAGCCTTGGAAGGCTCCTAAACTGAAGGTCGTAGGTTCAAATCTTACTCCCGCACCCCCCGACGATTGACACCCCAGTTCGCAAGAGCAGGGGTGTTTTATTATGTCTGCTTTGCGTCGATCGGATGAGACCACCGCCATAAGCAGACTTCCGCTCTACAAATATTTTACCCTGTTATAAAATTTCGATGCAGTTTCTGCCATTGGATTTGGCTTTGTACAAAGCTTTGTCTGCGCGTGCGACAATGCTGTTACCGATATCACCAGACAGATACATGGACACGCCGAAGCTTGACGTTTTTTGTCCGACGACGGGGAAGGCGCAGTTTTCTAGACTCGCGCGCAATTTCTCTGCCAGCGCGAGAACACCATCACGGTTTGTTTCAGGACAGATTATGAGAAATTCCTCACCCCCCCAACGCCCAACAATGTCATTGGTCCGTGTATGCTTTTTTAAAAGAAACGCAATCGTGACCAAGACATCGTCACCGACATGGTGACCGTGCGTGTCATTGACGTTTTTGAAGTGATCTATATCCAACAACATTACACCAAAATGGTGACCATAACGTTCGGCGCGCGCGATCTCACTGAGCAGAACTTTGTCAAGTTTACTGCGGTTAAACAATTTCGTCAGATGGTCTGTAATGGAAAGCTCTTCTAAGATTATATTTTGCCTCTCCAGTTCTTGTTGGGTGTGGGCAAGTTCCGACAAGGCCTGTTCGGTCTTTTTTTGCAATGAGTCGCGCATGCGTACCGCTTGGCGGAGTCCACCAAGAGAGGTATGCATGACATTGAACTCATCAGGGCCTGTTTGGGGGATGTTGACGTCTGTGTTGCCCTGAGAGAGGTCAAGCATGGCCTGAGAGAATTTCTTCAACATGTCAAAGACAGCAAACCGCAACAGTGACCAACCGACCAAGATGATGCTGAAAATAACAATGGCGACAATGATAATGGCCTCGTTGCGTAAACGTTCAATTTTGGCCTTAAAGGCGGATACATCGCGGGTGATCGATGCGACCGCCCAAAGACCACCCATGGAGTCGGGGATTTCAATGTCCAAGGTTTCCAAGTGGAGGCGATTGATCAATTGTGCCCCCGTTTGGGTGTTGGGGAGCCGTCCGTCTTGAAATAAGACGTTTCCGTTCTTGGCATCCAATAGCTTGAAAATACCATTAAAGGTGCTGCCGATCTSSGTTAACCTRGGKATYGGRTCGGTCACGAATTCTATAWAACCAATGGCTCGAAAGCCCCCGATGGGGGCGATGACGCTGTGAACGGGGCGCCCCTKSGMGGTTCGCCACAGATARGCCGARATATGACGTTGCCCGGCAATRTCGCGGTYTTTYAGSCTYTTGATAATTGARGGTTTGGCGKTGAGGCTTTCGTCATAGCCTTTGTCGACCGTGGCGAACACCTGCATATCTGYATCGTAAACCACCACRTTGCGTAACCGTACGCGCGTGTTGATRACYTCGATGGACAGCATCATCTGGTTGACGGCGCTGATCACCTTATCCGCATTCTGTTCTTTCATGCCATTGACCAAGCTTGAAAATCTTGACCATTCRTTRATGAAGGGCGTGATCTTTGCRAAATGCTGTTTATCAACGCGTTGSYGAACCTGAAATTCYAGCCTTTTGCCAGTGGTGTCGTTGAAGGTATCTGTGGCAAAGCGCTGGTAGGTCACCTCCATCCACACCATTGTGCTGACAATGGCAACCGAAGACAAAACAACAATCACCAAAAGGATGCGCCGCAGGGTCCAAACCGTGGTCATGGKCMGTTGCTCTTGARTGSTGRRAGGKGCTTCATGATYGTYACSGGCGMGCCATCAGCGGATGGGWGAGGAATATTGAAGGCCGCCATCTTTCCACAAYCTRTTGAGGCCRCGAGAGAGATTAAGSGGTGAACCACGGCCCACATTGCGYTCAAAGCTTTCAGCGTAATTACCRACTTGYTTGATGATGTTGTAAGACCATTTGTTGTYCAGYCCCAAATAACGGCCCATGTCTCCTTCTAAGCCRAGAATGCGGCGCACCACAGGMATGGACGARKTGYTRAAGGAATCAATGTTTTTTTGCGAGAKGCCATTTTCYTCGGCCTCTRACATGACGTTGAATGTCCAGTGCACRATATCYAACCACTCATCGTCGCCTTGACGCACCACTGGACCCARAGGTTCCTTGGAAATGACATCGGGCAAAATCATGTGRTTTTCGGGATCTTTGAGYTTGAGACGCATRCCCGCCAARGAGGATTGATCGTTGGTGATCACGTCGCAYGTRCCTTTTTCATATTGGCGGAGAGCATCGTTCAAGCTTTGCGTGAAGTTGGGTTTTAATTCCATCTTGTKGTAGCSRAAATAGTCYTCAAGGTTCARGGCTGTGGTGGTGCCGTCCGTGACRCACACCACGGCGCCGCTAAGTTCCTTGGCGYTGGTAATATTTAAATCCTTACGCACCATAAAGCTTTGACCATCATAGTAATTGATGCTCGCCCAATTGAGATCTAACAAGGAATCGCGCATAAGCGTGTGGGTGGTCGTGCGCGATAAAATATCAATATCATGCGATTGCAGGGCGGAAAGGCGGTTTTTTTGGGAAAGGGAGGTAAACTTGACTTTTTGGGCATCCCCCAACACCGCCGCAGCAACCGCGCGGCACATGTCCACGTCCAGACCCGACCATTGGCCGTCTTCATCCGGGTTAGAAAAGCCCGGCAATCCATTGCTGACACCGCATTGAATATAGCCCTTTGCTTTCACATCCTCCAACGTTGAGGCATTCGCCACGGCGGAAAAGGCGATCAACGAAAGTATGGAAAGCGATAGTAAATCCCGGCGCAACTTCATTGTATATTTCCCTTTAGTCACTGTGTATTCGCTTTTAATGGATGGTGTTTTCGACAAAATTATCTCTAAATCGTAGAGTGTTCTCAGAAGTTTTTAGATTGCGGCCCGGCCTGAGATGACCTTTGGCTCGGCGGCCCATTGATCTATCTGGATTAACAAGATCCATTCTTCTTGTCCCCCCTACTGATGGTTCAGTGAGCCACTGTATCGCACATCAAGTATCGCACATAATGTAGTAAATTAAGCGTATTGGGCACTATACTTACGTATTTATTTATATAACACTGCGACAGCCCTCACAAGGGGCAAGTAAATGCCACAACCTTCGGAAGTAAGTAGCCTTAATCAGCTACCCTCGCCACAAAAGGATGCTTGATTCGGTACGACTGCAGAGTCAAATTTCGGTGGTTACGTACTCCCGCAACCATCAACATCAAAGGCTTACATTAACTTTCTCGGCCGTTTTTATATTTTTGGAAGCAATGCACAAGGGGGCAATGTCTGTGAGAAAAGGACGGCTTCGACAAAATGTTGTGAACCTTTAGCATTGTTATGTATAAGATGCCTGCTGGTGTTTTACCTAGGGGATGCGACGTAAGGCTTTCCCCCAGCTCACGCCATTTTTTTCCTGCCCGCCCTTTCAAGGGCTACGGTTATCGACTGTTTGATATAGGCTTTCAATGCATCTCAGAAATTGGCAACAAAAAATCATCGATGACTTTCCGTCGATCATCCAAAAATACCGCAGATTTATCCTGAAAGCGCCAACGGGCGCTGGCAAGACCGTGCTGGCAAGTGAGATCGTAGAGCGATTTTATAAGAACCAGAAAATTATCGTGCTCTGCCACCGTCTCGTGCTGTTAGAGCAACTTGAAACGGCCCTAAGCCGAAAACACTCTGTCCGCAAGTTAACAGCTGCGGACACGGGTCCTGCGTTTGAGGGCTACGATATTTTGCTCTCGACCAATATGCGCGCCAAGGAGATGTTGGCGGACGCCATATCCAAAGCCGACCTTATCATTGTGGACGAAGCGCATCGCGTATCGCCCAATGGGACGGCTTACAAACGGATTATCGATAATTTTAACGAAAACGGCAAACCCAACGCGCACTTCATTGGGCTAACGGCTTCGCCCGAGCGCATCACAAACGATCAGCGTGACCAGCTTAACCTAGCCTTTGACACCATCATCGATTGCGCCAATATCGAAGACTTAATTGCAGAAGGTGTTTTGGTGCAGCCGGTCTATCGGCCCCATTTTGTGCACGATCTGAACCTCGACAGTATCGACATCAGTTCGGGTGATTTTCCCGTTACCAAACTGTCGCCCGCGATCATTAAATCATCCATGATCGATTATGCGACATGGAGTTATAACGAAGAGCGTTTGAAACTTTCTAAACCGATCTCGGCCTGGTTCTGTGCCGATATCAGCGTCGCCGAAGTCACGTTAAGCAAAATCCAAGAATTCGGCATCAGTGCCGCGATCATCACGGCGGGAACATCGATCAAGGAACGCATGGAACTGTTGGCCCGCCATGAAAGCGGTGAGATTGAAGCCATGGTCTCGGTGGGTGTATTGACCGAAGGCTGGGACAATCCCTATTGCAACATCATCGTCCATCTTCGCCCAACCTTGTCGAAAGTTCTGTGGGGTCAGTCCGTTGGTCGTGGGCTACGTTCTGCTCCGGGCAAAGATAAATGTGTGATCATTGATGTGAGCTCGAACTGGAGCACATTCGGCCCGGTGGAAAAACTAGAATGGAGCCTGTGGAGCACACGCCGTTCCCATGTAAAATACATGAACAGGTTCAATTGGATTGGCAAACAACAAGACGGCGAGGAAGTCCACGATACCTATTTGCTGTGTAAAAATGAATTAGAGAACAAAATGCGCTGTTCTCATATTTATCGGAAAAACGCCTATAAGGACGACACCTGTCCTGTGTGTGGTACGTATGCTGCAACCGATATCTACAAGGAACAAAAACTCGACAGTTCACTGAACGAAGGCGGTTTGCATCGTTTGTTCTTTGAACGTGCCCCACAGGTTTATGGTGAAATGAACCTGTCTGTTTGGGAAAGCCTTGGCGGTACGGCGTGGAAATCTGCAACCGACAAAGAAAAAGTGTTTCTTGGGTTCTGCATGGCTTTCGCAGAGGTGTCGGGTGATGAAACAAACTCGGAATCTGAATATTGGGATGCCGCCCTCGCCACAGAAGCGCACATCCGCGCACATCTGGTGAAGCATAAATTCTGGATTAAAAAACAGGAAGACTTTGAATTATCACTCATTGCCGATGGTATGCTTGCGGGTAAACTGATCCGGACCTTACAGGCCCATTACGGGATATCTCTTTGCGGTATAGCCTTTCAAACGCACACGCCCGCTGAAAATGAACGCAAATACCAAAAAGCGATCAAAATTGCCGAAAGGCTCGCGATGCTTGGTTGCTCTTCACAAGACAGCCTACCCTATTTCAACGCCGCCGATCATTTGACAGCATGATCGATTGCAACTGAGCCTTTGCCATCATGCTGACCGACATAAAACAACAGAGTCCGTTAAGGGGCAGAACCAGACGTGAGGTTCTGCCCAACTCTAAAATCCCTGCTGTTCGCCAATAACAGAAGTTGCGTTTGTGTTGTGCATCTATCAGAATGTGATTTGATCGGCATAAGACGCCGACAATAAGTACGTTAATCTTCCATCTGAATTGCTACTCATAGTAGGTTTTATGAAATCCAGCCAAAGCGCCATTGTCAAAGACCTTGTTCTCGTCGGTGGCGGCCATAGTCATGTCATCGTGCTTAAGAAATTTGCCATGAACCCGTTGCCCGGCGTTCGCCTAACGGTTATCGCGCGCGACGTCGATACGCCTTATTCCGGTATGCTGCCGGGCTTTGTGGCCGGTCATTATGAATTTGATGACGTGCATATTGACCTGCGCCCCCTCTGCCAATTCGCCGGGGCGCGCCTTTATCACGATGAAGCGACGTTGCTAAACTTGCAGGACAAGCAGGTCATCTGCAAGGGGCGCCCGGCCGTTTCCTATGATGTGCTGTCGGTCAATATTGGCTCGACTCCTGGTTTTATGGGCATCGCCGGGGCCGAGAATTTCACCACACCCGTCAAGCCAATCAACACCTTTATCAATCGTTGGCACCAATTGGTCGAGCGTGTGCTGGCTCATCCGGGTTGCCACCGGATCGGTGTCGTCGGCGCTGGGGCTGGCGGCGTAGAGCTGTTGCTTGCGATGCAATTTCGGCTGAAGAGCCTGCTCGCCGAACAAGGACGGACCACCGATAGCCTCGAGTTCCACCTGATTTGCAGGTCGCAAACCATATTGCCTGACTTCGGCGTCGGTTTGCAACGCCGCGTTGGGCGGGTTCTATCGGCGCGCGGCGTGCACGTTCACACCAACGCCGAAGCCGAAAACGTGGCCCAAGGTGCCCTCACAATGAGGGGCGGCAAGACCATCGAATTGGATGAAATCTTATGGGTCACCGCGGCCGGTGCGCCGTCGTGGCTTCGCCAATCGGGTCTGGCTGTCGATGCGGCCGGGTTTATTGAAGTTCAAGACACTTTGCAATCAATGTCTCACCCGGACGTCTTCGCCGCCGGAGATATTGCAGCCGTGGTCAATCATCCTCGGCCAAAAGCCGGTGTCTTTGCGGTTCGTCAGGGGCCGCCGCTGGCCGATAACCTGCGCCGCGTACTGATCGGTCAGTCGCCCCGTGCTTTTACGCCGCAAAAAAACGTTCTGGCTTTGATCAGTACCGGCGACAAATATGGCATCGCTTCAAGGTGGGGAAGGGCGATCGGGGGCAAATGGGTGTGGACGTGGAAAGACCGCATCGACCGTAATTTTATGCGTAAGTTTAACGAGCTTCCTGAGATGGCCCCCGAACAGGCGGTTGCGCTGAACCCCGGGCTTGCTGATCAGGCGACCCTCAATGATATTTCCGCCGTTGCCATGCGCTGCGGTGGCTGTGGGGCCAAGGTCGGGGCCAATGTCTTGACCCGCGCCTTGGCCGATCTGGAACCGGTCGCCAACGCAGATGTTCTGGTTGGCCTTCATGCCCCGGACGACGCCGCTGTCGTGCAAATTCCCCCCGGCAAGGTGATGGTGCACACTGTTGATTACTTCCGCTCCTTTATTGATGATCCTTACATCTTTGGACAAGTCGCCGCGAACCATGCCTTGAGCGACATCTTCGCCATGGGTGCCGTTGCTCAATCTGCGTTGGCCATTGCCACCGTTCCCTACGGCTTGGAAGCCAAGGTCGAGGCCACGTTGCGCGAAATGATGAGCGGCGCGATGGAGGTCCTTAATGACGCTGGTGCGACATTGGTCGGTGGCCATACCAGTGAAGGGCCAGAACTGGCGCTGGGGTTTTCTGTTAACGGCTTAGCCGACCCGGATGCCATTCTTCAAAAGGGCGGCATGGCCCAAGGCGATATCTTAATTCTCACCAAGGCGCTCGGCACGGGGACTTTGTTTGCCGCCGACATGCAACATTGTGCCAAGGGACGGTGGATCGACGGTGCCGTGAAGTCCATGGTTCAGTCAAATCGCTTGGCCGCGGACTGTGTGTTCAACTTTGGTGCCAGCGCGTGTACGGACATCACCGGGTTCGGTTTGTTGGGCCATACGGTGGAAATGACCAAGGCTTCCGGCGTTGACGTTGAAATTGATTTGGATGCCTTGCCAATTTTGGACGGTGCCCAAGATACGGTCCGTCTTGGAATTTTAAGCTCACTGCAGCCTGCGAATATCCGGCTGCGTCGGGGCATCAGAAATCTTGAAGAGATGAAAAACCACGAACGCTATCCGCTGATTTTCGATCCGCAAACATCCGGCGGACTTTTGGCCAGCCTGCCCGCTGAGAAAGCCCAATCGTGCCTGCAGGCGTTGCATGAATTAGGGTACAGCAAAGCCGCCATCGTTGGCCGGGTGACTGCTGAAAGTAATCATCTGGAACCGGTTACGCTGGTCTCGCAATTGAATTTATAATGCGCAACAAAGCTTTCTGCTCATGGGCGGGCTCGAATTTTGCTTTTAACATCTGGCCATGACGGGTCAGCGTCTCAAGGAATGCTGCATCTGTTTCGGCGCGGTCCAGCAAATGCGCCAATTGGGCCTCATCACCAACCGGATAATAGCCGGGGTAATCGTCGCCCAATAAGCCTACGTTGCCGGCAATGTCGCTGGCGATGATCGGCACATCCGCGACGATGGCTTCGGAAATTACATTTGCGCCGCCTTCCTGTGTGGAGCTGATCACCATTAATCTGGTTTTCGACAATTCGCGCCGTACCCGCCATCCCGGCACTTCGCCCTGCCAATGATAGCGCGGGTTGTTGGTCATTTCGGCGTTGGCTTGCGTGTGGAAGTCTGGGGTGGTGGCCTTGCCCAAATGGATCACCCGAATACGCGAGGACGGCGGCAAAAGCCGAGCCGCCAGCGCCGTTCTAAAGGGATCTTTTTCGTCCCGCAGGTGGCCGATAACACAAATGTCGAAGTTTTTTTGTGCCGGGTGCCGGGGGCTTGCTAAAGGCATGGCCGATTGGCGAATCACATGAAGCTTGCCACGAAGCGCCAGCGGAAGCTCCTTGCCAATAAGGTCGTGCAGGCAAATCAGCACGTCGGCCATTTCCATCGAGCGAAGCGTAGTTTTGGGCTGGGTTTTCAAGAACGTATTGATGTCGGTTCCACCGAGGCCAACCACCAGCGGTCCGTCCGAAAAACGCGCCCGATAGCGTTTGATCGCCGGGGCGCTGTGCCAGGCGTGAATGGCGATCATTAAATCTGTGTCTTCGCCGTTATAGTCGACTTCGACACGCACCCGGTGACCGCCGGTGCGCAATATCTTGGCCCAACGCAGCGCTGTTGTGCGATTGCCGCTTTTAGAGTATTTTTTGGCTGGCGTGATCAGACTAATTTTCACTTAACATCCTCCAAAATCAGGATACCGTATGACCGTTCCAATCACCACCGCACAAATCATTGAAAATATGCAAGATGCCCGGAACCGAACTTTGGAACTGATCGGTGACCTGAGTGACGAGCAACTCATGGGGCCTAAGCTGCCAATCGTTAACCCGATGCGCTGGGAAATTGCCCATGTTGCCTATTTCTACGAATTTTTTATTCTGCGCCAACTGTATGGCATGGAGTCCGTTCTGGGGGCGCGCGCCGACCAGCTTTACGATTCCATCGCCGTTGCTCATGACTTGCGCTGGGATCTTCCGCTGTTGGACCGGGGCGAGACATTGTCTTACATGCAGGCGGTCTTCGAGCTATTGGTCGAGCGACTAGATGGCCATATGGCGACAGAGCAAGACAGCTTTATCTATCAGTTTGGCATCTTCCATGAAGATATGCACACCGAAGCTTTCTTGTGGGCGCGTCAAACGTTGGCCTACCCGACGCCTAAGTTGGCCAACGCGGCTGATGTTTCGACGGAACGAAAAGCTGGCTCGTATGCTGGCTGGGCCCACGTTCCGGGCGGGACATTTTACTTAGGCGCATCCAAAAACGCGCCGTTCCTGTTCGACAATGAAAAATGGGCGCACCCGGTGATCCTCAAATCCTTCGAGATTGCAAAGGCCCCCGTCACCAACGGCGCGTTTCAAGCCTTTGTCGATGAAGGCGGCTATCACCAAGAGGCCTTTTGGGATGCGCAAGGTTGGGCATGGCGCACGGAAGCTGGCGCGGAGTATCCGGTCTATTGGCAACCAGATGGCCCTGCCAATTGGCTGGTGAGACGGTTTGATCGGACCTTAAAGCTGCCCGTGCATGAACCCATTATTCATGTGAATTGGCATGAAGCCAACGCCTATTGCCGTTGGGCCGGGGTGCGCTTGCCGACGGAAGCCGAATGGGAAGCGGCAGCTCTGGGCGAAGCCGACAGCGACGGCAAGCTGGCCACAACTAAACGGCGCTACCCTTGGGGGGACAGCTTGCCAGATACCACACGCGCGAATTTAGATGCTCGGGCTTTGGGTCCCGTTGACGTGGCGGCCCTAGGGCATGGTGACAGCGCGTTTGGATGTCGACAGATGCTTGGCAACGTCTGGGAATGGACGGCCGACACGTTTGAGGCTTATCCGGGATTCAAGGCGGATGCCTATAAGGAATATTCAGACATGTTATTTGGCGATACCAAAGTGCTGCGCGGTGGCGCATGGACCACACGGGGGCGCATGGTTCACGGCACTTATCGAAACTATTTTCCGGCCCATCGTCGCGACGTGTTCGGTGGATTTCGCACATGTCGGGTGACTTGATCATGGATAGTGAAACCGCTGCGGCCTCTTTTGCCGATGTCCGCCCCGACTTGGAAATATTTCTGAGCGAGGCTTTGGCGGGTCTTGGCGCAACTCCGAAAACGTTACCGAGTAAGTATTTTTACGATGACCACGGCAGCGTTTTGTTCGAACAAATTTGTGAATTACCAGAATATTACGTGACCCGCGTTGAAATGGCGCTGTTGAAAGACATCGCGGACGACGCAGCAACAGAAATCGGTCCCGGGGCGAGGATCATCGAATACGGCACCGGATCTTCTGAGAAAATCAATATTTTGCTGTCGGCGCTCGATAACCCGGCGGCTTTTGTCGGTGTGGATATTTCCGGTACGGCCCTGCAAGGGGTTACGCAAGAGCTGGCCAAAAGGTTTCCAGCCCTTGCCGTGCACGCCGTATGCGCGGACTTTACGCAGCCCTTCGACTTGCCCGACATAGCGGGACCGGGCCGAAAAGTGGTGTTTTTTCCGGGTTCAACGCTGGGTAACTTTGCCCCCGATCAAGCGCTTGAGTTTATGGCTAACGCGGCCAGCATAGCTGGACCCGGCGGCGGAATGTTGATCGGCATTGACTTGAAAAAAGACGAAGCTGTTCTGAACGCCGCCTATAACGATGCTCAGGGCGTGACGGCCCAGTTTAACCTCAATCTTTTGAGGCGCTTAAACACTGAATGCGGTGCAGACTTTGATCTTGATACCTTCAGCCACAAAGCCTTTTATAACGCAGATGCCGGGCGCATAGAGATGCACTTGGTTAGTCAATGCGCACAGGTGGTGTCGTTGGGCGGACAATCGATAACGTTCGCCAAGGGGGAAACCATCCACACCGAGAACTCATACAAGTATTCGGTTTGTGAATTTCAAGAGCTCTCCCGGCGCGCCGGATTTGAGCCCTTGCATGGATGGACGGATTCTGAGCAAATGTTCAGCCTGCATTATTTGTCCGTCGCACCGCAGGAAGCGGTGTAACGCTCTTAGCCCTGACGCCTAAAGAACCGAGATTATGTCAAACCACATTGTACCTAAAGAACAGTTCGAAGATTTGTTGATCGCGGACACGCCGTTTATCGATGTGCGGGCTGAAATTGAGTTTTCTAAGGGCGGTTTTCCGACGTCGACGAACATCCCCATTTTACGTGACGATGAACGCAAACTTGTTGGCACCTGCTATAAAGAAAAAGGCCGTCAAGCCGCCATTAAATTGGGGCATTCACTGGTCACCGGAAAGACCAAAGATCAACGCATTCAGGCGTGGTGCGATTTCGCGAAGGCCCAAGAAAATGCCCATATTTATTGTTGGCGCGGCGGCATGCGCTCTAACTATGCGCAGGCCTGGATGTCTGAAGCCGGTATCGACGTCCCTTTGATTGACGGAGGTTTTAAGGCGCTTCGCCGGTTCATTATTGACCAATTTCAGGATGCGGCGGAACGGGTGCCGATTTTACGGATCGGTGGAAAAACCGGAACGGCAAAGACACCGCTGGTGAATGCGGTTGAGTTCAGCATAGATTTGGAAGGTCATGCCAATCACCGGGGATCAAGCTTCGGACGGCGGGTATCTGGGGCCCCCAGCCAAATTGATTTTGAACACGCCTTAGGCATCGATTTATTACGCAAACGCCGTCAATACCCGGACCGCACATTGATCGTAGAAGATGAAGGCCGCCGCATCGGACCAAACGCTGTTCCGCCCGAATTTTATAATAAAATGCACAATGCCAACGTTGCTATCGTTGAAATGCCTATGGAGTTTCGAGTCCAGCGCATTGTCCAAGAATACGTAATTGAGATGACACAGGAGTTTTTCGATACGCACCCGACGAATGGATGGGAATTGTTCGCCGCTTATTTGACACAAAGCTTGTCGCGGGTGCAAAAACGCTTGGGACTGGAAAATTATAAACGGATTGCAGTGCTTATGGATGAGGCGCTGCGCCGACAAAATGAGCACGGTGACACCAGTGGACATGAAGCGTGGGTCACGGCAATGCTAAAGGATTATTATGATCCCATGTACGCCTATCAACTTGAAAAACAATCCAACAAAATCATCTTTCAGGGCAAGTATGACGACGTTCTTAATTGGGTGAATGAAAAAAGCCGATCAATTTGAAACGCCAGCCGCCAGTGATACATCGAAATGTCACAAGCGCTCCCATTACCTTGGGAGATCAGTGTTGTATTAGTATTGTATTATTTCACACCAATGGCTTGGTGTAACGAGAGCGCCACTCATGGCAAAAGGGTAGTTTTACCATGAGTTTGAAGAAACACACTTCTGCTTGTAGCGGAGAGGTAACGGCTGGCTTTTGTTTTTGCAACAACCAGCCGTTTTGATTGAATTATGCCCTTGTGTTGGCTCG
This sequence comes from Rhodospirillaceae bacterium, assembly GCA_002732845.1. GTDB lineage: Bacteria > Pseudomonadota > Alphaproteobacteria > Rhodospirillales > Magnetovibrionaceae > JANLGW01. Next base: position 56,016 of record NVSZ01000005.1, read on the forward strand.
GTTGTGACCGACGGGGTAAAAGCGTTCTGCATCACCCGGCAAGACTTCAATAATGCGTCCTAACAACCAACACAGGGGCTCTCCGATCAAGCGGATCAATTTACCCCGTAAGTGCGTGTTTCTAGGTCCCCCATCTGATGCGCAAACTTCGGGCAAGGGGCGCGTTCGACGAGCCACAAGATTGCCTTGATGCCAAACAAACATGGCTTAATTCAGCACCCCCCCTTACGGCCTTTATTAATGAACGTTGCAGTAGCAATGCTGATGCCTTTGTACCAATCAAAGCGCTGTATGAGGCTCTGAAGTTTTGGGCAGAAGAATGCGGCATCCGGAAAATCCCAACACGGAATACCGTGAAAGCTAACCTCGAAGGTCTTGGATATACAGTTCAGCGCCGTGATGCTGGAAATGCCGTGTATGGGCTTGAATTAAACGGCTCACATTTCGGGGAACCCTGACGAAAATGACAAAACTCAACCAACCTAATATGTGTGGAAATGAAAGAAGTTTAATGAAAACTATATTCATACCCTATGTAAAGAACTTGATTAAATTTCGTCATCTTTGTCAGCCTAAACTGAACCTGAGAAAGCCGTGCGACAGCAACAGGCAAAGTTTACCACTATACGCGCCCGCGTGTGTGCGCGTCATGGGGTACGACAATGAAAGACAAAATTAAGTGTGGTTCTAAAACCAGAAAAGGGACGCCGTGCCAAGCGAAGGCGTTGGCTAATGGGCGTTGCAAGCTACATGGGGGGCTTTCGACAGGGCCTCGAACGCCGGAAGGTAAGGCTCGGTCGTTGGCGGCGTTGGCAAAAAGGTGGAGTTAGAAAATAAGGTTCAATTGTATTGTGAGTGATGAAAGTGGAATCAATCTCTGATCGTCTCAAGCCACTGACAACGTTCGGCGATCAATGTGGAGCTTGTATCCATTCCGATACCATCTGCGATGATGGATATGACCCGGTCATCGGCTTCGTAATCGTTGTGGGCGGTTGCCGGATTAGCAAATTCTCCAAGACCTAAAAGATCAACCACGGGGGCAATGTTAATGGCCACGTTGACGACACGGGGGCAAAGCCTTGAATCTATATATTTGTCCGAAAATCCGGGCGGCAGAGAATAGCTGAGAATGTCATTGGGGTCACTGAAGGCCACCACGTTGAGTTCTTTAAACATCCGGTTTTTATAGTTTGGCCCATCCGCGCGGCAATACTGGTCAATCTGATTTGAAACCGTCGGGGCTTCTCGGCCTAGCTGTAACAGCGGCAATTGATTGGCCAACATGTAAATGGGGAAACGTTTGTTTTGCAGGGCTTGAAAGGTTTTTGAAAATTGAGCCTGATCCGCACCCGACAATTTATCCATGCCCTTTTGGGTCAGCGCGGCAATCCGTTGCAGACTGTCGATGACCACACGACTGCCCAGACTGTGTGTGATCAAAGCATAATCGTCTTTTTCGGCATTGACCGGGTTAAGGCTTCGACACACGGCATTCGAAGTGTCGTCATAACCCTGCCAATCTTTGCTGACCATCCAGCAAATAGACTGCCCGACCGCCTGCAGAATTTTTTCTTTGCTTTTGCCCAAATAAATCATCGGGTCGGGAACATGGCTGTTGAAAAATTCTTTGATCATACGGTTCACAGTTGCGCGTTTAGAGGTCTGCGTTCCGGAATCATCAAAGGCCAATAACTCTTTTTCCGGGGCCAAAATATCCGACCACGTCAGTTCATAAAAAAGAAGCTCACGATCACGTTGCTTGTTGGTAAAACGTTGAATACGCAATTGACCAAGATCGTTTTCACCATCTGTTTGCATCACGGACGGCGGGGCTTTTAAGTTAATTTCTTTATAGCCTTCGCTGATCACCGTGAGGTTCAGTTGGTGGGCAAGTTTTTCAGATAATCGAGCCGAATATCCGGGGATATGTTCGCCAATGCCATGAACCATCAAGACTTTAAGCGTGCGGTCATTTCCCCCGGACGTATTTGTTTGTTTATCGAGATCGGCCCGTAATCCGGGGAAGGCCGCCCCGCGAATTTCACACAGACGACGGTCTTCGGCCGCTGGACGGTCTAAAAACGCCTCGGTAATGCCTTTGGCAATACTACCACACCCTGAAACGCTCAACGCAAACGCAACGGCTGTTAATTTATAGAGGGTTTTCATGAGGCCGAAGTCACTTTTCTGGTGTTTTTGTTGATCAAGTCCACGATATGCTATTTAGTCAAAGATATTGCATTCAAAGGTACATTCAAAGCATGAAATTCAATTCCTTTTCGCCTTGGCTTCATCACGTCATCACGCCGCTTGGCGTGGGGCTTTTGTTTGGGTTTGTCGAGCTTACCAAATCCAGTACCGAAGGCGTGGGTTATGCTTCTTTTTTTGCTCGCCCCGTATTAAGTGCGATCTTGATTTGGGCGATTATGTTACCGACAACGGCGCTCATCAATGCGGCGTTTCAGGGAAAATTTGTGTCGCTGCTGACGAGATTGTTTTTGGCCAGCGGCCTTGGYTGCTTGCCCCTGACCCTGATTGTGCCGTGGCTGGTTTTGCAATTTGGTCTGGGTGGGCCAAATCAACAAACCGGATGGATGCCCGTTTCCAGTTATGAAGAGGTTTTCCTTAATCGTTATGTTCAATTTGCCATCGTGGTTTCTGTGGTGTGGATCGGCCTTAACTATCGTTGGTACAAAGAACGCGAAGATAAGGTTGCTTTGCCTCCTGTACCTGAAACTCCAAAAGAAAAAACCAAGCGTCCAGATGCCCCGGCATTTTTAGACCGCACCGACAAGCCCGTTGGTTCCGAGGTTTGGGCTTTGAAAGCCGAGCAACATTATGTGCGGGTCTATGGCGACAAGGCCGAGGACCTGATTTTGTATCGGTTCAGCGATGCCCTGCGCGATGTTGCTGGGCATGACGGCTTGCAGGTTCATCGGTCCTATTGGGTGGCAAAGGCCGCCATCGAAAAAATCGAGGTAGCCTCTAAATCTTATGAAATCACGCTTAAAAACGGCCTGAAAGTTCCCGTATCCAGAAACTATAAACGCCAGCTTGATGATCTGGATTGGCCCGCTGAGTTTGGCTAACGTTTAACGGCTGACCTTAGCCAAGGTTTTCCGCAAACGTTCCGCCCACCAGATAAAGGCTTCCTTGGCATCGTTCAGCGGATCTTTGATGGTGCCTAAGTCTTTGTCGCCCGCGCGTCTGTCGACGGCGGCAAAAATCGTTTCTCCGCTTTGGGAATCAGAAATAACAACTTCCATAGAAGCACTGCCCACGTTGGAATGTTCCCCCAGTGTGTATTTTTTAGCGAAGGAAATGGCCAGTCCCACAGGCATCACCGTACTGACCGCCGCCAGAGCTCGGTTAGGGCTTTCCACGCCCGTCAAACCAAAGGAAATGCGCAGGGTTTTGGGCGACGCATCCTTCGCGACCCTATAACGCGCCTGAACCGCACCGGAAATCTTTTTTTGAAAATCATCGGCTAGTAATTTAAGTTGTGAAGGATCAATGCCGCCATAGGCTTCATTGTTTTTAAACATCACCCAAACCGGGTCCACGATAATATGGGTGTAGGCGCTGAGTTTGGCATTCAGAGCCGCATCACCGGCATATTCTGGGTTCACCCAAACGCGTTCGACACCGCCTTCGGGACCGGGGCGAAAGCCATCATAACTGCTTAGAAAGCCTGAATTTTGAGCGGTTGTTGCCGCACAAGCCGCAAGGGTTGATGTTAAGGCCACAACAACAAAAGCATGGCGAATAGAGGTAAGTTTAAACATAATAATTCCTAAGATGTTGGGGAATGAACACGAAAGAATAGAGCGTAAAGAGCAGGAACAACCCCCAGCGTAAAGACGGTGCCTATGGCCAAGCCAAAGGCAATGGCACTGGCCATACCGTAAAACAAAGGGTCCTTGGATATGATCAACGGCAACAAGCCCAGCACCGTTGTTAAGGTGGTGATCAAAATGGGCCGCAGGCGTGACAAACAAGCCGTCATAATCGCCTCATAGGGGGATAGACCCGTTTTTTGTTCTTGATCAATACGATCAATCAGCACGATACCATTGTTAATAATAATACCTGCTAGGCTGAAAAAACCCAACATCACCATAAAGCCAAAGCTGGCGTTCATCGCCAACAAACCAGCGGTGGCCCCGATCAGCACCAGCGGAATGGTCAGGAGGATAATCGCGGGGCGGCGAAAAGAATTAAACTGCCAAACCAGCAACACAACAATCAGTCCTAAGCATGCGGGTAAGGCCGCAAACAAGTTTCCATTGGCGTCGGCTTGGTCTTCGATTTCTCCGCCAATTTCCCAATGATGACCGGCGGGTAAATTTAAAGCCTCTAATGCGGGGATTAACTGGGCATAAACCTCACTCGCCGATAACTGAATGTGCTTGGCGGAAATTGTAAGGGTGCGTTCTTGTTGATAGCGTTTGATACGTCCCGGTTGCCATTGACCTGAAATATCGGCGATTTGCGTGACCGGAATCCATGTGCTGTGTTGTTTGGAATATACGCTGAGACCTTGCAGACCTGTTAAGGTCGCGCGGTCTTCTTCGACACCGCGCAAAATAACCGGAATGACTTTATTGCCTTCCCTGAAATCTGTAACTGAACGGCCCGTCAAATACGTATTTAAAGTATTGGCGACTTGTTCAGAGGATACCCCCGCTGTTCGGGCGCGGGCTTGGTCGATGTCAACGGTTAGCTTCAAAATTGGATTTTCCCAATCTTGCTTTGCCGACAACATGCCGCCTAATTTTTTAAGAGTGCCAATAAGCTGTTCCGACGTTTCCAGCAAGACATCCTTGTCTGGACCGATCAAACGAATTTGGAATAATCCGGGTTCCGACGCTCCCATCCACATTTTTTTGACTTCGCCCTGAACGCCGGGAAAGGTATTTAAGAGATGGCTTCGGGTGCGAATAATCATGTCGTCGGCGGTTGAAGCCGATTTTAAATTCACAAGAATAAAGGCCTTGTGCGGATCAGGGTCGGGTTGCGACAACGCCAAATAAAACCGGGGACCACCGCCCGCAACATAAGCCACACTGCTGGAAATTTCTGGGTTGATCGTTTCATCGCTCAACCACAGGCTTAAACGTTGCACAGCCTCGTCGGTTTTCTTGATCGAACTTCCCGCAGGCAGGTCCATATAAATCAAATATTGATTACGGTCACCAAGAGGGAAGAATTCTGAATCCACGAATTTCATGGCAAAGGCCGAACCAAATAACAGCACAACCATCAGGCCCAAAAACGGGACTCTAAATTTTAAGATGGATTGTAAAATACCTCGGTATTGCACATACAGTTTTGAATCGAAACGCTTGGCTGTGTCCGTATTGGTGACTTTGACTTTTAAAAACCACGCACAAATGGCTGGAGTCATATACAGGGCCAAGAACCAAGAAGTCAGCAAAAGAATGGTCACGACGAYGGCAAGAGATCCTGTAAATTCTCCGGTTCCGCCTTCGGCCAAGGCCATCGGCACAAAAAACAAAATGGTCGTCAAAGAAGACGTTAACAAAGGCACCGCTAATGATTTACCAGACGCGATCGCAGCCTGAATACGCTCGACGCCTTGTTCCATCCGCACCCGCACGTCTTCGGCCATAACGATGCCGTTATCGACCAACATACCCAATGATATAATCATCGCCGAAATGGATACGCGTTGAAGTTCCACGTCCAAGCCCCGCATAATCACCAGCCCGGCCAACATGGTTAATGGCACAAACGAGCCGACGATTAATCCGGTGCGCAGGCCTAAGAACGCCATCACAACCAACAATACGATGCCCAATGTTTGATAGAGATTGTTGATGGCACCATCGACCGCGACCTTGACCAAATCAGGTTGGAACGTCGCAAACTCCATTTTATAGCCCCACGGCAATTGGTTTTGCAGGGCCGTGACTTTGTCTTTCAAAAGGCGTCCAAACTGTTCACTGTTCAGGCCATCCGCCGCAGAAATGCTAATGACGATGGCCGGCTTTCCGTTAAAATAAACAGGGGCCTGAGGCGGATCAATATACGCTCGACTGATGTTCACGATGTCGCTCAAGCGGGCCATTTGGTTCGAATTGGGAATGGCGATAATCAGCTTTTTAATATCTTCAACGGAATTAAAATTACCCGTGGGTTCCAAAATAACCGTTTGCCCATCCGCATCAATTTGACCACCGGGCAAAATAACATTTTGTTTTTTTAGGGTGTCAATAATAACACTTGGGTCTATGCCGTATTGCGTGATGGCGGTGCGCGAAAGCTCAAGAAAAATACGTTCATCCTGCACGCCGAAAAGGTCAATTTTTTGAATGCCGTCCAAGGCGTATAGGTGGTTGCGAATATCCTTGGCCGTTTCGTTCATTTCCGCCAAGGAAAAACCATCGCTCCACAGGGCAATAGACGCCATCGCGGTCAGGCCAACATTATCGTTGATGAAGGGGCCGCGAACGCCCTCTGGCAAACTTGGGCCAATGTCTTTCATCTTTTCGCGCAGGTCTTGCCACACCGGGGCCAAATCTTTGATGCTGTCTTTCAGTTCAACCTTAACCAAAGACACCCCAGTTTTAGAATCAGAGGTGATACTTTTAACTTCAGAAATTTCACGAAGTTTTTCTTCGATGGGGCGGGTGATCAGGTCTTCGATCCGTTCAGGAGACATACCCGGAAACTGTGTTGTGATATTGGCGATGCGAATGGTGATCGAGGGGTCTTCGCGGCTGGGATAACTCAAGAAAACAATGACGCCCATTAAAACCATCATAAACAGAGCCATAATCGTGAGGCGTGAGTTTTTTAGAGCAAATTCTGTAATGTTCACCATGAGCAGATCCCAGACTTAAAAAACAAACAATCAACGCGGGGCGGGGGTCATTAACTTAACTTTCTGACCATCGCTTAAAAAAGACACGCCCGCAGAGGCAATCACATCGCCCGCTTTCACACCGCTCACGGCGACAAAGTTATCACGCCCCATGCCCTGTGGTTTAACGGGAACCTTTTGCACCTGAGTGGTCTTTGCATTAAACACAAAAACGTATCCTGGGGCTGTTTGGTTGCCCGCAGATATGGCGGCAAGAGGAACCATATATCCCGATTTTTCATTGGTATTTTGACTGACCAATGTGACGTTGGCGCTCATCCCCGTCCGCAAAGATGCCACGGGTGTYTCAAGCCCAACCTTTACCGCAAAAACACTGCCCGGACCTGCCGTTGTGGCAATTTCGGTGACGTGTCCGGACACGTTTAAATCTTTTACGGCGTTAAATGTCACGTTCGCGGGAAGGCCAAGATGAAGGTCGGCGATGGCTCTTTCGGGAACGCTGATGGCCACTTCTAGCGCTCCGATGCCTTCGATGGAAAACACTTTCTGTCCACCATTAACGTCCATGTATGGCTCAAACAAACGTTCGCCGATGACACCGGAAAAGGGGGCCGTGATGATGGTTTCTGACAGCGCCCTGTTGGCTCTCCCCAGTTGAGATTTAGCATAATTCACTTGGCTGGCTGCGGCTTCTTTGGCGGCCAAGCTTTGCTCAACGGCGGCCTCGGTGACCCAGCCTTTTGGGAATAAGGCTTGCTTGCGCTGCGCGTCGTGTTGTTTTTCCCGTAAACTGGATTGGGCTTTGTTCAAGTCGGCCTTAGCCGCCTGAACGTCCAATAAAAAGGGTTCTTTATCCAAAGCGGCTAATTCCTGACCTTTTGTCACCCGGTCACCACTGCGTACAGAAATAGAAGCCACGCGCCCGGACGAAGAAAAACTGAGCCCAGCCGTATCACCCGCAATAACCTTGCCCGAATACTGACGGATACTTCCGCCGGCAACTTCGGCAACGGTGAAGGTTTTTATGGCGCGGATAGGATTATCAACTTTTACGGCTTGCTCTTCACAAGCCGTCGCCAGCACGACAACGCTAACAATGGCAACAAGGGGCATAATTGTTCTAAGTTTCAACATATGTAGTCCTTTTATAAGCCCTTTACAGGAATTACGTTAGAAGTATCACGCCTGCAAATCAATCATTGTTACGATTGGATACGCGGCGTGCGGTCCGTCTTGCGGTTGATCTTGTGCTGGAAACCATTGCGGCAATTGGGCCTTCTTTGGCGGTGACGGCTTCGTCTTTGGTCGAAGCGGCAGGCTCGGCACATTGGATGTAGGCGGCAACGGGTTTTTTGTCCTGAGTGAAGAGAACTGTTGGTGTACTTTTGTTTTCACAGGTCAAGTACGCAACCACGGCATTTCCGCCATTGTCATAAAGGATCGAGGCTTCAGAAGCCTTCGCCATCCCAGAAAATATGATGGCAATAAAGGAAACGCCTAATACTGCTGCGAATAACTGTGTTTTGTTCTTGATAAACATGACTTCAATTCCTTATGTTTGGATATCATTTGGTTTCGATGTCATTAGGTGTACRCCGTTGTTTTTCAGCCGGATACACGGTCTTCACCAGTGGCCGATAATTCTTCACGAACGGCCAGAAAACGGCCGTTTTCCCCGCTCATGCGACACGAATGGTCCTGAAAAGGTGAATTTAAAGTCAGATGAGGGTTCTGGAAACTTGATAAAGGGCGATGATTAGGAAGCTGAAACCCGATACGGTCAAGGCCAAGACAAAACGTTGCCGTTTGACTTCTCTTAAACGGCTGGCTTTCATCAGTTCGAAGACCAGTTCTTTTTGCCAGTCACACGATTTAATATCGGTGAGATATTCATCAAAATTTCGGCCCCGATTAGCGTCGAAATAATAAACATGCTTGATGTCGTGGTCTTTGGCATAGCTCGACACCATTTTACTGCGTGACGGATAGAGAACAGAGCCAAACAAGACGATGGGGCCAATGGTCAGCAACCAAGCTCCAATAATGCTTAACGTCCCTGTATCGCCCGCACCGGTTAGGTTGTCTGAAAAACCTCTTAAAATACCAACGGTAAAGATAAAGCCAAYCCCGACAATCTGTGCTTTGGTATCATAAGAGCGAACCGTATCTTGGGCTTCTTTAAGAGCCGCCAACAAATAAACCTTGTCATAATCCGTTTTTGTGTTTTTTTCTGACATCTGGACTGTTCCCTTATTCTTACAGGGTAAAAGAAGACGATATTTAGACTTTCATGGCAAGTCTGTTTAATATTCAGTCTCATCATAAATGAGGGAAGAGTATTATGAAGACCAAAGGTGTTGATTGCGGATATTCAAATCTGGGAATTTCAAAAATTCTGGTCCTCGGTTTGGCCGTCTTTGTCTTAAACGCGATGTGTTTAAAGGAGGCTTGGGCCAGCGGCGTTGAGGGTTATGCTTTTCCGCCCATAACGTCTTCGGAAACACTTTCATCAAAATCACAAGTTGCAACGGATGCAAGCGAGGCCCGCCGGATTAATTTTGCTATTGGTCTGTCGTCGTTGATTATGAACCGGCCTTATCCACCCGGCGTTTCAATATTTACAGGTGGTGAAGGGGCTAAGGTCTTGGTCATTGTCGGTTTAGAAGACGGAAAGTTGAATACGGTTTTTCGGGTGCGTGCGGCGTTGGAGATTCTTACCACCTTTTCTCGGCAAACACCGCTGTTCATTGAGCTCGGCGTATCAGACATTTTCTCCTTCCTCGATTTTGCACACCTGTTAGGTTTTGAAAGTGTCGTCGTATCAGACGGACGGGCCTTTAGTCACAAATTTTCTTTAAAATAGGGCGTTTAGGAAGTCTCAAGCGTTTTGGGCAAGACTCGCACGGTAATGCCCCCTTAATTATGGGGGCATTACCGTGGGTGGTTGCTGAAACAAAAACGGCTCAGCGCTGATGTGCGCTAAGCCGTTGTTTTATATGGTGCCGGCACCAAGATTCGAACTC